>CAYZFR010000098.1:1535-14435 GCA_964477875.1 uncultured Myxococcales bacterium
CCCGGTCCGGGCTGATCAGGCGTAGGTCATGACGAGGTAGGCGAGGACCGAGGCCTCGGACTCGTTGATGTAGGCGTGGGGACAGTCCGCGCCGAAGACGATGGCGTCGCCGGGGCCGAGCTGGAACGAGTCTTCGCCGACGTCGACGCGGAGGTGACCTTCGGTGACGACGATGTTCTCCCGGGTTCCGGGGCGATGGGGATCGGCGCGCTCCACGGCGCCGGGGGCCACGCGGAGCTCGTAGAACTCGGTCGTGCGTGGACCTTCCAGCGGGAAGAGCGCCCGAGAGCTGAAGCTCCCGTCCTGAGAGCGGAGCTGCCAGGAGCGGCCGGCGGGGAGGACGGTCGCGCGCTCCGCCTCTCGAACGCTCAGCAGGGCCGAGAAGGGCAGGCCGAGGGCGGTGGTGATCTTGAAGACCACGTTGATGGTGGGGGCGCTCTTCTCCCGCTCGATCTGATTCAGCATCGCCCGGCTCACGCCGGAGACTTCGGCCAGCTGACTCAAGGACAGACTCCGCTCGGCTCGGATCCGGCGCAGGTTCTCGGCCACCGCTTTGGAGATCTCGGAACCCTGGGTTTCTCCTGATTCACGCATCGTGCAAAGGCTCGCGGCGTATGTGATGGCAGATAAATCTGCCATGACACGAAAAACGTTTTCTTGAGCAGACAGTCTGCTATGACGGACGGCGACGCGAGCCCCTCATGCTTAGCATCCTCGAATCTCAGAAGCATCCGGCGGCCAGCCCCTTCTCCCGGGGCGCCGCCTTCGCCGACCAGGTCCTGCAGGAGGCCCGGCCCGCTACGTTCCTCCAGGCGGCCTACGAGGCCTTCGGCGAGGACCTCGTCCTGACCACCGCCTTCGGCCTGGAGGGGAGCGTCCTCGTCGACATGGTGGGGCGGCTGGGTCTCCCCATCCGCATCGCCACCCTCGATACCGGCTTGTTCTTCCAACAGACCCACGCCGCCTGGCGGCGGCTGGAGGCCCGCTACGGCCTGCGTATCGAGGCGATCCGACCTCGTCTGAGTCTCGCCCAGCAGGCCGCGCAGCACGGTGAGGCCCTCTGGGAGCGGGCCCCCGACCGCTGCTGCGAGGTCCGAAAAGTGGAGCCGCTCCGCCAGCTCCTCGGCTCGGCCCGGGCTTGGATGACCGGCGTCCGCCGGGCGCAGACCCCCGAGCGCGCCGAGACCCCCAAGATCGGCCGGGAGCAACGCTTCGGCGTGGTCAAGATCAGCCCCCTCGCCGACTGGTCGGCGGAACAGGTCCGAGACTACATTCGAGCGAACGACGTCCCCTACAATCCGATGTTCGACGACGGGTACCCCAGCATCGGCTGCTGGCCCTGCACGAGCCGGGTCAGGTCCGACGAGGATCCCAGGTCCGGCCGCTGGCGCGGCCACGAGAAGCGGGAGTGCGGCCTGCACTGGGACAGCGCCGGCCGCCTGGTTCGGCCGGGCGAGGTGAAGGCATGAGCTGCCCATCCAAGGGGCGCTGCCCTCGGTGCGTGGATGGCGCCTGCGTCAACGACGTCTTCCCCGTCTTTCTCAAGCTGTGCGACCGTCAGGCGCTGGTGGTGGGCGGCGGCGCGATGGCGGCCGAGAAGATCCCGGCCCTGGTCCAGGCCGGCGCCAGGGTCCGGGTCGTCTCCCCCGCTTTTTCCGAGGACGTCCGCGCCCAGCCGGTGGAACGGATCGAAAAGCCCTTCCAGCCCTCGGATCTCGACGACGCCTGGTACGTCGTCGCGGCGGCGCCCCCCGACGTGAACCGAGCGGTGTCCAGGGCGGCGGCGGAGCGGCGCCTGTTCGTGAACGCGGTCGACGACGTGAAGTCGGCCGACCTCTACCTGGGCAGCGTCATCCGCCGCGCCGGCATGACCCTGTCGATCTCCAGCAACGGTCGGGCGCCCGCACTGACCGCCCTCTTTCGGCGCGCCTTGGAGCGGCTGCTTCCCGACGAGCTCGAAGCCTGGGTCGAGACCGCGGAGGCCCTTCGACCGCGCTGGAAGCAAAGCGGCTTGCCCTTCGCGGAGCGGCGGCCGGCTCTCCTCAGGGCGCTCAACGAAATGTACGCCGCAGGGGGCCGGTCGTGAGCGGCCTCGTCTCGCTGGTCGGCGCCGGCCCGGGCGACCCAGAGCTGTTGAGCCTCAAGGCGGTCGACCGGCTGCGCCGCGCCGATCTCGTCCTCTACGATGCGCTCCTCGATCCCGCGGTGCTGGAGCACGCCGAGCGGGCTCAGCGCTTCTACGTCGGCAAGCGAGCCGGCCGCCACGCCATGAAGCAGGAGACGATCAACGGCCTCCTCATCCGGCACGCTCGGGAGGGCAAGCGGGTGGCGCGCCTCAAGTGCGGGGACCCCTTCGTGCTCGGCCGGGGCGGGGAAGAGGCTCTGGCCCTCGCCGAAGCGGCGGTGGCCTGGGAGCTGGTCCCCGGCGTCAGTTCCGCGGTCATGGCCCCAGCTACGGCCGGGGTCCCGGTCACCCACCGCGGACTGGCCGCCGCTTTCGTTACCGTGAGCGGCCACGCCGAGTCCGCCTTCGCGCCTTTGCTCTCGAGGCTGCCCCCCCATGGGGTGACGGTGGTCGTCTTGATGGCCCATCGCACCCGGGCCGCCGTCGCCGGGGTCCTGCTCGGGGCAGGATGGGCCCCGGACACCGGCGCGGCCCTCGTGGCCGGCGCCGGCACCCCGGCCGAGCGGCGCTGGGTTGGTCCCCTCGCCGAGCTGGGTCGTGAGGGCTTCGATCCCGGCGGCGCCCCCGTCACCTTGACCGTCGGCCCGACCGTCGCCCTCGCCGCGCGCCTGGGCGCAGAGCTCCCGGCCCCATTGGAGACCACTGTATGCGCCACGTCGTGACCGCCCAACGACTCAGCGACGGCCTCGTCGTGTTCTGGCGCGACGGCGACTGGGTCGAACACATTCGCGAGGCCACGCCCCTGGAGCAAGAGGCGCTGGAAGAGGCGCTCGCCGAAGGGCGCGCCGACCTCGCTGCCAACCTCGTCGTCGACGTCCACAGCATCGATGTGGACGTCCGCGACGGTCGCCCCGTGCCGAAGCGACGCCGCGAGCGTCTGCGGGCGCTCGGGCCCACCGTTCGGTTCGACCTCGCGCGACCCGACGACATGGAGATCTGAAGATGTACCAGTACGACGAAATCGACCAGGAGATGGTCAGGGCCCGCGTGGAGGAGTTTCGGGACCAGGTCCGGCGCCGCCTCTCCGGCGCGCTGACCGAGGAGGAGTTCCGGCCTCTGCGCCTCATGAACGGTCTCTACCTGCAGCTGCATGGCTACATGCTCCGGGTCGCGATCCCCTACGGCACCTTGTCCTCGACTCAGCTTCGAGCCATGGCCGTCATCTCGCGAAAGTACGACAAGGGGTACGGCCACTTCACGACCCGGCAGAACATTCAGTTCAACTGGCCGAAGCTCGTCGAGACGCCTGATCTCCTCGCCGATCTGGCCGAGATCGAGATGCACGCCATTCAAACGAGCGGCAACTGCGTCCGGAACGTCACCACCGACCCCTTCGCGGGCGCCGCCGCGGACGAGGTCGAGGACCCTCGGGTCGCCTGCGAGATCATTCGGCAGTGGTCGACCTTCCATCCCGAGTTCGCCTTCTTGCCCCGGAAGTTCAAGATCGCGGTGACGGCGAGCCCCCACGATCGGGCCGCAATCGCGGTCCACGACATCGGTCTTCGGGTGGTCCAGGATCGAGAGCGCGGAGAGGGCTTCGAGGTCTGGGTGGGCGGAGGTCAGGGCCGCACCCCGGTGCTGGCCGAGCGCATCCGACCCTTCCTCCCTCGGGCGCGGCTGTTGTCCTACTTGGACGCGATCCTGCGGGTCTACAACCGCTTCGGAAGGCGCGACAACAAGTACAAGGCCCGCATCAAGATCCTGGTCCAGTCCCTCGGCGCCGCGGCCTTCACCGACGAGGTGGAGCGGGAGTGGCAGCAGATCCTGGCCGAGCCGGGGCCGGTCGATGTGCCCGCCGCCGAGTGGGACCGCGTGGCCCGATTCTTCGAGCTCGACCTGCCGCCGGCCGAGGAGAGGGCAGAGGTCCAGCCCGTGGCGGGCTTCGAGCGCTGGCGACGGACCAACGTCGTCCCCCACCGGCGGGCGGTCTACGCCAACGCCGTCGTCTCCTTGAAGCCTCGGGGCGGCATTCCCGGCGACGCCAGCGCCGAGCAGATGGAGGCGGTGGCCGAGCTGGCCGAGCGTTTCGGCGTGGGCGAGGTCCGTGTGACCCACCAGCAAAACCTCGTCATCCCCCACGTGAAGCGGCGGGACCTCCCCGCCCTCCACCGGGCTCTGGTCGATGCAAAGCTCGGCACCGCGAACCTCGACCACGCGAGCGACATCATCGCCTGCCCAGGGATGGACTACTGCACCTTGGCCAACGCCCGCTCGATCCCGATCGCCCAGTCGATCTCGGAGCGCTTCGACGAGGCGCGGGAAGCCGAGCTCGGCCCGCTGAACATCAAGATCTCGGGCTGCATCAACGCCTGCGGCCACCACCACGTGGGACACATCGGGATCCTGGGGATCGACAAGCGAGGAGAGGAGGTCTACCAGCTCGCCATCGGCGGTCGCCACGACGAGCAAGCGGCCCTGGCCAAGGTGCTCGGCCGGGCCGTGTCCGCCGAAGAGGTCCCGGCTGCGATCGACGCCATCGTCGACGTCTGGGTCCGGCAGCGGCAAGACGGCGAGTCGCTCCCCGAAACGGTGGACCGGGTCGGGCTCGAGCCCTTCAAGGAGGGTGTCTATGGCGCTGTTCACGCTTGATGGCTTGGCCCGAGACCCGGCCCGCCGGGTTGCCGGCGACGAGCCGATACCCCCGGACGGCCTCATCCTGGTGCCGGCGGGACGCTGGCTGGAGATGAGCTCCGAAGATGCGGCGCGGGTCGGCGGTCTGATCGTGAGGCCCGAGGATCCGCTCGACGGCCTTCCCCCGGACCTGGTCCGACTCGAGCTCAGCGTCGAGCGCTTCGCCGACGGCCGGGTCTTCTCTCAGGCTCGACTGCTCCGGACACGCTATCGCTTCACCGGCGCCATCAGCGTCGACGGCCCGATGCTGCCCGACCAGGCCGGCTATCTCTTCCGCTGCGGCGTCGACGCCATCGTCGTCCCCGACGACGTCGACCCCGACCCTTGGGCCCGGGCGGTCAGGCGCCTTCCTTGGTCCTATCAAAGCTCCGCCCGCGGCCGCGGCGTCCGTTCCTGAACTTGCGCTTGCCGGGGTGTCGGGGATGGCCGATGCCTTGGGGCCATGCGGGCCTGGGCCCTGGTGGGCGTCTTCTGCGTCGCCGGATGTAGCGAGGCGGGCGATGTGGTGTCGGTGTTCGCCGCCGCTTCCCTGCGGGAGGTCGTCGAGGACGTGGCTGCGGACTACGAAGCGGCCCATCCCGGTACCAAGATCAGGACGGTCTTTGCCGGCAGCCAGACCCTCCGGCTTCAGGCCGAGGCGGGCGCTCCCTTCGATCTCTTTCTTTCCGCCCACCCCGAGCACGTGGCCCGGCTTCATGCCGATGGCCGCTGCGAGGCGCCCCGTCGGGTAGCGCGAAATCGGCTGGCGATCCTCGTGCCGGCCGACTCACCGCTACGGCGGCTTCGGGACCTCGCCTCGGCCGAGCGCATCGTCCTCGGGACGCCGGAGGTTCCGGTGGGGCATCATGCCGGCCAGCTGCTCCGCCGGGCGGGGGAGCGCTTCGGACCGGAATGGACGGCCAAGGTTCGCGCCCACGTCGTCTCTCGGGAGAAGAACGTTCGCTTGGTTCGGGCCAAGGTCGCCCTGGGGGAGGCGGGCGCCGCCCTGGTCTACGTCACCGAAGCGCGGGGAGACGGGATGCGGGCCGTCTTCATCGACGACGCGCTGAATCCGGTCGCGGTCTACGCGGCCGGGGTGGCGAGCGCGGCCGGGGAGCGCTTGCTCGATTGGCTGGAAGGCCCGCGGGGAAGGGCCCGTCTTCTCCAGCGAGGCTTCCTGCTGCCGTGAGCCGGCTGCTCCCCACGCTGCTCGCGGGTCTGTTGCTCGTCTTGCTGGCCCTTCCGCTTCTGGGCCTGGTCTTCGCGGCCCGCCCCTCCGAGATCGGCGCCGCCCTGATCCAGCCCGCCTTTCTGCAGGCCCTCGGCCTCAGCCTCGGTACGACCCTCTCGAGCCTCCTCTTCGTCGTGACGGGGGGGACCTCCTTGGCCTGGGCCCTTGCCATGAGGCGTCCCCGGCCGTGGCTGGAGCGGCTGTTGGTCGTGCCGATCGTCATGCCGCCGGCCGTCCTCGGGGTGGCGATGCTGAGCGCCTTCGGAGCCCAAGGCTTGCTAGGGCCGGTCTTGGCCGAGCTCGGTCTCCGCCTGCCCTTCACGACCGGGGCGGTGGTGCTGGTTCAGATCGTGGTCGCCACCCCCTTCTATGTGCAGGCGGCCTTGACGAGCTTTCGCCGGCTGGACCCGGAGCTGCTCTTTGTCGCCCGCAGTCTTGGCGCCACGCCCTGGGGGAGTTTCTGGCGGGTGGGGCTTCCGCTCGCTTTCCCCGGGCTCGCGTCCGGACTCAGCCTCGCCGCCGCTCGGGCCCTGGGCGAGTTCGGCGCCACCTTGATGTTCGCTGGTAACGCGGCGGGTCGGACCCAGACCCTGCCCCTGCTCATCTACGGGGCTCTGGAGCGGGACGTGACCGAGGCGGCGTCGATGGCGCTGCTCCTTCTGGCGCTGGCGGCCCTGCTGGTGGCGGGGACCGGGAGGCGGGCATGAGCTGGCGGATCGACGTCGAAGTGCAGCTCGGCTCTCGGCGCTGGCGGTGGAGAGGGGAGGGCGACGAGGAGCCGGACATCCTCGTCGGACCCAACGGGGCCGGCAAGACGACCTTCCTCAGGGTACTGGCGGGCTTCGTGTCGCCCCGGGCGGGCTGGGTCGAGCTCGAAGGGCGGAGGATCTTCGACGCCGAGGCCGGGATCGACGTCCCCCCCCACCAGCGAGGGGTCGGCTACGTCCCTCAGGGCTACGCCCTGTTCCCTCATCTGAGCGTCCGCGACAACGTCGCCTTCGCCCAGCGCCGGGGCGAAGGCGTGGACGCGCTGATGGAGCGCCTCGAGATCGCCCACCTTGCCGACCGCCGGCCCGACAGCCTGTCCGGCGGCGAGCAGCAGCGGGTGGCCTTGGCCCGGGCGCTCTCGGTCGGACGTCCCCGGCTGCTGCTGATGGACGAGCCCATGTCGGCGCTGGACGCCGGCGCTCGGCGCCGCACCCGGGGCTTTTTGGTCGAGCAGCTCCGAGCCCAGCCGAGCATCGTCGTCACCCACGACCCCCGGGACGTGCGGGCCCTTGGAGGGCGCCTTCACGTCCTGGAGGACGAGGGCATCACGCGGTCGGGACCCTGGGCAGAGGTCGCCGCGTCGAAGCACTCGGCCTTCGTGAGCGAGCTCTTCGACCACGGGCTCACCCGTCCCTGAACAGCTCGATCAGTCGCCGGGCCGTCTCGTCCCAGCCGAGGCGACGACGAAGCTCGGCCAGCGCGGCCCCGGAGGGCGGACCGAGTCGCGCCTCGGCGTCCAGGGCTTCGACGAGGGCGGTCTCGAAGCTTTCCCGGTCGCTTCCGACGTACAGAAAATCGGGGAGCTCGGCGCTCAGCCTGCGGAGCCGCTCGCTCCCGCGGGCGCCCCACAGCGCGACCCGCCGGCCCACGGCGAGGCTCTCCAAGGGGCGCATGCCCGCCCAACCCTCCCGAAGTCCGAGGCACACGTCGCAGGCCCGGAGCACGTCGATCGCCCGGGCGTGGTCCACCCGGCCCACCCAGCACACCCGGGGATGATCCTTCAGCTCGTCGGACCGGGGTCCGTCCCCGGCCACGAGAAGGATCAGGTCCAGCCGCTCCAAGAGTGGGAGGACGAGGTCGAGCCGGATCTCGGGGGAAAGGGTGCCGGCGAAGCCCACCACCCGGGCGCCGAGCTCGACGCCCAGGCGGCGACGAGCTTCCTGGCGATCGCCGGGCTTCGCCACCCCGAGCTCGACGCCGTTCCCGACCACGAACACCCGCTTGGCTCCGAGCTCCCGGCGCGCATGCTCGGCGATGCTCGGTTCGACCGCCACCAGGCCTCGGGCCAGGGCCACCACCCGACCCAGGCTGCGTCGCACCATGTCGACCCGGGTGGGGCCGCGGCCTCGGGCCCGCAGCTCGTCGAGGATGGCGCCGTTGAGCTCCAGCCACAGGGGGACGCGGGCCGCCGCCAGGGCGAGAGGGAGGGCCGAGCTGCTGGCCGACAGACGGACGTAGCCCACCTCGGGCGCCCGGAGGACGAGGCGGCCGCTCGCCCGTCGCGCCAGGGCCAGCTCCAGTCGCAGTCCGGGCTCGGTGTGGTTGGGCGCGAGGTGCTCGACGGCCTCCGGCCGGTCGGGCCAGGCCCCCGGCGCGAGCAAGCAAACCTGATGGCCGGCCCGGGCCCAGGCCCCGGCGACGCCCATCACGTGACGGGCGCCCCCCGGCCCCTCGCCGAGGCGGACTTGGGTGCCCATGAGGATCCGCACCCCGCGTCGGTGGTCTGGGCTCAGGCCGCAGTCAAGGTGACTCAAGTCGAGGCGAATCGGGCCGATGTTTCGCGGTGAGTCGGCCTCCGGACGCGGCCGCCTCGGAAGTGGAGCCCGAATGAAAGCCGTGATCCTCGCTGGTGGCTTTGGAACCCGTCTCGCCGAGGAGACCGAGGTCCGTCCGAAGCCCATGGTCGAGATTGGGGGCCGCCCCATTCTCTGGCACATCATGAAACACTACGCCTTCTTCGGCGTGAAGGACTTCTACGTGGCCCTTGGCTATAAGGGGCACGTCATCAAGCGCTACTTCCTGGAGCACTACGCCCAAAGTGGAACCATCTCCGTGGACCTGCGCTCCGGCCAGACCCAGACCCGGGCCGAGAACCAGGAGGACTGGATGGTCCACCTGGTCGACACCGGCCTCGACACCCAGACCGGCGGTCGCATTCTCCGCATGGGGGACCGAGTCGGCGACGACACCTTCTGCGCGACCTACGGCGACGGCGTGTGCGACGTCGACGTGAACAAGCTCCTCGAGTTCCACCGAAGCCACGGTCGCATCGCCACCATCACCGCCGTCCGTCCACCGGCGCGTTTCGGCGGTCTGGTCTTCGATGGGCCGCTGGTGTCCCAGTTCACCGAAAAACCCCAGACCGGCGAGGGCTGGATCAACGGCGGCTTCTTCGTCTTCGAGCCCGGCATCTTCGACTACCTCGACCACGACGGCGTCAGCCTGGAGGTCGATGCGCTCGAGCGTCTGGCCCGAGACGGTCAGCTCGCCGCCTACCGGCACGAGAGCTTCTGGCAGTGCATGGACACCCTGCGGGACAAGCGCCTGCTGGAAGGCATGTGGGACGAAGGCCGGGCGCCCTGGCAGGTGTGGTCGTGAACGCGTGGCGCGATCGCTCGGTCTACGTGACGGGAGCGAGCGGCCTTCTGGGCTCCTGGCTCGTACGCCATCTCGTCGACGCCGGCGCCCAAGTAACCTGCTTGGTGCGCGACTGGGTCCCCCAGTCCATTCTGCTTTCGACCGAGCTTCGGGACCAGGTCACCCTCGTCCGCGGCGACGTTCGAGATCAGGCCGCTGTGGAGGCCCACCTCGGTGAGTACGAGGTACAGACCGTCTTTCACCTCGCCGCCCAGACCACGGTGCCGGTCGCGAACCGAAACCCGGTCTCCACCTTCTCGTCGAACGTCGAGGGAACTTGGGCCCTGCTCGAAGCCTGCCGCCGCTCGCCCCGGGTGGGACAGATCGTGACCGCCTCTTCGGACAAGGCCTACGGGAGCGCCGAAAAGCTGCCCTACGACGAGACGACGCCCCTCGCTGGCGAGTTCCCCTACGACGTGAGCAAGTCCTGCGCGGACCTCATCGCCCAGAGCTATGCCCGCACCTTCGAGGTCCCGGTCTGCGTCACCCGCTGCGGCAACTTCTTCGGCGGCGGCGATCTCAACTGGAACCGCATCGTCCCCGGCACCATTCGCAGCCTTCTCCGTGGCGAGCGGCCCCTCGTCCGCTCCGACGGTCAGTTCGTCCGGGACTATCTGTACGTCGAGGATGGCGCCGTCGCCTACATGACTCTGGCCGAGCGAATGATGCAGCGGCCCGGGCTCCGCGGTCGGGCCTACAACTTTTCGAATGAGACCGAGGTGACGGTGGTCGAGCTCGTCGCCCTCGTCGCCCGTCTGATGGGGAGCGAGCTGGAGCCGGATGTTCGCAACGAGGTCTCGACCGAGATCCGGAAGCAGACGCTGGACGCGCGGCGGGCCCGGACCGAGCTGGGGTGGAGCGGTCGCTTCGGGCTCGAGGAGGGCATGCGTCGAACCATCGAATGGTACCGCCAGCACCTGAAGGAGGCCTCATGAAGATCCACGCCTGCCGCTCTTGCGGCGCCCCCGAGCTGAGCTCGCTCCTCGACCTCGGCCGGCAGCCACTGGCCAACCGTCTGCCTGGACGGGCCGACGAAGTTCTCGCCGCCTATCGCCTGCACCTCGTGCAGTGCGGCGTCTGCAGCCTGGTCCAGATCGACGAGACCGTCGACCCGGAGCTTCTCTTCTCCGACTACAGCTACTTTTCGAGCTACGCCGACACCATGCTCGAGCACGCCAAGGATCTGGCGATTCGGCTGTGCGCCGAGCAGCGGCTCGGGGCCGACGATCTGGTGGTGGAGCTGGCGAGCAACGACGGCTACCTGCTCCGGAACTACGTGGAGCGCGCCATTCCCGTTCTCGGCGTCGAGCCGGCCCGGAACGTGGCCGAGGTCGCCCGCCGGGCCGGGGTCGACACCGAGGTGGCCTTCTTCGGTTGCCGCGTCGCCGAGCGGATCCGGGATGAGCGGGGGACGTGCCGGATCCTGCACGCCCACAACGTGCTCGCCCACGTCGCCGACATCAACGACTTCGTGGCCGGCATCGCCGCCTTGTTGGACCGGCGCGGGCTGGCGGTGCTCGAGTTTCCCTATCTGACCGACATGCTGGAGCGGGTCGCCTTCGACACCATCTACCACGAGCACCTGGCTTACTTCTCGCTCCGGTCGGTGACCTGGCTCTTCGAGCGTCACGATCTACAGATCATCGACGTGGAGCGTGTCCCGATCCACGGCGGTTCGCTTCGCATCTTCGTCCGGCACCGCGGCGTCGAGACGCCCAGCGCCTCGGTGGGCAGGCTGCTGAAGGAGGAGGAGGCGGGTGGAGGAGCAGTTCGCCGCTTCGCCGAGCTCGTGCGCTCCTCGCTGCGCGAGCTGGTCGACTTCGTGGAGCGCGCTCGGCGCGAAGGCGCCTCGGTGGCCGGATACGGGGCCGCCGCCAAAGCGACCGTCCTCTTGAACGCGGCGGGCCTGAACGCGCAGGCCGTGGACTTCATCGCCGACCGGTCGCCCCATAAACAGGGGCGCTTCGTGCCGGGAGTCGGCGTCGAGATCGTCCCCGCCGAGGAGCTCAGCCGTCGTCGCCCGGACTATTGCATCCTCTTCGCCTGGAACTTCGCCGGCGAGATCCGCCGCCAGCAGGGCGCATACGAGCGGGCCGGCGGGCGCTTCGTGGTGCCGCTTCCCAAGGTGTCGGTGCTCGAGCCCCGAGGCGCCGCGGCATGAAGGCCACCGTCTTGGGGGCGGGCGGCTTCGTCGGCCGCCACCTCGCCCGCCACTTGGAGGGACGAGGCTACGAGGTCCTCCGCTGGGTTCGAGGCCAGCCCCTCCCCGCCGAGCTCGGTGTGACCTTCTACGCCGTGGGCCTCACCAAGGACTTCGCCGAGAAGCCCGAGGCGACCGTCGAGGCCCACGCCGGCCTGTTGAGCCGGCTTCTTCATCGCCATCGCTGGGACGACTTCGTGTTCTTCAGCAGCACTCGTGTCTACGACGGAGGCCGACTCGGCCGGGAAGAGGCGCCGATCCCCCTTTCGGTGCGCCGCCCGCGCCATCTCTTCGATGCCTCGAAGATCCTGGGTGAGATCTGCACCCTTCAGGCCGGGGGTCGGGTAGCCCGTCTAGGCAACGTCTACAGTGACCAACTCGACGGTGAGACCTTCCTCCACGATGCGGTCCGGAGCGCCGTCGTCGGTCGGGTGGAGCCGGTCTGCCGCTACCTCGACGCGGCTCGGGACTACATCCACGTAGAGGACGTCTGCCGCGGGCTGGTGGCCTTGACCGCGCAAAAGGACGTGGACCTCGTCAACGTCGCCAGCGGACGGAACCTGCCTAACGACGAGCTCTTCGCGTTGCTCGAGGCCCACACCGGCCACCGGCTTCGGGCGGAGCAAGCCGGCGGCGCCCCCGAAGCGCCCTCGGTCGATGTCGGACGGCTTTTCGCCCTCGGGATCGAGCCCCGGAGGCTTGAGGACGCGCTCCCCGAGATCCTCGCCGGCGCGGGGTGGAGCGGCGCCCAGCCGGCTCAGAGGAAGAGCGCCTGATGCTGGCCGACATGAACGGCGCCGAGTTCCGCGACTATCTGGTCCGGCAGCTCGAACACTTCTTTCCCGACGGCCGTTCGCCGGGCGCGGCGGTCGCCGACGCCTTGGACGAGAGCCTGGAGAGGCTTCGGACCTGCATCAACGCCGTCCGGATGTGGAAGCCCGATCGCTTTCACCATCTGCAGTCGGAGCAGAACGCGATCTTCCTGTACTACCTCTCGAACACGATCTGGCGACGCAGCCATGATGCCGCGGCGGCGACCAAGGTCTTCTATCTGAACAAGGCGCTGAACGGCTTCACCTGTTTCTACGACACCGAGCTGCCGGACCGCATGTTCGTCGGCCACAGCGTGGGCGTCGTCCTCGCCCGGGCCGAGTTCAGCGACTACCTGGTGCTGTACCAGGGCTGCACGGTCGGCAAGAACCACGGACAGGGTCCGAGCCTGGGCAAAGGTACGGTTCTCTACCCCGGGAGCAGCGTCATCGGCCGCTG
>CAYZFR010000099.1:0-14366 GCA_964477875.1 uncultured Myxococcales bacterium
AGGCGATGGGGTGATCGAGAAGCTCTGTCACCGGCTCCGGGTCGATGGGCGCGGCTCGCAGCAAGCCGCCGTCCTTGCCGCTCAACCCCACCGCGTGGCCGCCGCCCCGGTTCAAAGCCGCCACCAGGCGCTGGTTCACGCTGCCGCTGAGGACCATCTCGACCGTTCGCATCGAGGCCTCGTCGGTGAAGCGAAGCCCGTCCACGAAGCGATGCCCCTGCTGAAGAGCGTCGAGCTGGCGCGAGATCTCGGGTCCCCCGCCGTGGACGACGATCGGGCGAAGGCCCACGCTGCGGAGGAGGAGGACGCTCTCGGCGAACTGGCGCTCCAGCTCCGCCTCCACCATGGCCGCGCCGCCGATCTTGACCACCGCCCGCATCCCTCGAAAGCCCTCGATGTAGCGAAGGGCCTCTATGAGCAGGCCTCGCTTGGTTTCCGGGCTGCGCTCGGCCAGCTCCGCCGGCGCATCCCGAGGTCCGGGCAGGACCTGGTCGGCGTAGTCGGCGTTGATCTTGACGTAGTCGTAGCTGAGATCGCAGCCGAAGGCCCGGGCCCGCCCGGGTCCGGTCCCCACCGTCAGCTCGGCCTCGATGACCTCGGCGCGGAGGCGCTCTCGCTCCTGGGGCGGCATGAAGCGCACCACCCCCGCCTCCACCACCGTCACCCCCTGGATCCGCAGATGGACTTGTTCCAGCGGAAAAGGCGCGTCGATCCGCGCCGCCACCGCGCCGGCCGAGGCCACCATCCGACTCCCGGCGTTAGGGTCGTTGCCGAACAGCGCCGTCTTGACCAAGGGCGAGACGGCGAGCCCTCGGGCGAAGGCCCGTCCCGAGCGCGGATCCGGCGCTCCGTCGACCTGAACCTCCAGGCGGCGAGTCGCACCTTCGCCATCGCTGGCGATGGACCGGGCCTGCTCCAGCAGCATGGAGGAGAGCTGTTCGACGAAGACCGGCCACCCGGACGTGCCCGGCGCCAGCTCGGGCCCCTCGCGACCGCTGGCCATCATCATCACCAGATCGTTGGTCGACATGTCGTCGTCGACGGTGAGCATCTCGAAGCTGTCGGCGTTGGCCAGCGTCAAGGCGACCTTCAACTGCTCGGCGCGCACCTTGGCGTCGGTCATCACGAAGGCGAGCATGGTGGCCATCGACGGGGCGATCATCCCCGCCCCCTTCACCACCCCGACCATCCGCACGCGTTGGCCTTCCACGAAGAAGTCACGCTCCGACAGCTTGCAGTGGCGGTCGGTGGTCAGGATCGCGTCAGCGAAGTCGGAGAGCTCCGGACCGAGGTCGGCGAGGAGCTTCCCAAGACCACCCTCGATCTTCTCCACCGGGAGGCGCCGGCCGATCATGCCGGTGTAGGCGGTGAGCACGCTCTCGGCGGGAACGCCCAGGGCTTCGGCCAAGGAGCCCGCGAGACGATGGTCGTCCTCGGCGCCTTCGGCGCCGGTGAGCGCGTTCGCGTTTCCGCTCAGGGCGAGGACGGCCCGAACCGGCCCCCCCGCCGCACGGAGTCCGTCGATCCGGTCGATGTTGGGGGCGCGGCCCTTGTTGCGGGTGGTCAAAGCCGCCCACTCCGTCCCCGCCGGGCACAAGATCAGCCCCGCATCTCGCTTGCGGTTCTTGATCCCGAGGTTGCGTCCCGCGGCCTGAAAGCCTGCCGGCAGCTTCACCGGCGCCCCTCCAGACCCGTCGACGGCTCCAGCCCCATGATCCGATTGAGGTTCTGGATCGCCTGACCCGCCGCGCCCTTGACCAGATTGTCGAGGGCGCCAAAGCAGATCACGGCGCCGGTGCGACGGTCTCGCTGAGCGTAGACCCGAGCGGCGGCGCTGTCCCGGACCGGCCCCGTCGCCGGCGGGCCGTCGACGACCTCGACGAGGGCCGCCCCTTCGTAGCGGGCGCGCAAGAGCTCCTGCGGATCGGCGTCGCCGCGGGCTTCGGCGAAACAGGTCGCCAGCAAGCCCCGCTTCATCGGAAGCAAGTGGGGGGCGAAGGTGATCCGCCTGGCCCGCCCCAGTCGCCCCAGAGTTCGCTCGATCTCCGGCGTGTGCTGGTGATGGCCGACCCGGTAGGGGGTCACGCTCTCCGCGACCTCGGAAAAGAGGAGACGCTCGCTGGCCTTGCGGCCCGCGCCGGTGGTCCCACTCTTGCCGTCCACCATGACGGTGTCGCCGATCGCGTCCGCTTCCACCAGGGGTCCGAGGGCGAGGGCAGCGGCGGTGGCATAGCAGCCCGGGTTGCTCACCAGGACCGGCGACGGGGGCAAGGGATCGCTCAGCAGCTCGGGGAGTCCGTAGACCGCCCGCTCCAGCCACTCGGGGGCGGTGTGCTCGAAGCCGTACCAGGCCGGATAGTCGCCGGCGGGGAGCCGAAAGGCACCGGACAGATCGATCACGGAGCGGCCCTGGGCGAGCAGCCGGGGCGCCAGCTCCAAGCTCACCTCGGCCGGGGTGGCGAGAAAGGCGAGCTCCCAGTCCAGAGTCTCCAGGGCTCCGTGATCCTCGAAACGAAGATCAGCCGCGGAAGGGACGAGCTGCCGGAGCGGCAGGCCTGCGTGCTGTCGCGAGCTCACGGCGACGAGCTCGGCGGGATGGCGGACCAACCACCGGGCGAGCTCCAGGCCCGAATAGCCCGCTCCTCCGAAGACCGCGACCCGCACTGCTCAGCTCCGGCGACGCCGTGACCCCATCCAGGGGGCCAGCATGACCAAGAGCCAGGGGGCCGAAGCTCCCACGCTTTGGCATCCACCCTCGGCCTGGTTCGGCGCGCTGCGCTGCACCGCGAGGACGGTACCGACCTCGCGACGGCGCCCTGCTGCGTCCTCGACCCGGATGCCGAGCCCATAGGCCCCGACGCCGGTCGGCGCGCCTCGCAGGACGCCGTCGTTCGTCTGGTTTTGTTCGGCCTCACCGTTGCTGAAGACCACGTTGCCGGGAAGGACCGTTCCCGGCACCAATCGCCATTGATAGGGCGCCACGCCGCCCTCGGCCTCGAAGACCCGCTCGAAGGGATTACGGAACTGCACCGGCTCCGGGCTCGGCACCACGATGGTGAAGTTGGCGGCGTCTTCGACGGTGAGGAAGACCAAGGAGCGGTCGGTCAGGGGAGGGCTGGAGCTGTCCTCGACCTGGACCTGGAACACGAAGTTGCCGGTCAACGACGGACGCCCCTCCAGGCGACCAGAGGACGACAGGGTCAACCCTGGCGGCAGCGGCGTCGCGCCGAGCCGCCACTGGTAGGGCGGGTTCCCGCCGGTGACCCCGATCTGCTCATCGTAGGTCTCCCCCGCCGTCGCCAGTGGAAGAGGTTCGGGGTCGACGAGGATCGAGGCCGAGGTCTCGATCCGCAGGAAGAGGTCGACTTCGAGCGCGCTCCCCGTCCGCTCCTCGACCCGGAACCGGACCGGGAAGACGCCCACCTGGGCCGGGGTGCCGGCGAGCCGGCCATCGGCGTCGAGGCTGAGACCGTCGGGCGGCGGGTCGCCGACCGAGCTCCAGACGTAGGGAGGCTCGCCCCCGGTGGCGATCAGCTGCTGCTCGTACACGCTTCGCAGGCGCCCGACCGGCAGCTCGTCGGTGACGACGAGCAGCTCCTCGTCGACCGCCGCCACCTCCAGCTGAAAGCTTCGCTCGACGCTGCGCCCGTCGCTGCTCACCTCCAAAGTGACGGGGAAGGTGCCGCTCGCTTCGGCGACCCCGGACAAGGCCCCCATCTCGAGCGTGATGCCGGGCGGGAGCTCACCGTCGACGACCTGATAGGCGAAGCTGCCGTCGCCGCCGGTGGCCTCGAGCAGCGCCAAGTACGAAAAGCCGAGCACGGCTCGGGGGAGGGAGGCCGTGGCCCACTCTAGACCGTCGGCCACTACGACCACCGTTTCCTCGGCCACCGCCACGTCGTTGAAGGGATCCCGGTCACCGTTGCCGCTGGGGAGGAAGAAGGCGCCGAGAAATCGCCGCCCCGTCCCAACCTCCGGCGGCACGGGCCCAGACAGGGTCAGAATTCGGCTCGCCCCTGGCTGAAGGTCGACGCTCTGCTGGGTCAGGCGCGCGTCTTCGGCGCTGAGCGCCGTCCCTCGGCTGAGGACGAGGCGCAGGCTTCCTTGCACCTGATTCGTTCCCAGGTTGCGAACTTCGACCTCCGCCTCCAGCGGGGCCCCGATCTGGACCCGACCGCCAGGCCCCGAAATCCGCTCCACGAACAGATCGCCCAGCCGCGGTCGGATCCGCAGCGGGTCGACGGAGGAGACCTCGTTGTCGAATTCGTTGCTCTCCTCGACCGCGTTTCCTGGATCGAGCTGGAGCAGGACCTCCTGCCGGCCCGCCAGGTCGGCGGGAACGGTGACCGGCAGGTCCAAGAACTCCACCATCTCGTCGAGATCTAGGCTGCCGGACGCGACCAGGGTCGACGCCTCGTCGCTGGACCGAAAGATCACCGCGTAGCCGAAGGCCGAGAGATCCCTCGAGCCCACCTCGAGGCTCAGGATGATGTCCTCGCCGGCCTCGGCTTCGGCCGGGCCGCTGATCGCGTAGGCCGTGAAGTCGACCTCGGACTGGGCGTTGGCCGCGGCGGGGAGGGCGACGACCAGGACCGCGGTCAGAAGAAGCCGCATTCGGCTCCCCCCGTCACCTCGCCAATGGCGTCGATGGCCCCACTCGGCCATTCGATCCGGCCGACCCGCCAAAGGTCGCCGGTTTGGTCGAGGGCCTGGTCGAATTCGGCCGCCAGCTGCCCGAACAGGAAGACCCGGACCGTGGCGTTGGAGGTCGAGGTCGGAAAGTCGGAGATCAGCCTTCGGTCGTTGAAGTAGTGCACCTGAACCTCGAAGCTGTCGGCGGGGATGAAGTCCTCGTCGCCGTCGCCGGGCAGCGCGGTGACCTCGGGCCCGAAGCCCTCGTCGTCGTCTACGTCGAGAACAGGGTTGGCGCCCGGAAAGGCCGGGTACCATTCCTGTTCCCGGCAGCGGAAGTGGACGTCGCTCGGCTGACCGGGTGCGGCCTGACAGTCGCAGAAGTCACCTCCGCTCCGGATGAGGTGAAGGTCGACGTCCGAGTCCGGATGGTCCCATATGAGCTCGATGCGAATCCCCTGCTCGGGCGTCGCGTCCACTCGGAGGACCGAGCGACCGCTGAGGCCCTTGGCGTCGGTCACCTCCAGCTCCACGACGTACTCGCCCGACAGATCGGTCAGAAAGCGCGTGGTGGTCGCGGTTCGGCTCTGAAGGCGAGCCAGCGATCCCTCCGGCACGTCGAGGAGGGTCCAGGTGTAGCGAAGGGGCAGGTCGGGCGGCATGTCGGGATCGAAGGAGTCGGCCCCCGACAGCTCCACCGACGTGAAGGGATCGATCCGCTCCGGCCCGTCGATCACGGCCACCGGGGCCAGGTTGCCTTCGGCGTTCAAGGGCACCCGCACTCGACCCGGCTCACCGGGGACGTTCTTCTCCTCCAGGACGTTGGTGTCGATGAACAAGGAGGCGGAGCGACTGGAGGTGTCGCTCATGGGCACGTCGACCCGGACCGAAACCGAGGTCTCGGCCCCCGGCGCCAGGGCCCCCGGATTGCCGGGGGTCGGGGTCGAAGTGGTGATCCGAAAGACCTCGCTCGAGGGCTCGATGAAGATGCGGTCGACCAAGAGCGTGCCGTCGCCGACCGACCGGATCACGAAGCCGTCCACCGCTCGTTCCCCGGCAGGGACGATCCCGCCGAAGTCCACGGTGGCCGGCTCGACCTCGATGTCGGGCCGGCTGTCGTCCCGCCCCCGGCCGACCAGATCGACGGCCGGCGCCGTGACCTGGTCGCCGACGGGAAGGATCCGAAGCCGACCGGTGGCTTCCTCTTCGCGCTGGGCGCGGAAGACGAGCCGAAGCGTGACGGCTTGCTGCACCCCGAGGCCATCCGGTAGCTCGCTTCGCAAGAAGAAGCAGCCGCCGCAGTCGTCCTCCAGCGCGAAGCCGTCCAGCTCGCCGTCGGCGCTTCCGACGTTGCGCAGCTCGACCTCGAGGCTCGCCTCTTGGCCCAAGGACACGGTGCCGAAGTCGAGCTCGGCCGGCTCGAGGACGAAGGCCGGCGACACGGCGCTGAAGCCGGTGTCGTCCTCACAGGCGGCCAAAAAGAGCAACAGCCCCAGCACTCGGCGACGCATCATCTCCCATACCTCCCGCACCTCGGTTCCGGCGCGATCCGCCGCCGGCGAACCCAGCCCAAGCCCGCCGACAGGAGCAGCACGAGAGCGCTGGAGGGCGTCAGCTGCCGGCATCCCCCAGGATCCGAGCGCGAAGCGCTGGGCCGAGTGCCCGCCTCTCGGATTCGGATCGCGAAGAAGCGACGGCTGACGTCGATGCTGGCGTCGGTCACGATCACGCTAAACGGGTACAGGCCGGCTTCGGTGGGTGTCCCCGAGATCGCTCCCTGGTCGAACTGCAGCCCCGGGGGCAGCGAATCGGGATCCCCTAGCATCCAGATCAGAGGCCGGTCGGGGGTCTGACCGGTGACCTCGATCCCAAAGCTCTCGCCGCTGGGCGGGTAGGGCTGACCGACCTCGCCTTCGGGGAAGACGTTGCCGGGCGAGAGGATCTGGATCGAGCCCGCCTCGAAGATCCGCAGGTTGAAGGGGTTGCGATCGATCCGACCCTGCGCGTCCTCGACCTCGACGAAGATCGGATAGTCTCCGGCGCGCTCCGGAGTCCCGCTGAAGCGGCCGTTCGAGGTGTCGAAGTCGATGCCAGGCGGCAGCTCACCTTGAAGGTCATAGCTCAGCGGCTCTTCGCCGCCGGTGACGGTGGCCTGAGCCTCGTAGGGCCGGTCCACCAAGCCGTCGGGGAGGGCAGGAAGGGCGATCTGAAGGCCGCCCCGGCCCACGCAGTCGAAGGCGACGTCGGCCTCGACCTCGTTGCCCCGGTCGTCGACCACTCGGATGGACACGAAGCTCGATGCCGGCGAAGCGCAGCTTCCGACCAGGGTGCCGTCGGACTGAAGATCGAGGCCCGGAGGCTCGGCTTCGGTCGTGACCTCGTAGGGCGGACGACCGCCCAGGATCGTGATCTGCTCCCGGTAGAACTCGTCGACCAGGGCGGGAGGCAGGGCCCCGTCGACCACGGTGAGTGGGAGGGCTGGAGTCAGGACGAGCATGGTGCCCGAGACCGAGAGGTCGCCGAGCGCGGTGTCCACCTCCAGCGCGAAGGGGTAGCTGCCGAGGGCGGTCGGCGTTCCTTCGATCTCGCCGTCGGCGAACTGCAGCCCCGGGGGGGCTCCGTTCGGCCAGCTGATCGAGAAGCTGCGGGGGCTGCCGCCCAGGAGCCCGAAGCGGAAGCTGTAGGGCTGACCGAGGATGGCGGGGAAGGGTTCGGTGTTCACCAGGGCGACGCCGAAGCCGTCGACCTGAACGTCCTCGCCCGACACCTGATTGTTGCCCTCGCGCTCGGTGGCGTTGGTGGCCTCGACCGTGACGCGAGGCGTGTAGATGCCGCTCGGCAGCTCGGGCAGCAACTCGACCTGCAGATCGAGGCGGCGCTCCGCACCCGGCCGGAGGTCGGTCGGGCTGTCGAAGTCGAAGCTGGAGGCGGGACTGCCGATCTCGTCCAGGAGCTCGACCCGCCCCTGAAGACCGGTGGCCAGGATGCCGCGATTGAGGACCCGGACCCGGAGAGGCATGGGCTCACCAGCCTCGGCAACCGTGACCTGGCCCGCGATGTCCGGCTCGAGATCGGCGGAAGGGGCCTCGATGGTGATGTCTCGGATGGTGAAGATATCATCCCGGGCCTCCGGCGTGTCCGGCCCGCCGGTGGGGACGTCGTCGTCGCAGTCGGCGTCGATGATGAGCTCCAGGTTGCCCTCGCCAACCGAGAAGGTGGGCGGCACGACGGGCGCGGCGCGGAAGAGCCGGGGCGGCGCCGAAGCGGGGAGGGTTTGGTCCGGGATCCGCAAGATCTCCCGGGTGCCGAGGGTGACGCAGATGTCGATGTTTCGGGCCGGCGCGGGTCCGCCGTTGGCGACGCTGAACTCGAGTGAAAAGGGCTCCGCGCGGTAATAGGGCGGACGGACCTGCACCCCGACGGCAGGGATCCGGGGGTTGGCGGGGCGGGTGGAGACGAGGCTGCTGCGGACCTCGTTGTTGAGCTCGTCGATCTCGGTGACCCGCGCGGTGGAGTCCAAGCTGGCCGTTATTCGGACGAGTTGATTCAGAGGCACCGTTGCCGGAATGTCGAGCTGCACGTCGACCCGCTCCGATACGCCATCCGGTATGTCGAAGCGCTCGCGATCCAGGATCGCGATCAGGTTGCCCGAGGGTCCGACGAGGCGGAAGTCGACGTCGAAGGCCCGCTGGCTAGGCGCCCCTTCGGACGCGAGCCGAAGCTCGATCGGAAACATCCCCCCAGGCCCGACTTGGGAGACCAAGGGCCCGAACTCGCCGACGAGGTCCGGCCCGGTGCCGAAGCTGGGCCCGAATACGACGTTGTTGTCCTCTCGGAACTCGTCGATCACGTCGTCGCGATCGATCTCGAGCAGGAGCTCGAAAGCACCGACCGCCTGGTCCGATGGGACGATGAAGCTGTCGGTTATCTCGACCTGCTCGATCGGCCCCAGGGCACCGAAGCTTCCGCTTCCCAGCTGCCGGGCACCGGTGGTCGTGCCGATCTGCGCGATGGAAAGGCGCCAGTCGCCTCCCGGCGAAGCGGTCCGACCCCCGTTCTGGATGACCAGGGTGGCGTCGAAGGCGGTGCCCGGACGGGCCCCGAAGGGCGCGTCGGTGCGGCCGGTGAGGTCGACGTCGAGCGGCAGGCTGAGGACGACGTCGTCGCCCGTGAAGTCGCTGGAGCTGCAGTCTCCGGGGGTGCAGCCGAGCAAGGCGAAGCCATCTCGACCCTTGGGGCCTTCGATGGCGGCGGTAGCCTGGTTGACCAGGGCCGAGGGGCCGTAGTTGACGCGCAGGCTCTGGTCCGCTTCCCGGAGCTCGACCTGAAAGCTCACGTCGGCGTTTTGCATCCCTGCCACCTCGACCAGGGACCATTCGACGACGAAGACCCGGTTGCCCGGCGCCCCGAAGGTCCGATGGGCGATGAGGCTGTCGCTCTCCATGAAGAAGTTTTCCCATTGAGGCGCCAGGAAACCGTTCAGCTCGTCGTCCTGACTGGGGATCTGGGTGGCGGGCCGAAGGATCGAACCCAGTGCTTCGACGGGGTCTTCGAAGGCGAGGACGCCGTTCACGTAGACAGTGACCTCGTCGTAGGAGGCGCCAAAGAACTTGAAGGTGAAGGGGAGCGAGATCTCGACGAAGCCCTCGTCCGCCTGGTCGATGCCCGGGCGGATAGGCTGGAGATCGCTGGGCCCGAAGGTGGTGGCGCCGGGGACGATGGTGGTGAAGGGAGCGGCGCTCCGGCTCTCGACGTAGGGGTAGATGCCCTGAGCCCAGGCAAAATCCGGAGCCAGAATGAGCGCGAGGGCGAACAGGCTTCGTGTCATGGTCAAACGAGGGCGGCCCGTCCCTTGGCCGAAGAGAATGCTCGCCGTTCGCACCTTTCGAGGCCAGCCTTTTCTCGGATCGCTCCCGGGACCAAGCCAGGTCCAGGCCGAGGCGGGCCAGCGAGCGATGGGTGAGCTTGGACGACCTCGCCCCTCAGAGGCAGCGCGGGCTCAGAGCGCCTTCAGTCGAGTCCGGGCCGTGTCGGCTGCGCCCGACTTTGAAAAGCTCTTCGTGACCGTTTCATAGAAGAGCTTTGCGTCGTCCTTCAGTCCGAGCCGCTCGAAGCACATGCCGAGCTTCAGCAGAGCGTCGGGCATGACCGAGGCTCGGGGATGCTCCTTGCGCACCTTGTTGTACTCCGCCGCCGCCTGCCGATAGTTCTTCTGCGCGAAGTAGGTCTCGCCGAGCAGATACTGGGCCTTGGGCGCCCAGCGCTGATAGCCCGCGTCTCCCTCCTTCCGCAGGACGAGCTCCCGCAGGAGCTTGCGAGCCTCAACGGATCCACCCCGCGACAGCAAACGCTCCACCTCGGCGAGGGCCTCCTTGGGAGAGGAGAGCAAGCGATCCTGTTTCTTGGCCGCGGCCGAAGAGGCCTTGTTCTCTTGGTTGTCGGCCAGATCCTCGAGCTTGAGGTCGATCTCGGCCTGGGCCTTGCTTAGCGAAGACTCGAGCGCCGAGGTCCGACTGTCGAGGGACTCGAGCCGCCCTTCGAACGAGGCCATCTTTTGGAGGAACTCTTCCAGCTGCACGCCGAAATCGGCGTCGTTGCGTCGAGCGGCGATGTTGAGGTCCCCGACCTCTTCCTGAAGCTGGGAGATCTGGCCGCGCTGGGCCTCTTGCTCTTTATGGATGGCGTCGAGCTGGGCTTGGGTGGCCTGGGTCCGGGTCTGCAGGGCGTAGACCTCGGACTCCAGGCGCTGGCCTTCCGCCTTCGAATACACGCAGCTCGCAGCCAATGACGTCGCGAGCAGCGTGACCCGAGGGGCGAGCCTCACTGCTCTTCGAACTCGGCGCGTCGGTTCTTGGCCCAGGCCGCTTCGTTGCTGCCGTAGGCCAAGGGCTCGGCCTCACCCTTCGAGGTCACGCGGAGCTTGGCGGCGCTGACGCCGAGGCGGGTCAGGTAGTCGCGGACCGCTCGGGCGCGGCGCTCACCCAGAGCGAGGTTGTACTCTTCGGTGCCGCGCTCGTCGGCGTGGCCCTCGATGAGAATGGTGCCTCCCTTGGCCTTCAGGCAATCGACGACCTCCTGAAGTCCATCCCGCACCTCGGGACGGAGCGTCGCTCGATTGAAGTCGAAGCGGACGGTCGGATAATCGCAGCGCTCGGTATAGGCCTTCTGATCCGAGCAGCGGCCCCCGATGCAGCTGAAACCGACTTCGCAGTCTTGATCGGAGTTGCAGGCCAAGGGGTCGACGCAGCGATTGTTCTCGCACTCGAGGCCGGCGCCGCAGTCGCGGTCCGCTTCGCACTCGATCTGACACTTGCCGGAGCGACAAACCTTGTTGCCCTCACAGTCGCTGTCGCCAACGCACTCGGGCTTGGCCTCACAACGACCGGCCCGACACTGCTGACCTTCGTCACAGTTGCTGTCGTCACGGCACTCTTGGCACGTGTTGTTCACGCACACCTCGCCCTTGTCGGCGCAGTCCTTGTCGCTGTTGCAGTTGGGGTATTTGGGACCGCAGGCCGTGAAGAAGACCAGACCCGCGCACGAGAGAATCAGGGAAAGTGCCCGTCGCATGGGCGGTCCCGTAGTTAACTCGTGATGGGGAGTCAAGGACCCGTCGCGGCCCCCTCGCTCGGCTTTCAATCTTCGCCGAGTTCGTTTCGGAACCACAACAGCTCGTTGGCCCGGTCCTTTCGACCCACGTAAAAGACGAGAACCTCGGGCGGCGCGCCTTGCTCTGGCGCCACCACGATGGTGGTCGGAGAGGTGGGCCCCTCGAGCTGAATGAAACCGTCCTCTTGGAAGAGATCCCCCTTTCCTTCGAGCCCTCGGTGCAAAACCATCCGCTGGGGCCCGTCGGACATGAGGACGTCCAAGCGACCGTCCTGGTCGAAGTCGTGGCCGAACAGCGGCGGCGTCCCTTCGACCCCAAACCCCCCCTCCAGAGACAAACCGAGGGAGAATTCCAGCGTTTGCCGCGGCTCCCGAGCGAAAAAAGCGCTCTCGCTTCGCCCTCGGCCCGGCGTCACGTCGACCTGCAGCGAGAGGCTCCGACTCGTGAAAGCCCGAATGAAGGCGATGAGCGACAGCCGGACCCGGGGCCGCAGGAGCTCCAGCCGGCCGTCGCCATCCACGTCCTCGAAGCCCACCACCGAGGCGACCCCTTTGTCCTCGATGACCTGGACCGGCGACTCGGAGAAGCCGCCCCCCTTCATCCCCCGAAAGAACAAGATGTTGGACCGGGCTCGGACGAGGCCCCCGGTGTTCTTGCGAACGCAGACGTCGGCGATCCCGTCTGCGTCGAAGTCTTCGACGTAGGACTGAACGAAGGCCTCGCCGGTCCGATGCTCTTCTTCGGTCCGAAGGTCGAAGTAGCGCCGATGGCTCGCCTCTTCCTCGAAGCCTCCGTCGGGCAGCCCAGCGTGAACTTCGATCTGGTCCTCGAAGTGCGCGACGAGATCGGTGCGCCCGTCGCCGGTCTGGTCGATCAGCCGCAGCTGCGGGATCAAGGTGAGGACGCGGAAGGCGTAGTTGCCGTAGCCCCCGCCGTCGTCGCTGGGCCGAAACGTCTCGCTCTCGGCGTCGTAGAGGTGCGGGCTCGAGATCCGGACCCTGCCCAGCTTCTCCCAGGCCTTCTCTTTGCGCCGGTAGACGTGCAGGCGGCGCGGGTCCGGCAGCAGCATCAGCGCGCCCTCCCCGTCCGGCGCCGGCCGCAGAAAGTCCCACTGGACCAGGTCGTCGTGCTCTGCCGGGCCTACGAGGGTCTCGACCTCGACCAGGCGCTCAGGGGTGGTCGGCTTCCGGTCCACGAAGTCCTGGGCGTAGACCCCCGACGGGGTCCAGTACATCAGCTCGACGCCAGGCGTCGGGAGCGCCTCGCCGAGGTCGAAGACCGCGGCCACGTTTGGAGCGCGATAGGCGAGATCGGGTCGAGGACCCCAGCCGTCTTCGTTTCGAAAGAATATGGCCATGTTGCGCTGAGCGGTGGGCCCACCCCCTCGAACGTAGCTGAGGACCAGATCTTCGGCCCCGTCTCCGTCGAGGTCGCCGTGGCTCACCCAGCCGAGGTGGCCGGGGACCTCGAGGGTCTGGGACGAAAAGCCCGCCGCGCCGGCGACCCTCGTCCCGGCCCCTAGCAGCAGCAGCAGCAGCAGCGAGCGCATCACGGCGTCACCACCCGCGGGACCGGGATCAGCGCCCGCTCCAACAGGGGCGCCGTCGCAGAGGGATGACCGAACAACTCGCGCTCGCCCCAGTTCATCGGCTCGGCCGCTCTTCGCGCCGGGAGCATCGGCACCGGCATCTCGTCCAGCTGCCAAGGGTGGCCTCCAGCTCGCCGCCACTCCATCCGCGCCGAGGCCATCAGACCCGCGCCGCCCGGCTGAAGCTCGCCCGACCACACCTGACCGGGCCCGACCCGGGTCGCCTCCACGCCCACTGCACCCTTCGCCACCGCGAGCACCGGCGGGCTCGCCTGAAACACCGCGCTCGTCCCGGGAGCGACCGACACCCGGCGACCGTTCCAAGCGATTTCGCTCTGGGCTCCGGCCAGGACCCACACCCGCCCCGCGACCAGGCCGAGCCCGGCCTCGTCGATCGACAGGCGCGCCCCGGCCGAGGCCCGGACCAAACCCACGCCCTCCACCGCCAGCTCCAAGCTGCCGTCGGCCGGAGCCTCGATCCGGTCCGGGGCGGGGTCGGTGTCGGCGCCGGCCACCAGCGCCACCTCGGGTACCACCGCCGTCAAAAGCATCGCCATCCAAGTACTCACCAGCGTTTCTCCAGTCCCAGGCGCCCGAGCACCCGGGTCACGTCGGACGCCCCGGTCGGCTCGATCCGTACCACCCACTGCTCGGCCAGAAGGCGAAAGCCCCCGCCCAAGGCCGCCGCCGCCGACGCGTGAGCCGCCGTTCGCAGCTCCAGCACCGTTTCACCCTCTCCCGCCACGGCCGTCGCCTCGGCGGGACCGAAGTCGCGCAGCGTTGCGTGACCGCCAAGCCCGAGGGTCCAGCGGGGACCAAGCGCGAGCTCCACGCCCGCCGCCAGGCCGCCTCCGCGGGCGTCGAAGGCGGAGCCATCGGCCTGGTCGTTGGCGAAGAAGGCCGCCACGTGCCCCCGGACGGCCTCGGTCTCGTGCTCCACCGCGACGAAGGCCCGCTGGCCGATCACGTCCCGATTCTCGGGCACCGGCGCATCGTCGGGGACAGTGAAGCGGTCGCCGACGTCGACCCGCACGCCGTTGCCCCCCACGGCCAAGACCCAGCTTCGGGCGAGGGGAATGCGAAGCGTCGGGCCGAGCTCGAGGAGGGTACCTAGAGGCCGGCTCACGTTCGACAGCCAGCGGGTCTGAAGCCGCACGTCGAGGTGAACGATGGCGCCTGCGGGATCGCCCGCGATCGGCAGATCCAAGCCCGCTTCCCCCACTACCGCCCAGCCCCCCAGGGAGGGGCCCGCCGACCCCACCGCTTCCCCTCGACCCTCGAGCCGCAGTCGGGCGCGGCCCCGGACGATGCCGACCTGACCCCGTCCGTCCAGCTCTGCCGCTCCGCCCACTAGCAAGCTCCCTTGCAAGGTGCGGGGCGCGAAGAGCGGATTGCCGATCGCTTCGCTCGTGGTTGCGACGTCGAGACCGATGCGCCATGACGTTTCGGCGCCGAGCTGCAGGGCCCGGGCGCTTCGGGCAAGCTCCGTCAGCCCTAGGCGCCGGGCCCGGGCCCGGCGCCTAGGGCTGACGGAGC
>CAYZFR010000100.1:0-14292 GCA_964477875.1 uncultured Myxococcales bacterium
GGGCTATCAGGCCCTGACCGAGCTCTTGGGGCGCACCTGCGGCCCGAAGGCCGCGGCCGAGCTGAAGGCCCCCTTTTGGATGGGGGAGCCGGAGCTACTCCGCCGCTGCTTCGCCGACGCGAGCCTGAAGGACGTGACGATCGAGCGGGTCGAAGGCGAGTCGAGATTTCCGTCTCTGCAAGACTGGCTGCACACCAACGTTCGCGGTTGGACCCTGGGGGCCATCGTCTCCGACGAAGCCTACGCTCGCCTCGTCGACGAGGCGAAGACCCGGCTCGCCCGCTTCGTCCAGGCCGACGGCCAAGTGGTCCTGAAGAGCGTCGCTCACATCGTGACGGCCTGAAGGAGGACCTTCGCGAGCCCGCGGACCACCTCCTCCTCAGGGTACGGGTTCACAGCGGAGCTGGGGGCTGCACTGAAAGAAGCTGGGGTAGTCCAGGTCGAGCTCGTTTGGCATCCCGTCGTATCGGCAGTCCTGTGTAGTGACGCACTCCCGAATACACGCGCCGTCGTAACAGACCCTTCCTTCCTGAAAACAGCCGAACTCCTCGATCTCGTCACAGATGACGCCGTCGATGCATCGGGCGAGGCCGCTCGGATGGTCGTGATAGCAACGGGCGGCGGAGCTGTTGTAGAGGGCCTCGCAGTCGGCCAGGCAGGCCCAGTTCGGCGGGTCCGTCTCGTAGCAGCGTCCCGTGGTCAGGCGCCCGTTCGCGGTCACGTCTCCCCAGCAGACGCCTTGGTCGCAGGGTCGGTCGAAATCACACTCGCAGCCGCCGCCTCGGAACTCGTCGCAGCGGGTGCAGATCCCGACGATGTCGCTCGCATTGAACTTGGTGGTTTGACAGGTCGTCTCGCCCGCGTTGTCAGGGCACCACTCGTCCGGGCGCCAGTCGCCGTCCGGGACGTCGAAGCGGGGATCGACCTCCAGGCAAAAGCAGCCCTCAGTGCCGACGTCGCAGTTCATGGGAGGCATGGGCGTGGGATCGCCCCAAGCGGGCCAGGTTGTCATCTCACCCCGATAGACCATGTCGCCGATCAAGGTGATGAAGTAGGCGTAGGCGTCATTCGTGCGACGGGCCTTGGAGTTGTGGAAGCAGCTGCCGACCCCAGCGAAGTGGCGAACGTTCTCGTAGCCGTACATCGTGTCCAGGATCTTTAGGTTCTTAAGGCAGGTGCCTCCGTGGCCGTGGGAGTGCTTGTCCTTCACGAAGCGACCGTTGACCGTCGTGTGGTGGAGGAGCTCGTGGGCCACGAGTCGAGCCCGGGCCCAGTCGCCGGAGATGCGCAGCCCTTCGCAGGTCTCGCGCTCTGGATCCCACCCGTTCGAGCAACCGCCCCCGCTGTTGAAGTAGCCGTCGCAGAAGTCGATCTGGCCCGCGATGATGTGGTGGGCTGCAACCAAGTTGCTGGTGCTGCATACGTTGCCCCCGCTCGTGGGGCAGCGGACGTCGAGGTCCAAGGAACCGACCTTGTTCTTTCGAAAGCGCTCCCAAAGCTTGTTGACCACCGTCCGCGTCTGACCGAAGGCGTCGCTGGAGAAGGCGCCGAACCAATGTCGAGGGCTCGTGCGCTCGGTGACCGTCTCGCCCTGTGCGTCTCGACCCGGACGACCCCAGGCAAAAGATCGCTGACCGTTGTTCGGGATGTCTTTGAGCAACTGGACCATCTGGTGGGCGCGCCAGACGTTGTGGTGGGCCTGCATCCAGCCAAGATGGATGGCGATGCACTCGTCGCGGCTACAGTTGGAGAGGCTGTTGTCTCGGATGGGCGGGAAGCGGACCGGGGGCATGTCGGAGGGGATGCGGCCGTTGTAGCTGCCTTCGGCGAAGCGCCGGATCGCCGAAGACTTGCACGAGTCGAAGCCAGGGGCCGCGAGCTGGGTCGATTGTTCGGCGACCGGACCCGAGGTCGGTGAGCCCGACTCCCCCACGAGATACAGCCCGACGTGGGTCAGGACGAAGAAGTCACCTCCGTCTGGATCGGGCACGAGGGTCGGCACGAACTCCAACGCCCCGAGGGGCTGGCTGCCGACCCGAAGCGTGAGATCGGCGGTGGGCCGCGTAGAGTCGAAGGGGGGGCTACGGTCGTTGACGACCCGAATCTTGCGCTCTCCGATCAAGAACTCCAGGTAGGCTCGGCCGTCCCGCTCGAGAAGTGTCTCGCCGACCACGGGGTTCTCGGCCAGGCGGATCTGGGCGTTTCGGGTTTGGCTCGCGGGCCAGAAATCGAGCTGGTCAGGGTCCGGCACGAGGTAGTCGGCGTCCAGCACCAGGTCGCCCGCGCCATCAGCTTCGTCCTGAAAGCTGGCATCGAAGACGGAGCTCGGATCCGCCGAGTCCCCCTCGCAGAAGGCGGGGGCGGGCGGGCACCCATCCAGTTCGTCGCAGCTTCGCTCCGGATAGCAGTCGGTCGGGTCGGGATCGACGAGCAGATCCAAGCTTGCATTTTCGATCAGCGGGCCCGACCCCTCCGCGCCGCCCACGCCTCCGACGGGCGTCAAAACGCTCCGGATCGAATTATCAGGATCAGACCCGTCGTCGGAGGGGCAGGCGCTGCACGCCAGCACCAGCAGACAGGCGATGGTCCAAGTAACGAAGCTCGAAAGCCCAGGGGCGCATGGACTTCGTCGAACCACCCTCGGATGTTCGCAGGAAGCCCAAGGACGGTCAACGGAGCCCGGCCAGGTCCCATGAGGGCGCAGAGCGCGGTCAAAGCCGTCCATTCGGGGCGCGGCCACCTCGGGGCCATACGACTTGTTATCATGGCCACCCAAGATCGGACGCTCCGCTCGCGGCTTTAGGACAAGCGCGCGCAACGGCGGCGGAGCGGAAGTTCGACGAAAACATCCACCGCGGACTCACGAACCGTCCGATCGAGCCGATGCTGTGTTGGAGCCATGGAAGCCGTGCGCCAACTGATGAGGGACCTCACAAAGACCTGCAGCGTGGAGCTATTCGAGACCTACGGCGTCTCGATCAGAGCCGTCGACGAGCTTCCCGAGGTCTCGGTCGAGCTCGCCGGCATCATCGGCTTCACCCGCCAGCACATGCGGGGAGCCATGATCGTGGGCACGACCAGCGCGGTGCTGGAGAAGAGTCACGCTTCGGCCCACAACACCTCCCGCCGGGATTGGAGCGCCGAGCTCGCCAACCAGCTGCTCGGTCGAGTGAAGAATCGAATGGTCGCTCGTGGCGTCGACGTCCAGATGACCACGCCCCTCGCCCTTCGGGGCAAGGCCCTCACCGTGGACGACGAGGGCCAGATGGAGGTCTTCGACTTCGAAGGCCTCGAAGGCTGCGTGCGCGTATGGCTCGACTTGGAACTATCCGGAAAAGTCGAGGTCCGAGCGACCGAAGAGAAGATCGCCAGCGAAGGCGACATGATGCTGTTCTGAGGGACGGCCCCAGGAGAAAATGAAAGTGTCGAAGAAGATTTTGGTCGTGGACGACTCCGTCACCGTTCGTCAGCAGGTTTCCTCCGTCCTGGAGCAAGCGGGCTATGCCGTCGCCGAGGCCGAGGACGGCCAAGTTGGCGCCGAAGCCATCGAGTCCAGCGACGACATCGCGATGGTGATTTGCGACGTGAACATGCCACGGATGAACGGCCTGGAGATGGTGGGCCGCGTGAAGAAGGACGGCGCTCGCGCCAACCTCCCGATCGTCATGCTCACCACCGAGGGCAACCCGCAGCTCATCTCCCAGGCCAAGGATCTCGGCGCCAAGGGTTGGATCGTGAAGCCCTTCAAGGCTGACCACCTGCTCGCCGCCGTCCAGAAATTGACCGCCTGAGGGCGCCCATGTCCGCGGCTTCTCCGCCCCCGACCGCCCAGGACCTGTGGCTTCAGGCCTTCGACGAAGGCCGGGAAAAGGTTCTGGGACGGATCCGTCACGCGCGCCAGGCCAGCGACGAAGGCGTCTTGGAGGCCGGTGCCAAGATCAACGGCATCGTCAAGGCCGCTCGGGGCTTCATCGAGCGGACGAAAGCCTCGATGGTCTCCTCCGAAGACGCGGCGCTGGAGGGTCTGGTCGAGGACGTGCGCCGCACAGTGGTGGGCCAGTGCGGAAAGGTCCAGGAGGCCCTGCGATACTCCTCCGACATCCGCAAGGCCGGTCTCGCCATCGAGGGGGCCGCCACCGCGTCCCGGCTGCTGGCTCTCAACGCCCGGGTCGAGGCGTCCCGACTGACCGGCGCCGACAAGGCGGCCTTCGACGTCATCGCCAAGGAGGTGCGCGACCTCAGCGAGGAAATCGCGAAGGCGAACGGGAAGATCGAGGAGATGATCAAGCGCCTGCTTCGGATGCTTCCCGAGATCGCCGATGAGGCCGAGCAGGCCAAGGCCATGGTCGAGGACCTCCACCGCAAGCAGCAGGGCCGGCAGGTGGAGATGGAAGACCAGATGCGGAGCTCCAACGAGATCGGCACCGAGACCTTGGAGCGCATCCTGGAGCAGGCTCGAAGCGCGTTGAGCGAGCTCCAATTCCAAGACCCGATGATCCAGGACATCGAAGGCATCGACCGGATCTTGGTCTCGGTCCGAAACCGCCTCGTGAAGCAGATCGGCGCCGGCGACGAGGTGGAGGCTGCCTACGCCGCCCAGCTCAGCGAAGATCTGGTCGAGCAGGGCGACGGGCCCCAAGCCGAGAATGCCGGCGAGCTGCTCCTGTTCTGAGCCGGTGCCACAGCTTCTGGAGCCGAGCCGTCCAAGGTCAGCCGGGTCGGCCGCAGAAGGCTTCGGGAAGCCGCGGGAAGTGTTCGGGCTGATGGAAGTCCGGCACATCGCCCGGCAGGCGCGCAGCGACGAGATGTCGGCGCCGGTCAGGCGGTCCATGGAGGCCGAAGCTGCACGCCCGGTCCAAGTCGTTCGGAAGCAGGGCCCAAGGGAGAAGAAAGCGAGCCGCCCATCGATCCTGGGCCCGCTCCACGAAGAGGTCCTCGACGCTCGGCGGCTTGTTCTCCGGCCTTCGGACCCGAGGCGCCTCGAAGCGAAGGAGCAGATGAAGGCCGTGAGGCGACAGCTCCAGCTCGGTGTACTGTCCCCCCGCGCCGGCGAGGAAGAGCTCGGCCACTTCGAAGTTCCAAAGCTGGGCCGCGTCGGCCTCGGACGGGGCCGGGTCGCCGTAAAACGGCGCCTCAAGTTCGCCCGCCAGACCACTCTGGGTCCGGCGAAGCGCCCATCGGTGGTGCTCGGACGGTGCCAAGAACTCCCCCGTCCAAGTCAGCGTCGTCTCGATGCGCAGCGGCCGGTCAGCCCTCAAAGTCGCCACCTCTGCCATTCAACTTTCATTCGGATTTGCAGCCGGCTTCCTTGCAAGCCCGACAGGCTCGAATGTTGAGCGCGTGGCCCAACACCAAGAAGAGGCCGCCCATGAGCCCGAGCGTGCTCCCCACCCCGTGACCCTCGAAGCCGTGATCAGGGACCTGCTCGTCGAGGTGCAAGGAGGCCCGGTCGACGGCGGCTTCGCTATGATCATGGTGCTGCCCAGAAGCCTCCATCCCCCGAGCTGCAATCAGGCCTGCCATCCCTAGAGCGAGGGCGCCAGCGACGAGCGCGGAGCGGTGGCGTCGCCACCCAAGGGCAAGAGCGCCGGCCGCGAAGAAGACCGCGAAGGCCGTAAGACCCCACTCGGCTTGCTGGCTCGCGAGCAGCTCGAGTCCGATCAGACCGAAGACGGCAGGGGCCACCGCACAGGCCGCACAGTGCACGGCACACATGGTGCTCGCGAAAGCGCCGACACGGTCCCAACGCTCCGTAGCCATCTCGTTCATGCAGTGGGACCTAGATTCGGGAGCTCTGCCCAAGCTGCGCTGTCCGCGAGGGCAAGCTCGGGTGCCCGCAAGCAAGCATCGAGGCGCTGACGAATGGCCCCTTCGTAGGCGACGCGATGGTCGGCCTCGACCCAGACAAAGACCCTCCCCAGCGTTTGGGTGTTTGGAGGGGTCTCTGGCCTGGAGGTCGACATGGGATTCGTGGAGCGCGGGTGCTGCGCCCCTATGTGAAAGGCAAGCGCATGTAAATGCAAGCAACTTGCGGTTGCGATGGCGGCATTGGAGTCACCTGGCTCTCGAGCGGCCCGGCCAGAGTCGGGCCTTCGAGGGCACCTGGACCAAACCGGAGTAGGGCGTGCTCGGTCGTCTGCACCAAGCTGGCGCCTAAAGAGAGGCCTCGACGATGGAGATGCCAAAGGCGACCCGGGATGGACGCTGGGCCGTGCGTGATCCGGCGGACGGTCAACCGTTCCGTCCCCTCGACGGGGCGAGTCGGCTCAACCGTCGCTGGCCCGTAGCCAACGCGCCAAGGCTTCGATCTCGGACGGCTCCAGCGGACCCTTCGGGGGTCCATAAGCCTGCATGGCGGTGCCAGGCACGCCCTCGCTGATCCTCTGAATCAAGGCTTCCTGGTCCTGGTCCAAAGGCGCCGCCGGCGGCCGAATCGCCGCCGCAATGGCGCTGCCTTCGCCCTCCGACCCGTGACAGTGGGCGCAGTTGCTTGCATAGAGCTCTTCGGCGTCCACCTCGGGATTCGAGGCGGGTCCTTCTTCGTCTTCGTCTTCGGCCTCGGAGCCAGGGTTCGCTTCCCTGCCGGGGGACGGCTCGGCCGGGGTGGAGGAGGCTTCCTCGGGAGCCACGGGCTCGGGCGCGGGAGCGCCCTGCCGCCAGTCGGGTACGCTCGGTGCGCCCTCTTCCAAAGAGCGCAGATAGACCACGAGCTGGTCTATCTCCTGGAGGGTCAACGGGCCCCCGTGGTCCAGATCGTACGCCGGCATCGTGGTGCCGGGAATGCCGGCCGCGATCAGCCAACGAAGTTGCTCGTCGGTGACCGAGTCCAAGAACTCCTTCGCCGCCAAGGTCGGCCCGCTCCGCCCACCGCGACCGGCGGTCCCATGGCAGCTTTGGCAGTGCAAGCCGAAGAGTTCTCCACCCAGGTCGATGTTCTGTTCCCGCATGCTCTCCCGGGCCGCTGCCCGTCGAGCCGGTTCACCCATGCGATAGAGAGGAAAAGCGAGGATTAGGATCGCCATGCAGACCAGGCCGGCCACCCGATAGCTCTCCAAAGCCCGGGCATCTTCGGGGCGGTCCAGGGGCTGCGGTTGGGGCACGGCTCGAGACCCTCAGCCTTCTTCCGGCCCGCAGGAGCCGCCGCGGTGTGGCGTCAGGTAGCGCTGCGTGCCGAGGGGCGGGCCCTTCTCCAGAACGCTGGTATCGACCGTGACTTGCCCGTCCTTGACCTCGATGGGATGGCGATTCATGCCGTGGGGTGACGGACCTTCGAGCCATTCACCCGCCAGGTCGTACTTGGACCCATGACAGGGGCACTCGAAGCGACCAGACGCCTCGCAAAAGGGCACGCGGCATCCCAGATGAGGACAGCTCTGGGACAAAGCGAAGAGGTCGCCCTTCACCCGCGTGACGTAAAGAGAAGCTTGCCGGATCCAGGTCGCCGTTCGCTCTTCGAATCGACTGGCCACGCCGACGTCGAATTCTCCGCCCGCCCGAGCTTCGGCGAGGGGCCGAAGTGCTTCATAGCTCGTCCAGGCGGCTTCCACCGCCAGCACGCTCACCCCGGTCTTCCAGGCCACGTCCAGCATCTTGCGTCTTGTCGTCGACATCCCCGTTCCTCCTGAAATTCAAGGTTCGAAGTAGAGGTGCACCCAGGGCAAGACGAAGGTCCACCCCGGACCTCGGAAGAAGGCCCCGATCACCGTCAAGACGAGCAGAGCGGCGCACATCACCAGGAAGATGGCCCGAGCGAAGCGGCGCTCCTTGGGATGACGTTCGGGGTTTCGGTCCACGTAGGGCAAGATCACCAGCGCTCCGACGAGCAGCCCCGGAACGAAGACGCCGGCGACCAAGGGATCGAAGTGGGCGAGCAATTCCTGCAGACCGACGAAGTACCAGGGTGCCTTGGCGGGCTCGGGCGTCAGGTTGGGATTCGCCATCTCGCGGAGGGGCGCCTCGAAGGCCACGCCGAGGGCGATCGAAAGGGCGATGGTCGCCAAAGCCACGACCTGATGGCGCACGATCAGGTGGGGCCACGAAAAGGCTTCCTCGTCCGGGTCTCGAAGGACCCGGGCCTCGGCCGGAACGTCGACCTCGCCCAGCGTCCCCCGCGCGCCTTCGGGGTCGGGGCGGGCTTCGACTGCCCCGGCTCGGTCTCTCCAGGGAGCGAGCGCGAAGCCGTCCTTGCGGACCCGCCACAGATGAACGGCGATCAGGATGCAAAACAAGATCGTCAACACGGCGACGTGGAGCACGTAAAAGCGCAGCAGGGTCGCTTGGCCGATCACCTCTCCACCGAGCAGAAAGGCCTGCAGACCGCCACCGGCCAGGGGCACGTAGCGAACGAGGTCCGACCCGACCCGGACGGCCCAATACGACAGCTGATCCCAGGGCAGCAGATAGCCGGTGAAGGAGTAGGCGAGGGTCACGATCATCAGCCCCACACCGATGACCCAGTTGAACTGACGAGGCGCTTTGTAGGCGCCGTCCAGGAAGGTGCGGACCAAGTGAAGCACCACGACCAGAACCATCAAGTGGCCGCTCCACCGATGAATGTTTCGAATCAGCTGGCCGAACCCGACCGTGGTCCGGATGGTTTGCATGTCGCCGTAGGCCATGGTCACGGCCGGCGTATAGAAGAACATGAGGTACACTCCAGTCAGGCACAGGATCCCGAAGAGAACGCACGCGATGAAACCGAGACGAAAGGTGGACCGGAAGGCGAGAATGTGTCGCGGGACCCGAACCGGGTAAAGATGGAGAAAGACGTTTGAAAACGGCCTTTGCGCCCGTCCACGGGGACTGTCGGGGGCCTCGGCCCTGAAGATCGACCGATAGAGCTCGCGATCTTTCCATCCACTCCCTCTCTCGCTCATGTCGCAATCCTTTCGAAGCCCAGCGCATCGGCTGGACAGCGGTCGACGCAGAGTCGACACCGAATGCAGGCGTCGTCGTTGAATCGGAATCGAATGGCCGCGGCCCTCGAATCCGCGACCTCCATCTTCAGACAGGCGTAGGGGCACACGTCGACGCAGAGCCCGCAGGCGATGCAGCGATCCGAGGATAAGAACAGATGCTCGTCGCAGCGCAGGCAGCGTTCCGCCTCCCTTCGAGCCGCTTCAGCGGACAAAGAGGCCTCGACCTCGGCCGAAGCAGCGCGGGCTTGCAGAGGCTGAATCGGAAGTTCGACCCGAGGCTGGGCGTCAAATCCGCTCCAGTACCGTTTCTTCTCTCGGTACGGCGGCGCCGAGGGGACCGGCGCCGGCTCGAAGGCCCGCGCCGGCGGATCTCCGCCCCCCGCCAAGTCCTGGGCGATGGTCGCGGCTGCCGTCTGCCCCGAGGCGATCGCCTGAATGAGATCCCGGGGTCCAGTGGTCACGTCGCCCGCCCCGTAGAGGCGAGGGTGGCCGGTTCGGCCGAAGCGGTCGACCTGCACGCTGCCTCCCGGGCCAAGCCGAACCCTCGACGCTTCGGCCAAGAAGGCGGTGTCCGAGGTTTGACCCACAGCCAGGACCAGGGTCCGGGCGGAAAGGGTGCTTCGCTCCTCGGCGAGCCGAGGGGCGAAGCGTCCGTCTTCGTCCAAGAGCGAAAGAACCTTGGAGACCTCGAGGGCCTCGACGCGCTCGCTGCCCAGGATTCGACGCAGCCCGACCCCATTCTCGATGGCGATGCCTTCTTGCTCGGCTTGCTCGAACTCCTCCGCCTGCATGGACATCTCGTCTCGACCCTCGGGTGCGATGATGGTGACGGCGGGCCGGTCCCGAGGCTGCTCCGAGTTCAAAGGTTCGAATCGACGGGCGCTCCGGGCGGCATCCAGCATGGTTTGGGAATCGGACTGAAGCCGCCAGGCGCTTCGAGCGGCGTCGAAGGCCACGCTCCCTCCGCCGACGACCACGACCGGACCTTGGATGTCGGTCGCTCGACCGGGGGACGAACCACTCAGGTTGCGCAAGAAGTCTACCGCCCGCACCACGCCGGCCAGCTCCACCCCCGGGGTCTCGAGCATCCGCCCTTGCTGACAACCCACGCTGATCAGGACCGCTTCGTGATCACCGAGCAAGGTTTCGATGGAGACGTCCCGACCCACCCGGACACCGGCGTGGAGCTCGGTCCCCAAGTCCAAGATGGCCTGCAGCTCGGCGTGAATGAGTTCCTTCGGCAGCCGGAAGGACGGAACTCCGTGGGTCAACATGCCGCCGACCTGGTCGTAGGCCTCGTAGAGCGTGACGGCGTGGCCGGCCAAACGCAGGTCGTGGGCGGCGGCCAGACCGGCTGGACCGGCCCCCACGATGCCGACCGATGGCTTCGTGATGGGGGGAATGGGCGCCGCGGCCTTCGCCCATCGCGCCGCCACGGCTTCGACTCCGTGACGCTCGGTCAATACGCGCTTCAGCGCCCGGATCGCGATCGGCGAGTCCACCACCCCGCGCCGGCAGGCCTGCTCGCACGGCGCCGCACAGATCCGGCCGCATATCGAAGCCAGCGGATTGGGACGACGCGCGACGTCGTAGGCCTCGAACCACCGACCCTCGGCCGCCAAGGCCACGTACGCCGCCGCATCCGTTCCCACTGGACAGGCCGCTCGACACGGGGCCGGCCCCGGAGCAGAACGATGATCGCTCATCCGCCCTTACTCCCGGCCCGACCTCGTCCGCTCCAACGCCACGCCCAAAGACCGACCCCGCTAGAGGCGAGAGCCATCCACGACACGACCAAGAAGACCCGAAGCGGTCGACCGATCCCGGTCAGACCGGTCAGGAGCCACTGGGGAACGTATAGAAAGACGAGCACTCCCATCGCCGCCACCGCGAAGGCCAGGCCCCATGCTCGAAGACCGGAAAGGTCTGGTTTGGCTTCAGCCGAAAGATCCTCGCCCAAACTCGTCCCCTTTCTTCGAGACTGCCTCGGTGGAGGCGTGCTCGACAACGGAGTGGAAACATACAAGGCGACCGGTTGGCCACCCGCTCGACGCGCCCTACCCACCGAAGTTCTGGGTGACGGACATGTACAGACCGAGGCCCAACAAGAACGCCCCGGTCCCTCGGCGCAGCCACACCTCGATCGCTTGGATCTGGCCGAAGCGGGCGCCGAGCTGGTGCCCGCCCCCGGCGACCAGCACGGCGAAGCCGAGTACCGGGAGCCCCGTCGCGATCCCGAAGGTGGCGGCGAGGGTAAGCGGCGCGCCGGCCTCGGCCGCCAGCGGGACGAGCCCGCCGAAGAACAGGGCGGCCGAAGCGGGGCAGAACGAGAGCGCGAACAGGGCGCCGAGCGCGAACGCGCCGAGACCGTCGCCTCGGCGCCCGAGGGCCTCGGTGAACCGGGTCGTCAGTGAGCCGCCGAAGTTTGGCAGCGGGATGAGGCCGAGGAGCACCCCGCCGGTGATGACGAACAGCGGACCGAGGATGAACCCGAAGGTCGCGTTCAGGGAGGAGGACAGGGCGCTCGCCGCGACGAGGCCTCCGGCGAGCCCGGCGGCGAGCGCGGTATAGACCACGCTGCGCCCGGCGACGAAGAACCCGCCAGCCCGGAGCGTCCGGCTCGGGGAGCCGGCGTGCCGGCCGAGGAATCCCACCGCCGCCACGTTGGTGGCGAGCGGACAGGGGCTTACCGCGCACAACAGGCCCAGGGAAGCCGCGCCGGCGAGCTCGGCCAGCATCAAGAGCCCACCATCGGGCGGATCGCTCGAACGAGGTAGGTCTCGAAGGCGTCGTCCTCGGCGTGAACCAGCTTCCAGACCTGGTCGAGGTTCTGGAAGGAGCGCGCCTCACCGGTGCGCTCTACGACCACGGTCGAAAACGCGAGGTCGAAGGTCTCACGATAGTGCCGGTTCTCGGGCTGGTCGATGTTGACCACCTCGAAGCGCAAGCGATCCTCCGCGAGCTCGGCGGCAAAGGCGGACCGCACCAGGTCCGTGGTCCGCTGCTCGATCTTGTTGCAGGTGAAGCACCGGTTGTCCCCGTGGAAATAGTAGACGACGGCGGTGGCGTCCGAGGCTGCAGCCGGTGCCGGCGGGGTCTCTACGCTCGTCGCGGAGCGGAACGCGCCCGCGACCACCGCGGCCCCCGCGAAGCCGACGAGCAACACCGCCGGGATCCATCTCTTCATGTTGGACATCGTTCAGCCCTCCCCTTGGGGCGCTGGGGTCGAGGCCAGGAGGGAGGCGATGTCGGCGACGCTCAACTTCTTGCCGCTCGCCATCACCTCTCCGTCGATGGCGAGCGCGGGGGTCATCATCACCCCGCGGGCGATGATGTCCTCCATCCCGGTCACCTTGACGATCTCGGCGTCGATGCCGAGCTGTTCTGCGGCCTCTCTCGTGTTCTGTTCCAGGCTCTGGCACTTGGCACAGCCGGTGCCGAGGATCTCGATTTTCTTCATGGAAGCTTCCTTTCAGGCGATGGCGCCATAGATGAGGCCGGCGACGGTGGAGCCGATGACGACCACCACCACGTAGGCCAAGGTTTTCTTGGTCCCGAGCACGCCCCGAAGGACGAGCATATTGGGCAAAGAGAGCGCGGGCCCCGCCAGCAGGAGAGCGAGCGCCGGGCCCTTACCCATCCCGGCGCCGATGAGCCCTTGCAGAATCGGGACCTCGGTCAGAGTGGCGAAATACATGAAGGCGCCCACCACCGAAGCGCCGAGCACCGCGAGCAGCCCGTTCCCGCCGACGATCTGCTGAACCCACTCGGGGGGGACGAGTCCCCGGGTCTCCGGCGTGCCGAGCAAAAACCCAGCGACGAACACGCCAGCCACGAGGAGCGGGGCGATGAGCTTGGTGTACCCCCAGGTCTCGGCCCACCAGGTCTCCCCGAGCTCGCCGGCCCAGGGCATGACTGCACACAACCCCACCACCGCGGCGGCGAAGGCCAGCTGGGGATGCTCGGGTAGGGCGAGGGCGAGGGCCAGGGTCAGGCCTCCCACCCCGGCGAGGCCGACACGAGGGAATCCGAACCATCGCCCGAGCGCCCAGACCAGCGGGACGGCGGAGGCGGCGGTCAGCTGCCACTTGTATGCGCCGATAGCGCCGAAGACCCCGGAAGTCTCGGCGGTGCTCCAGTTGGCGAACACGAGCACCGCGATCATCGCGCCGAACAAGGTCGCGAGCTGGCCCAAAGGACGGGCGTCGCCCTCGGGGAGGATGAGGTTCGCGGCCGTTGCCTTCTCGTCTTTCTCGTTGTCCTTCTTCCGGTCGAACATGGCCCCGAGCACGAGGCCGATAACGACCGCGAACACCACCGCGGAGACCGCCCGAGCGAGGCCGATCTCTGCCCCGAGGATGCGGGCGGTGAGGATGACCGCGAGCACGTTGATCGCCGGGCCGGCGTACAAGAAGGTGACCGCCGGACCGAAGCCGGCGCCCATACGGTGGATGCCCGCGAACAAAGGAAGGACGGTGCAGGAACACACGGCGAGGACGCAGCCCGAGGTGGCGCCCACGCCGTAGGCCGTGACCTTGTTCGCCCTCGGCCCGAGGTAGCGGAGGACGGAGGCCTTGTCCACGAAGGCGGCCACCGCGCCAGCGATGAGAAGCGCCGGCAGCAAGCAGAGCAGCACGTGCTCCCGGGCATAGGCTTGGGTGAGCCGAAGCCCCTCGCCCACCGCCCGCTCGACTTCGGGCGCGCCGATCGGGAGGAACCAGAGGCCCAGGAAGACCGCGACGAAGCCGAGGATCCCTTTTCCTCGGCGAAGAGACGCAAAGACGGTCGCCACCTCAGGCCTCGCCTCGTCCGAGATCTCGAGGGCGGCATCGGCCGAGGTTTGGGCACCAAGCTGTGATCGCGTCGCAGAGGGCCTCGAACCGGGCCACGATCTCCGGGCAGCGGGCGACGTAGAACCGCTGGCGACCCTTCCGCTGGTCTCCGAGGAGGCCGGCGCTGGCGAGCACCTTCAGATGTCGGTTCGCCACCGAGAAGTCCACCGCCGCGATCTCGGCGAGCTCGGTCGCCGAGCAGGGGCGCCCGCACTTGATGAGCGCCGACATCAGGGTAAGCCGGGTGGGCTCGGCCAGGGCCCGAAAGAGCTCGAGGTCGAGGCAGAGGTCGAGCGGATGTTCGAGCGCGGCCGCTTCGCGCGGTGTGGCGGGATGGCAGGGGCTTACTGGCATCACGGTGCCAGTATAAGCGAGCCGTCCACGGAGTCAAGCCGAAGCTCCCCCGGACGCGAGGCCGACTTCGCGTCAAGCTTCGGATCCTTCGAGTGTATCGCGGCTCTCGCGGCCCAGACCTCGACCCGTCCTCCGGCAGGCGACCGAGGTCCGGAACTTCGTGGACGATGTCTTGGCCTCCGACCCCG
>CAYZFR010000101.1:0-14196 GCA_964477875.1 uncultured Myxococcales bacterium
CCTCGGTCGAGCCGACGCCGTGGGCGACGTCCAGGTCAGCGACCGCAAAGCCTCCAGCAAGCTCCTCGAGACGCTCTGACTAGCTTGCCGGGGTGAGGATGAACGGAAAGCTCACGAAGACCGAACCTCCGCTGGGGCGAGGGAAGCGCCAGGAGCGGGCGCGCCGCTTGATGCAAGACTCGAGGTCCGAGGAGCGGAGGCTCCCGCCGAAGGCGATGTTGGCCGTACGACCGTTCTCCATGATCTCGAAGTCGATGATCAGCTTCCCCTCGAGCTCGCGGTTTCGTTTGAGCGCGCTCTCGTAGCAGGCCTGGATGGCGCCCTTTTGGCGTCGCATCACCCGGTTGATCTTGTCGGGAGAAAGGTCGCCGTCCACGTCTGGAGCCTGAGCCTGGGCCGAGCCACGGATCGCCGTCTCCTTTTTGGTGCCGGTCTTGACGTTCCCCCCGCCCTCGGTTTCGAGATCGCCGATGCCGACCTGCTCACCAGAACCCCCGCCGCGGGTGGTCGTGCCCTCGGACGCGACGTCGACGCCCTGGACGCCCGAGAAGGCGTCGGCCAGGCTGCCGTCTTCGCCGCCTTCGGAGAACACGTCGGCCAAGGCGCCCTTGCTCCCTTTTCCTTTGGCGCCCAAGACCTTGAGCAAACCCTTGCCGGCCACTTTCTCCTTCACGGCCTGCTTGCGAGCCCGCGCCGCTGCTTCGGCGTCGGCGGGCTCCTTCGGCTCCTCGGGCTCTTGCTCGGCCTTCTTCTCCGGCTCTTTCTTCTTCTTTTCCTTCTTCTTGCCCTCATCGCTGGATTTCTCCGCCACTTCTTTTCTCGGTGGCTCGGGCTCCCGCTTGGGCATGATCAGCCGCTGAAAGCGTTCGTCGACCTCCTCGATCGACATCGGCTCCACGTAGTTGCGCGCCTCGTACTTGGCCCATGCGATGGTCGCGATCGAGCTGATGAAGACCACCAGCAAGATGATCGAGAACTGCATGTCCAGCGCTTGAAAAATCGAGCCCCGGAGCTCCGAGGGTAGAACCGGCTTGGCAGGGACGGCGGCCCGGGCCTTGAACTGAAAGAGGACGGTCACGTCCCCGATCACGACCTTGCCGCGGCTGGAGTCAGGCAGGGGTACCGCCTTGCTCCCCTTCCGTTCGACCACCTCGCCCGCCTCCTGGTGGCTCTGAAAGGTCTTCACCGTGCCGCCGTCGGCCTGGATACGGCCGTCCATGCCCTCGGAGAAGCGGAGCCAGTACTGCTTGCCGTCGTAGTCGAAGAGGTCGAAGGCCTTCGGCATCCCGTCGGCCGAGACCTGGAAGGTCGACTTGGAGCCGGTGCCGATGGAAACGGTCTCCCGCTTCTTCATCTCCCGCTCGTCGATGATCTTGCCGCGCTGGACGATGCCGATGCGGAGGACCTTCGGCCCTTCATCTTTCTTCTGAGTGGACATTTCCTAGAAGGGCTCGCTTTCCACGGACTCGATGATCTTGGGGACGAAACTTCGCTTGAGCTCCAGGCCCTCGAAATTCAGGTTGGAGCGCTGAAGGATGTAGAAGGCCTGAGGCTTTTGGATCCGGCCCTCGATCCTGAGCACGTCGAGCTTGATCACGCGGCGGGGACGCCGGCGCTCCTGGGCCTCGACGGCGGGCGCGCTCGTGAACAGCAGCATCGCGATGAGCAGGCTTCGCATCATTGTAGTTCCTCGCCCGGGGCGGGCGTCTGTTCACCCGGCGATCCTTCCTCCGGCGCATCGGAAGAATTTGGCGGGGCGCCGCCCGGCTCCTCCTCCGCCTGCCGCTCGGCCTCTCGAGCCGCTCGCTTGGCGGCCCGCTGCCGGCGGCGCTCTTCGCGCTCGATGAGCTTCTTTTCGCGCTCGAGCCCTCGCTCGGCCTCGGTGATGTAGGATTGGACCCGCTTCGACTCCTCGTCGTCGAGCCCGGACCCGTCGGCAAGGTAGGTCTCCAGATACCGCTTTGCCACGCGCCAGCGCTCCAGTCGGTCGACACCGGGCATCTCGTTGTCGAGGTAGAGGAGGCCCAGGTTGTAGGCCACTTCGGGCCCCGAGCTCTTCAGCCGCTGAGCCTCCTTGTAGGCCTCCTCGGCCTTCTCGAGCTCCAAGGTGCCCTTATACGCATTGCCCAGATTCAGATAGGCTTCGGCAAAGTCGGGGTAAAGGGACAGCGCTTGCTGGAGCGAATCGATGGCGGCTTCATAGTCGTTGGTTTCGACGTACAGCGCGCCCAGATTGTTGTGAATCTCGGGCAGGTCGGCGCGTTTCTCCGCCGCCCGCTCGAAGGCTTCGATGGCCTCGGAGCGCTTGTCACGTTCGAGGTAGATCATGCCGAGCTGAAGCCACACCATCGGCTCGCTGTCGTCGATCTCCCGGGCCCGATCGAGCACCGAGTTGGCCAGCTCCAGCTGTTCGCGGCCTCGAAAGATGATGGCCAGGTTCACGAGGGCGCCGACGTTCTTCTCGTCGTCTTTGAGAAGCGCTTTGGCCTCCGCCTCCGCCTCCTCGATCCGGCCGCTTCGAATGAGGACTGAGATCAGCTCGTTGCGAAGCTTCGCGTTTTTCGGTCGCGTCTTCAGCGCCGCCCGCAGCCGACGCACCGCCGCGTCGGGCTCGTCGCGCCGCACCTCCAGATTGGCTCTGTTCTGGATCGCCTGGACCAGTCCAGGGTCTTTGCTGATGGCGGCGTCGTAGGCCTGGGCTGCCTGGTCGTACCGCCCGAGGCGCTCCAGCATCACGCCGGCGTCATAGCTGGCCAAGGCGTAGCTCGGATCCGCGGACTCGGCCTGACGGAAGGCCTGCAGGGCCGCCTCGGGATCCGAATTGACCAGGCCCATCCCTTTCTGGACCAGCTCGGCGGCCGAAGCCGACGGAGGCGGGGGCGGGACGGCCGGAGCAGCGGGCGGGGAGGACGCCGCGCCTTCGGCCGCGCTCGGTGGCGGACCGGCGCTACCGGAGGCACAGGCCACGAGCCCGAGAAGCAGGCACGAGCTGAGGATAGCCAGGTTTCGTCTCATGCCGGCGCCTCCTCGGTCTCGGCGGGCGCGGCTTCACCGGGCGCGGCTTCACCGGGCGCGGCTTCACCGGGCCCTGTGTCGCCCGGCGCGGGCTCGCTCGAATCCGCCGCGGCGCTTTCGGGCCCGATCAAACCGTTCCCCGAAACCCCGATCGGTTGGATGCCGCGCTTGCCACGCTTTTGGATCGGGAACTCGCCGGGATTGTACTTGTTGAGGCCTTCCAAGGTGCGCTCGGTCCACTTGTTGCTGACCTTGGTCCGCTTACCCTCTTCATAGGCCTTCCGGTAGGCGGCTTCGGCCTTGCGCTCCAAGACCGCGGCTCGATCTTCCAGTTGGGCCTTGTACTCGAAGGCCAGCTCTTCGTCGTCTTGGATCTCGGGCGGGATCGGCGCCGTGAACAAGGCCTCGGCAAATCGCTCGTAGGAGTGCCCGATCCGGTAGGAAGCGGCCAGAGTCGGCTCCACGCGCTTGTAGTCGAAGACCTGTTTATAGGCCTGCTCGACCTCGCGCTGCGCTCGTGCCTTGGCCTGAAGCGCCTTCACTTGGGCCTGGCCCGTCCCCTCGATCTCGATCTCGTCGTAGGCCCTGAACTTGGCCTCGGCCAGCTGCAGCTGGCAGTCGGCGGCGACGGCCCCGGCCGGAGACTGGACGGAGAGGCGCCGGCGCTGGAAGCTGCGAACACAGTCGGCGTAGGCTGATTGGGCCTGACGCTCCATGCCCTGGGCGGCGAAGGCCTCTCCCATCTTCTGGTAGGCCTTTACGATCCGCTCCCGCTGACTGCGGTCGTTTCGATGTCGGCGGATGAAGGACTCCAAGGTCGAGATCATCTGAGGCCAAGCCTTCATCTTCTCGTAGACGAGGGCGCTCCGGAAAAAGACCTCGCCCGCGTCGTCGCGACCCGAAAAAGCCCGAGCGTAGTCGGCGTAGGCGTCGGCAGCCCGGCCGTAGTCCTGCGTGTTCTCGAGAACGACGGCGAGGTTGTACATGGCGTCGGCCCGGTTCTCGGAGTCGGGATAGCGGTCGATGAGCTTTCCGTAGGCCCCGACTGCGGTATCGAAGTCGAAGCCCTTCTCCGCGTTGATTCCCTCCCGGAACAAGGCCCTCGGCGCGAGGTCCGACTTCGGATAGCTGTCGTAGATGCGACGATAGACCTGGGACGCGCTGTCGAAGCGCTTCACCTTTTCGTAGGCGATGGCCGCGTTGAAGAGCGCCTTGTCCGCGAACTCGTGGCTCGGGTTCTCGTCGACCAGCCGAACGTAGGTGGTCGCCGCCTTCTCGTAGTCGCCCTGAGCGTCGAACTTCTCGGCCTGCTTGAACTGGGCGCCGACCTTGAACACCTGCAGCTGGGCCACGAACTCGTCTCGCTGGGTCGCTTCGTCGCCGGAGCTCGCCGCAGCCATGAGTCGGTTCGACACCTCCTCCACCGCTTCCCAGTCTTCGACCGCCAGATAGCTCTCGATGATGAGGTTCGAGGCGTACTTCGCGACCTCGGACTGGGGATAGGTCTGAACGATGGTCTCGAAGCGCCGCCGGGCCTCCGGAAACTGATCGTGCCGGTAGTAGACCTCGGCCGCCCGATACGCGATGGCCGGCGCCCTCTCTCCTTCGGGGATGAGGGTGAGATAGCGGTCCGAGGCCGAGACCAGCTCCTCACGCACCGGCGCGATGTCCTTGGGCGTCACCTCTTCGCCTTTCCGCTTGTCCGCGGTCAGGAGAGGGAGCTCCTTCAGCGCCCCCTTCTCGGCCTGGGTTTCGATCAGCCTTTCGTACGCGATGACCGCCGACAGTGCGGCCGCCTCCAGATGCTTGTTGTTGACCGTCGAGTCCCGGACCTCGGCGTACTGGTCCGCGGCGGCGCCGTACTCGCCGCTGTAGAACAAGCACTCGGCCAGGTAGAACTCGAAGTCGTAGGCGTTGGAGCTCTTCGGGAAGCGCTTCAGGTAGCTCTGGTAGGCGTCGGCAGCCTGCCGGTAGCTGGTGGTCGCCTGCCGGATCTTGCCGTCGCCCTTGAAGGCCTGGGCCTGCTGGTGCCGGAAGATGGCGGCGGTATACAGCGAGCGCTCGGTCAGGCTCTCCGCCTTCCGCAGCGCGTCCTCGTTGCCGGCGTTAGCGGCATACCAGTCGGACCCCTTCGAGTAGTCGGCGACCAGCTCCTCCCGTGCCTCGGTCGCTCCGTCGAAGTCACGAAGCCGCTCGTAGGCCCGAACGATCTTCTCTTGGGCCTCGGGGTTGTCGGGCTGATTCGGAAATTTTTCGATTGTGTAGGTCAGAACTTCGATCGCGTCCCGGTAACGGGTCTGATCGAAGAGGATCTCACCATAAGACTGCCAGAGCTCCGGCGCGTACTCTTCATCCTCCAGCGGCCCCAGTACCTGCTTCGCTCGCCCGAAGCCCCCCCAGCTCTCGTCGGCGAGAGAGATGGCCACGTACTCCAAGGCCTCCGCCCGAAGCTCGGATCCGCTGATGCCGGTCAAAGCCTCCTGCTGGTCGGCATAGGCGACGAGCTCGATGAAGGCGTCCACGGACTCCTGGAAGCGGTCGAGCCGATAGTAGGTCCAGGCGATCTTGTACAGCGCCTTGTCGTAGAAGGGGCTATCCGGATACTTCGTGACCTCGCCATAGGCGGCGAGGGCGTTCTCGAGATTCTCGGTCCCGGACCGGTCGAAGTAGATCTCGCCGATGCGTGTCCACACCTCGGGCAAGAACTTGCTGGTCGGGTGGTTGGCGGCCAGGGTCTGGTAGGCGTTCAGCGCCTGCTCATACTGCTGCTGCTCGCCATAGGCGTAGCCCAACAGGTAGCGGGCGGCGTCGGCGAGCCGGTAGTCCGGGAAGCGGCCCAAAAGCTCCGAATGTAGGGCGATGGTCTTCTCGTAGCTCGGGGCCGGCGGCTCGGGCTCGGTGGGCCTTCGCCCCTCGTCGAAGGCGATCAGCTCGTCTTCGTAGGCGCGGTTCGCGATCAAGAAATCGTCGGCCGACTTCTCGAAGTAGAGCTCGGCGAGCCGGAACATCGCGTCTGGCGTGTAGAGGGGGTCGTTGGGATACTTCTCGATGAAGGCCTCGAAGCGAGCGATGGCGTCGAGGCGACGGCGACGCTCCTCCTCCTCCAGCTCTTCGATCGCGCTGTCGTACTGGAGGCTCAGAATCCGCTTCTGCTCTTCGTAGGCGAGGGCGATCCGCTCCTTGAGGTCTCGCGCGTACTCGGCGGCGCCGCGCTGAAAATACTCCAGCTCCCGCTCACGAAGCTTCAGCTCGGCCTCGAAGCCCTCCACCCCCATGATCTCCTCGGCCGTAGGAGGCTGGGGGGGACGCGACTCGGCCTGTGGAATGAGAGAGCCGGGCCCGCTCTCGGGTCGGTTCTCTTCGTCTAGATCTTGGCTGGTCGTGGCGCTGCCGACCTCGTCCAAGCTTTGTAGCTTCTGACCGACGTCGGCCTGAGGCGGCGCCTCCGGCGCGTCGGGCGGCGCCTCCTGCCCGAGGGCCGGCGCAGCCACCAAGCCCCAGGCGAGTCCGAAGATGAGCGGTCGGATCTTCATGGCTCCAGTACGTCCGCAAACTCGCGCTCCAGGGAGGCGGTCCGCTCTTGGAACTCGTTGATGAGCTTGGTCACCTTTTGGGTCTCTTCCTGTTTACGGGCCCAGGCGACGTCGATCAGACCGACGTCGGCCTCGCGGATCAAGGACTCGAATTTGCCGTCCACCGCCCCGAGCGTGCGCTGGGATACCGGCCCCAGAACCTGCTCGCTGTTGGCGGCCAGGCGCGCGAAGCGAGCCGCCTCTTCCTCCACCCGGGCCGACTCGGCCGTCAGCCGCTGGCGAAGCGCGGCCACCTGGCCGTCGATTCGAACCTGGACCCGATTTTCGAGCGAGGACAGCTCCTGCCGGAGGCCAGTCAGGGTCCGACGCTGCTGATCGAAACGGCTCAGGAGCCCGACCATGCCGGTAGAGGCTTCGTTCCGCCCCGGCTGCAGCGCCACCAGCATCCGATCACGGGCCCGGATGAAATCGTCGGCCAGGCGCTTGCCCTGAGAGGCCCCGGCGTCGCTCTCGGCCTGGACCGAGGCCCGACGGATCTCGGCCAACAAGACCTCGAGCTGCCCCTCCAGCCTCGCGACCGCACGGCGGGACTTCTCGATCCGCCCCTCCACCGTCTCCTGGGCCTCCAGGCTCAGGGTGGCGCGATTCTCCGCCAACCAGCGCCGCACCGCCTGGAGCTCGGCGCGCATCGAAGACACGCGGTAGGTGAGGCGATAGGCCTGAAGGCTGGTCTGCTGGTACGCCTCGCTGAGCGCGGTCCGAGCACCGGCCACCGCGAGGGCGTCGGCGGGGAGGGCGCGAATGTCGCCGGCCAGGCGCCGGACCTCGGCCCAGCGCTCATCGACCGTCGCCGCGTCGGCCCCGGCCAGGAGGGGTCGAACCGCACGGTGCTCCAGCTCCAGCAGGCGAAGCTCATTGGCGAGCCACCGGTTGTGCAGGCTCAGCATCTGGTCCCTGAGGGCGGACAGACTGGGGAACATGCGGAAGCGCTGCTCGCCGGCCAAGGCGACCTCCAGCATCGCGATCAGCTCGCGGCTCTCGGCCAGGTCCTGCTGCGCCTCCGCGAGGTCGCGCTCCACGAGCAGGACGCGCTGCATCCCGTCCTCTTCCATCACGTACTCGACTGCGAGCTCGGGCAAGCCGGAGTTCCGCGGATCCTCGCCCTCCAGCTCCCGCTCCACGATCTCGTCGAAAAAGGCCTGGGTGTCTTCGCGGCTCCGCACGAAGGCCTCGAGCTGGCGTCTCGAAGCGGCGTAGCGATCCACCACCGATTCGAAGGTCTCGTAGGCGGTCTCGGGAGCGCCGAGTCGTATCTGCAGGTTGCCCTGCAGAAGTCGGGCCTGCGGATAGAGGCGAGGCCCGGGGGCGGTGGCCATCAGAAGCTCGGTCGACAGCAGCGCCTGCTCCAAGGCTTCCCGCCGGGCCGCCTCGTCTTCGGCCTCGTTGGCCGCCTTCACGTGGGCCCACGCCGTCTCGAAGAGCATGTCCGAAAAGTGGGGACTGGACTCGTCGATCTCGGCATAGGCGGCGGCGCTCTCCTCGATCTGGCCCCGCTCCTGGAACAGACGGCCCAGCGACAGCTTAACGAGGTCGGCGAGGGGACCGGATTCGATCAACGAATCGGTCCGACGAAACTGCTGGATGGCGCCTTCGAGGTCCCCCTGCCGCACGAGGGTGACGCCGGCGTAATAGGAGGCCTTTGGCCCGAGCTCGGAGTTGGCGGGGACGCCCTGAAAGAGGCGGAGGGCTCGGTTCAGCGAGGCCGGGTCTCCCAGGGCGTAGAGGGTCTTGCCGTGGAGGTAGTCGACCTCGGGCCCCGCGAGGCCGCCCGCCTCTCGGAGGCGAGCGATGTACTGGTCGACGCCACTCAGGTCCTGGGTCCGGTTGGCGATGTCGAGCAAGCCTTGCACGACCTCGACCAGGCGCTCTCCTCGGACTTTGTACAGGAGCTGCTGATAGTAGCGCTCGGCGCTCCCGAAGTTGCGGGACAGCCTCAGCGCCTCGGCGAGGAGGAATACGGCCTCGTCGTAGCGCGGATGACTCCGGTTGGCGTCGGTCTCGACGACGTCGAGGAGGAAGACGGCTGCTCGCCAGTAGTCTTCGACCAGGATGTGAACCTCGGCGTCGGCCAGTCGCTGCTCGAAGGCGGCGGAAGCGTTGGCCCCCAGACCGACGCTGGCCGACTCGCGGGCCCGGCGCAAGTCGACCTGCATCTGGCCAATGGCGCCGTCGACTTGGTCGGCGGCGGTGCGGGCTTCAGCCTCGCTGAGCTCCGGAGGAGGAGCCGCCGCCAGCGCGATGACGAGCGCGAAGCTCACGAGCCGGCCTCACCGTCGGCCGGCGCTTCGCCGTCGTCGCTGGGCGAACGAACGTCCTGCTTGGTCTCGACGTCGTAGCGGATCGCCACCCGGTCCTGCAGGTCGGTCGTGAAGCCGCCCTTCTCGTACGCGACCGCACGCACCGTCGTGACCTTGCCCTCCTCGGCCGTGAAGGCGTAGCTCGACTGAATCTTGAAGGTGTAGCCCCGCAGATAGGAGAAGACGCCGTAGCCGTTGCCGCGGAACAGCATGTAGACGGACAGGTTGTGGTTTCCGGGGACGATGGAGCCGTCGAACAGCTCGATCTCCCTCCGATCGTCGACGCCCGGATCACCCGAGGTCTTGTTGATGAGCGGCGAGCCATCGAGGGCGTAGCTCAGCTCCTCCAGCTTGAACGCCGAGCCCATGTCGTTGCGGTGCACGATGCGGGCGCGGGCCCCGGAGATGACGCCGTTGAGGACAGTCTCTCTGAGAAGCAGCAACCGCGCCTTGCTCCGAAAGATGCGCTCCTTCAGCTCGTTGACCTGCTCTTCCAGGCCGCGAAGCCGAACCGCGTAGTCGGTGTCTTCGATCGAGGGCCGGAAAGGGGCGACGGCCCGTTCTTCGTCTTCGGTCTCGGGTTCGGCCTCGGGATAGGCCTCGGTCTCGGGATCGGCCCCGGTCTCGAGGTCGGCCTCGGGTTCGGCCCGGGACCCGTCGTTCGCCTCGGTCTCGGCCGGCGCCCCATCGTTCAGCTCGGAGCCGGGCTCGCTCTGTGCCCAGACGTTCGAAGGCGCGAGCGCCAGCATCAGGGAGAGGACCGGAGACAGCAGCTTGACTTCCATCATGTTTACCCGACGGGTTTGCCCGTCTCGCGGTGAGCCTAGCATCCTTCGGGCACGACCATAACGGCCCTCTTAGCGGAGGCCGGGGCTGTCCGAAAGGTGGCTCTCGACCCATCAGATGCGTTGCCAGCGGCGCTGCGCATCGCTAGCCCCATCGGGTGGACGGCGAAGAACTAGAGGCCGAGCGAAAGCGCCGTCACGAGCGAGCGAGCGAAGCGGGTGAGCCAGGCTACATGGACCCGCAGAGCGGGCTCTTCGTCCTGACCGGGACCTTCTTGGCGTCTCGGGGTCGCTGCTGCGGCTCGGGATGCCGGCACTGCCCCTATCCCCCTGAAGAGCAGGCTCGAGCGGGTCGTCCGAAGCGTTGAGCGCCTCAGGGCGAGGTCAGACGGACGCTCAGCCTCGGGTCCACCCGGTATCCGCTGCGGTCACCGATCAGCGCAGGTCCGAATCCCATCTTTCGGAGGGTCGAGATCGCGACCTTGAGTCGATTCTTGGCCGAGGCTTCCCGGATGTGCTGGTCGGGCCAACCGGCGGCGAAGAGCTCTTGGGCCGGGATGGGGCGCCCGGGTCGCTCCAGGCGGTGCCGGGCGAGGGCGACGACCAGGCGCCGCAGTACCGGGCGCCGGCGGCAGTCTACGGGCTCGCCACCCGGCATGCGGAACCATGCCCCATCCTCCGACACCAACGCCACCGCTTCCCCCGCGGCGGCGACGGGCTCCTGGAGGCTACGCCGGAGAAAGGCGGACAGGACGACGTGGTCCACGGCGAAGCGCCCCCAGGGACCTCCCGAGGCCAACAGGCTCCGTTCCGCGCTCCGGGCCGCCATCTGGTCTTGGTCCCGGCGGGCGGTGGCGAGATCGATGAACGCTTGGGCGAGCTGAAGAAGCGGCATCGCGTCGGGCCAGTCGGCGGCGGCCACGCAGGCGCTGCTCACCCGGCGCTGGGCCGAGGCGATGGCGCCCGAGCGAGCGTCGATGCTGGCCGCCAAGGCTTCCAGCCGGAGGGCCTCCTCGATCCGCTGAGCCCGCCAGGCCGCGTCGACGACCCGGCAGAGCTCCTCGGCCGCGAGGGCCGAACTTCCGGCCTCGACCCAGGCCCGATAGCCTCGGGCCCTCAGGGCGAGGGCTGGATCTTCGCACCGGGTCACCGCCGCCTCTGCGCTACGAAGTCGCGTGGCGGCAAGGACGTCGTCCCGGGAAATGAAGGCGGCCAGCCCGAGCCCCAGCATCACCTGGGCGTCGGTCCCCCGAGGTGTCCGAGCGAGGGCGCGTCGCAGCCAAAGCGTGGCGTCGTCGACCTGACCCTGGGCGAGGTGGAGTCGGCCCAGCGAGCTCGCCGCGCGGAACGCGGACGGGTCGCGCTCGTCGCGCAGCGAGTTCCAGGCTAGCTGCGACAAAGATGTCGCACGTCGCAGGGCACCGCGGGCTTCCGCCCTGTCTGCCAAGTCGAGGGCGCGGGAGGCCCGATCCGACTCGAAACCCACATTTCGGGGCCAAGTCGACGCCGCGGCCCGCTGAGTCGTCTCGAATGCGATGACTCCGTTTCGTCCCACGCTCGCTATACCGAGCGGCCCGGACCATGGGTTCACTCACCCAGCAAATAGGCGAAGATCAGCGGAGCCACGATCGTGGCGTCAGACTGGATCATGAATTTTGGCGTATCGACATCCAGCTTGCCCCACGTGATCTTTTCGTTGGGGACCGCGCCCGAGTAGCCGCCGTAGCTGGTCACCGCGTCCGAGATTTGGGCGAAGTAGCCCCAGCAGGGGACCTCCTTCATCTGCATGTCTTGGACGAGGCAAGGCACGGTGCATATCGCGAAGTCGCCGGCGATGCCGCCCCCGATCTGAAAGAAGCCTACCCCCGGTCGGCCCCCCGCCGTCGTGTCGAGGTACCAGTGCATCAAGTGTTCAAACTGCTCCGTCCCCGTCTTCACACAGGCGTGTTTCGGCCCTTCGTCCCGCATGATGGCGCCCGAGAAGAGATTGCCGGTGGTGCTGTCCTCCCAGCCCGGCGTGTAGACCGGAATGCCCTTCTCCTTGGCCGCCATCAACCAGCTCTCTTCGGGCGGGAGCTGAAAGTGAGGCGAGAGAGAGGGATCGTCGAGGACCTCGTACAAGAACTCGGCGGGCGTCCGGCTGACCCTCGCCCGAGAGGCCTCCGACCAGCGCTGGATGAGCCGGGCCTCGAGCTGTCGCATCACCGTCTCCGGGATGCAGATATCGGTGACTCGATTCATGCCCCGGTCGAAGAGCGCCTTTTCGTCCGCGGCCGACAGGGCCCGCCAGTGGGGGATGCGCTCGTATTCGTCGATCGACAGGAGAGCGAAGACGTCCTCCTCCAGGTTCGCGCCGGTGCAGGAGATGGCGTGGACCATGTCGCGACGGATGAGAGGCGCCAAGGTCCGACCGATCTGGGAGGTCGACATGGCGCCGGCGAGGGTCACGAGCATCTTTCCTCCCCTCGCGAGGTGCGTCTCCCACGCCCTGGCCGCCTCGACCAGCTCCAGGGCGTTGAAGTGAAGGAAGTGGCGGTCGAGGAAAGCGCGCACCGAGCTCATGAGGACCGGCAGCCTGAAGGATCGACCTCGACCGCACAAGCCTTCAGGCGCTCGAGGGGGGCTCGAGCGGAAGCTTGGACCAGCGGGCGACTTGATTGCGGCCTCGATGCTTGGCTCCGTACAGCGCCCGGTCGGCCCGCTCGAGGAGTTGGACGGCGTCGATCTCGCCGGCGAGGCTGGCCACGCCGATGGAGGCGGTGATGGTCAGCCTGCGGCCGTCGTCCAGCTGCATCGGCGCGGCTGCCAGGCGCTCTCGAAAAATCTCCAGGCGCTTTCGCGCCCCCCACTCCGTGTGATTGGGCAGCGCGACCAAGAACTCCTCGCCGCCATGGCGGGCGAGGAGCGTCGACTTCTCCTTGAAGGTCTCGACCAGCTTGTCCGACACGAACACGAGGGCGTCGTCACCGACGCCATGGCCGAAGCGATCGTTGACGCTCTTGAAGTAGTCGATGTCGACCATACCCACCGACAGGGGCTCTCCCGTCAGCCGCGAGACCATGAGCTCCTGCTCCAGTCGGGCCTGCAGGCCTCGACGGTTGAGCAGCCGCGTGAGCGGATCGGTGACGCTCTGGGCTTCGGTCTCGAGCAGCTTCTCCCGCAGGCTCTTGATCTGCTCGCCCATCGCCTGCAGCTGGGACTGGCTGCGGGCCTTCCGAGCATCGAGCTGGCGCGTGACGGTGTCGACCGCTTTCTCGGCCACGTGACGCAGTTCCGTGACGTCGTCGGAGGACACGGCCTGGCCGAGGGTCTGAAACACTTCCCTCAGCTCATCATCTTCTTGAAGGTCTTCCTGCACGCTCGCTCTCACCCGCTCGACGAGGCGAAGAAAGGCTGACTTCAAGGAGGGGAGGGTCGAGCGGACGAACTCGGCCTCGGCTCGACGCCGCCGGAAGAGAAACTCGACGGTGTCGGTCAGGTTGGGGCTGTTCGGGTAGATGGGGGGCGGGTCGCTCAGCGCGACGTCGGCCAGCTCGCGGTGGATCTCGGCCGGCGCCGAGCCCCCCAGCAAGTAGTCCTGGAGGCCGGCACATCGGGCTTGAAACGCATCCCGGGTGTGCTGGGGGATGCTGAAGGACTCGCGGCCGAAGAAATCCACGATGTCGGCCAGCGCTCGACGCGACTGTGAGACCGCGTGGTCCCCCATCATGAGATCCTCGGTGAAGCTCAGTCCCTGAGCGACGGTCCGCTCCTTCTTCCCCCGCAGCCAGCTCATGGTGCCCTGGATCCCCATCGGCCTCTGGCCGGCTTTGTTGACCGGGAAAGCTGGACGGGGGGCGGTAGGTGACCAACGCTGAAGGGCATGTCCCAGGATCGGCTGACCGAGCTCGAGCTTCGCTTCATGACCCAGGCTCGACTCGTCGAGGAGCTGGACGGCCAGCTGCAGGTGGCTCAGGCCCAGCTGGCGCGCTCAGACCGGCGGCTCGAGCGCTTGGAGGCGGCCCTGGAGGGCCTGATCCGAGAGCTGGGCCTCCCCCCCGACGAGAAGCCTCCCCACTACTGAGGCTCAGTCGTAGAGCAGATGGGGCCGCCGAGACTCGGCGAAGCCGGTCGCGAAGTCTCCGAAGCTCTCGAGCACCTCCTCGGTCGGCGCGCCTTCGTCGATGAGCCGCCGCGGGGTCTCGCTCCCGAAGAGGAGATCGATCGCCAAGCGGTCGGCCACGAATTCGTAGGCCTCGCGGCGCCAGTCCAAGGGAGCTTCGAGGGAGCGAGCTGCCACCAAGAGGGCCACGCTCGCCCGGACCGAGCGGAAGCGATGGCGGTCGACGACGTGCAGCTGCACGCCACCGCAGTGCTGGCCGCCGTGCTTTTGAAACATCGGCTTGAACACCGTGGGCCGCAGGCTCACGCCGGCGCCCACCGCCGGGGCTGCGGCCCTCGCCCATGCCTCGGGGTCGAGACCAGGTGCCCCCACCAGCTCGAAGGGCCTGGTGGTGCCGCGCCCTT
>CAYZFR010000102.1:0-13992 GCA_964477875.1 uncultured Myxococcales bacterium
GGGCTTGCCCGACCTGGGACTCAATCCCGGCGACGACCACCAGCAGCAAGCGGTGACGGAGGCGGTGCGGCGGCATCGGCCGCGGCTCGTGTGGGCGCCCCCGCCCCGGGCCCGGCACCCCGACCACACGGCGGCCCACCACCTCGTCCGCGACGCCATCTTCCGCGCCGGCGTCGGAGGTTGGCACAGCAACCACGAGCGCCACCGGGTCGAGGCCTGGTTCTCCTACGTGATGCGGGTCGAGGTCGCGCCCAGCTTCCTCGTCAACACCAGCGGCACCGCACAGCGCAAGCGCCAGGCCATCGAGTGCTACGGGAGCCAGGTCCAGTCGCGGCGCGGGCCACCGACGCTCCTCGCCCAGACCGGAAGCCTCGACGCCATCGAGGCCCGGGATCGCCATTTCGGTGCCTGCCTCGGAGTCGAGACCGCGGAGCCGATGTGGTGCGAGGGCTTGATCGGGCTCGACGACCCCGCGCCCTCCTTCGCCGGTCCGCTCCGGGCGCCCGGTTTCTTCATGCCCGGAGGCTCGGCGTGAGGCCCCTCTCCATCGCCACCCTCTGTCTGCCGGGGCTCGGCGGCTCTGGCCGCATTGCGGCCGACCTGTCGGATCGGCTCCGGCTGCGGGGGCACCGGGTTCAGGTGTTGGCCAGCGCGCGGCCCGCCCACCTGTCGGTCGACTCCGACACGCCCTGGATCCCGGTCGAGGTCGAGTCTTACGCCGCGCTGCCCTACGCGCCCTATAGCCTCGCCATGGCTTCGAAGGTGGCCGAGATGGAGGACATCGACGTGATCCACGCCCACTACGCCATCCCTCACGCCAGCTCGGCGCACATCGCCCAGCAGATTCTCCACATGGAGACCGGTCGCACGGTCCCCTTCGTGGTCACGCTGCACGGGACCGACGTCGTCAAGCGGGGGCCGATGAAGGCCTACCTGAAGGCGACCAAGCTCGCGCTGCAAGCCGCTCAGGCCGTCACCGTCCCCTCCGCCTTCCTGGCCCGGGAGGCGACCCAGGTCTTCGCCCTCGGGCCCGATCGCATCGCCGAGATTCCGAACTTCGTGGATCCGACCCTCAACCAGCCCCCGGCCGAAGCTCGGCCGATTCGCGACATCCTGAACTTGGTTCACGTCTCCAACCTGCGCGCGGTCAAGCGGGTGCAGGACATTCTGCAGGCGATGACCCTCCTTCCGTCCCGTGTGCGGCTGGACGTCGTCGGCGACGGACCCCAGCGGGGGCAGTTGGAGTCTTTGATGCGTACCCTCGACCTTCAGGAGAGGGTGCGCTTTCTCGGGCGACGGGACGACGTCCCCGAGCTCTTGCGCTGCAGCGACGTTTTCGTGTTCCCTTCCCAGGTGGAGAGCTTCGGTCTCGCCGCGCTGGAGGCTTCGGCCTGTGGTCTCCCGGTGGTGGCGAGCGACGTCGGCGGCCTTCCGGAAGTGATCGAGGACGGCGTCTCGGGGCTGCTGTTTCCGCCCCGGGACGTCGATGCCCTGGCCGAGCGGGTACGCCGGCTCGCAGACGCGCCGGCCGTGCGCCGTCGAATGGGTGAGGCAGGTCGGGAGCGGGCCCTCCGGTTTGCTCCCGACGCATCGGTCGACGCCTACGAGGCGCTCTACGCCCGTATCTCGAGCGCAGGTTCATGATGGTCCTCTTCTCTTTGCTTTTCGCTACCGACCCCAACCCCGCCGCGCTCAAGTCCGCCGTCGACCGGCTGGGTTCGACCCAGCGGGTGCTCTACGTCGCCGCCCACCCCGACGACGAGAACACACGGCTCCTCACCTACTTGATCGAGGGACGCGGCGTGGAGGCGGCCTATCTGTCCCTCACCCGAGGGGGCGGCGGCCAGAACGTGATCGGCGACGAGCAAGGTGGCCTGCTGAGCGTCCTGCGCACCGAAGAGCTCCTGGCCGCCCGCCGCGTCGACGGCGCTCGGCAGTTCTTCACCCGTGCCCGCGACTTCGGCTACTCCAAGACATCGGAGGAAACGCTTCGGATTTGGAGCGAGCAGCAGGTGGTGGCGGACGCAGTGCGGGTCATGCGGCGCTTTCGCCCAGACGTGGTGATCACGCGCTTTCGCCAGACCGGTCAGACCCACGGGCATCACCTCGCGTCGGCCAAGATCGCCCAGCTCGCCTTCGAGCTTGCCGGCGACCCCAGCTACGGGGCGGTGGACATGCCTCCGTGGAAGGGGACCCGCATTCTGGTGAACGTCCCCCGATGGCGGAACTCCGACGACGTCGGCGACTTCGCCATCGACGTGTCGGGTTGGTCGACGCTTCGGGGCGCGAGCCACTCCGAGGTCGCAGCGCGCAGCCGATCGATGCACCGGAGCCAGGCCTTCGGCAGTGCCCCCGACCGAGGGCCCGAGCTCGAGTACTTCGAGAACCTCTTCGGGCCTCGGGCGACCAAGGACCCGCTCGAAGGCGTGCCAGTGGGGTGGAGTCGATTCGAGGGGGGCGAGCAAGTGGATGCCGCCCTCGCCGCCGCTTCGGCCGCCCTCGGCTTTGAGCCTTCGGCCGCGGTGACAGAGCTTCTCACCGCCCGCCGAGCGCTCGCTCGTCTGGAGATCGAAGACCCGCGCGTCGCCGACGGACTGCGGATCCTGGACGAGGTGATCGCGGGAGCCCTCGGGCTGTGGCTTCGGGTCGAAGCCCCGGCCGCCGTCGTTCCTCAGGGGGAGGAGGTGACTTTTCGTGCTCGGGCGCTGCAGGCCGTCGGACCGGCGCTTCGGATCCGGTCCGTCGAGCTGGCGGGGAAACGCTCCGACGTGAAAGCGGACCCCCTCACCCTCGGTCAGCCGCTGGAACACGCGTTCGTGGGGACGCTCTCCAGCGAGCGGGCGGCCACGCCGGCGTGGCTGCTCCGAGAGGGTACGGCCGGCAGCTACGCGATCCCCGACTTCGCGGATCCGAACGCGCCCGATGATCCCATGCTGGCGCGGGTGGAGCTCGAGCTCGGCGGTCACACGCTGGTGCTGCACCGGCCGGTGGTCCACGCGTGGGTGGACCGGACTCGGGGGGAGCAGGAGGATCCGGCGGCAGCTCTTCCGTCTCTCCTCGCGCAACCGAGCGAAGATGTGGTGTGGGCTCGGGGCTCGACGACGCTGACGTGGACCGTGCGCAGGGTCGGCGGCCCTCTTTCGGCCCAGGTGCGGCCCGACGTTCCGCCGGGATGGAAGCTCAGCCCCGGCTTTCTCGATGTCGACCTGGAGGAGGCGGACGAGGCCACCGTCCGCTTCACCGTCGAGCCGGCTCGGGGGGCGGCACCGGCCGCCATCAGCCTGGTCCGGGAGGAAGGGACGCCTTTGTTGGCCAAGCGCAAGCTCGCCTATCCCCACATTCGGCCTCGTGTCGTGCTTCGGCCCTCGTCGATCCGGGTCGCGCCCGTCGAGGTCGAGCGGATCAAGGCCCGGGTCGGCTACGTGATGGGCTCCGGCGATCGCATCCCGGAGGCCCTGGTCGGCCTCGGCGTCGACGTGGAGCTGGTGGACGAAGAGACCTTGGCCAAGCGCCGCTTCGATGCCTTCGACGTGATCGTGCTCGGGGTGCGGGTCCACAACGTCCGGCCCGAAGTGACAGCGGCCGAGGCGGCGCTGTTCGACTGGGTGAAGGGAGGCGGACGCCTCGTCGTTCAGTACAACACCAACAGCTGGTATTCCAAGCTCGAGGCCCGTCTGGGTCCCGAGCGGATCGAGGTCGACCGGACCCGGGTCACCGACGAGCGCTCTCCGGTCGAGCTGCTCGAGCCCGAGCATCCTCTCCTCAGCCGGCCTCATCGAATCGGTGAGGACGACTTCGAGGGATGGGTACAGGAGCGAGGCCTGTACTTCGCCCATGATTGGGACGCGGCCTGGACGCCGCTCATCGAGCTCTCGGACCCGAACGAAGAGCCGACCCGAGGGAGTCTGCTGGTGCTCGAGCACGGCAAGGGCGAGGTGGTCTTCACCGGGCTGTCCTTCTTCCGCCAGCTGCCGGCGGGCGTGCCCGGCGCAGCCCGCCTCTTCTTGAACCTGCTCGAGGCCCGGACCTGATGCAGGACGAGCAACCCGAGACCGAAGAAGCGCCGCCCGTACTCGGAAGTTGGAACCGGCTGTACGCCGTCGTGATCGGCTTTTTGGTCGTCCAGATTCTTCTGTACTGGGCGCTCAGCGAGTGGGCGGCGTGAACCTGCTCGACTGGACGGTCATCGCCGCCACCCTCATCGGCATCGTCGCTTACGGGATCTGGAAGACCCGCGGCGTCCGTACCACCACCGGCTTCCTGAAGGGAGACAAAGATCTGGGCTGGCCCACCATCGGCCTGTCGGTCATGGCCACCCAGGCCAGCGCCATCACCTTCTTGAGCACGCCGGGCCAGGCCTACGACGACGGCATGCGCTTCGTGCAGTTCTACTTCGGGCTGCCGGTGGCCATGGTCTTGATCTCGGCCGTCGCCATCCCGATCTACCACCGGCTGCAGGTGTTCACGGCCTACGAGTACCTCGAGCGCCGCTTCGACGTCCGGGTCCGGGTGTTGGGGGCGCTCCTGTTCTTGATCCAGCGGGGCCTCGCGGCCGGCATCACGATCTATGCTCCCGCCATCGTGCTCTCTACGCTGCTCGGCTGGCGGCTCGATCTCACCAACCTCGTCATCGGGGTGGCGGTCATCGTCTACACCGTCTCCGGGGGCACCAAGGCGGTCAGCCAGACCCAGAAGCAGCAGATGGTGGTGATCATGACCGGCATGGTCGTCGCAGCGATGGTCCTCTTCATGCGCCTGCCCGCCCAGGTCGGCCTCGGGGAAGTGGCGCGGATCGCCGGCGCGACCGGGCGCATGGAGGTGGTCGACTTCTCCTTCGACTTCCAGGACCGCTACAACTTCTGGTCCGGCCTCACCGGCGGCCTCTTCTTGGCGCTCTCCTACTTCGGCACCGACCAGAGCCAGGTGCAGCGCTACCTCTCTGGCCGCTCGGTCACGGAGATGCGCCTCGGGCTGCTGTTCAACGGCATGGCCAAGATCCCGATGCAGTTCTTCATTCTCGGGGTCGGGATCCTGGTCTTCGTTCTCCACGTCTTCGAGCCGGCGCCGGCCTTCTTCAACCAACCGGCCTGGGAGCTGGCCCGCAAGAAGGGTCCGGTGGCGGTGGAGCGCTTGGAGTCCGACCTCGCCCGGGCCCAAGCCGCCCGCTCCCGGGCCGCACTCGCCTTCATCGATTCAGGCGCCGAAAAAGGGGCAGCGAGAGCCGAGTTCATGGCCGCCGACGCTCGCTACGAGAACCTGCGCGAAGACGCGCGAGACCTGGTGGCGGCGAGCGCGCCCGACGCCGAGACCGAGGACGGGGACTACGTCTTCATCTCGGTGGTCGTGGACCTGCTTCCCCACGGCCTCATCGGCCTCTTGATCGCGGTCATTCTGTCCGCCGCCATGTCCTCGACCGCCAGTGAGCTGAGCGCCTTGGGCTCCACGACCACCATCGACCTGTACCGTCGGCTCAGGAACCCCGGCGCCGACGACGCCACCACTCTGCTCGCCTCGAAGGCCTTCACCGTCTTTTGGGGCCTGGTCGCCCTGGCCTTCGCGACCTTCGCGAGTCTGCTCGACAACCTGATCGAGGCCGTAAACATCTTGGGCTCGCTCTTCTACGGCACCGTCCTCGGCCTGTTCATCATCGGCTTTGGCCTCCGTCGCGTGGGCGCCGGAGCTACCTTCTGGGCCGCTCTCGCCGCGGAGAGCATCGTCATCGCGGCCTTCCTCTTCACCGAGCTGGGCTTCCTCTGGTTCAACGTCCTAGGCTGCGGCGTCACCGTGGGCCTCGCGCTGCTGCTTCACGCCGGCGGGAAGACTTTCCGCCGAGCTGCGTAGCCTGGTCGTGTGTCTGTTCAGGTGGCCTGCAAGGCTTGGAGGGCGGTGGTGCAGGCTTGGCGGAGGGCGGCGGTTTCGGGGTCGGAAGCGGTGCTGCTGCGGAGGGTATCCTTGATGGCGTCGGCGGCTTCTCGATGGCGCAGCCGCTCCAGGGCTTTGACCACCTGAATGCGAACCTGGATGTCGTCGTCGTCGAGGCGGGGGGTAAGGGCGGGACCCGCGTTGGGGATGCCGAGCAGTCCCAGGCAGTGGGCGGCCCGAGCCCGGACGTCGGGGAGGTGGTCGTCGAGCAGGAAGATCAGCGACTCCAGCAGGTGCTCGTCACCACGCTGGACGAGGTGCGAGATGGTGAAGGCGGCCTGGCTTCGGACGAGATCGTGCTCGTCGGTGAGGGCGACCTGTACCCGTTCCTTGGCCCCTCGATCACGGAGCGTGCCGAGGGCGCGGATGGCGGCGGCTCGGACCTCGGGGGTGCGGGCCTCGAGCTGGCGGTGAAGGATGGGAAGCGAGCGCCGGTCGCAGGCCAGGGTCAGCTTGTCGACCAGCTTCAGGCGGTCGTGGACCGACTCGTTTCGCTCGACCTCTTCCGCCTGAAGCTGAAGTCGGGTCCAGGCGTCTTCAATCGCTTGCTGCATGCCGGCGCTGGCGTGGCGCATCCAGGAGTTTTTGACCGCCATCGGCAGGACGTCGAGCTCACCGCCCTTCAGAAAAAAGGCTCCTCGGCTGTAGCCATCGGCGACCACCGCCATGAGATGGGTCAGGCTCTCGTACTCGAGGACGCCCTTGGTGGCGCCGTCGACGACGCGGGCTATCGCCGAGCGCTGGTCCTTGCCATCCAGGTAGATCACGAGCTCCGCCGAGTCCCCCTGTCGGAAGATCGGCAAGGCGGCGAACTCCAGGTCCAATCGGGAGGCGCGCTCCAAAGCTTCCTGCAGCGAGTACCAGCGGTTGCCGGGGAGGAGGTCGGCTCCTCCGTTGCGCCAGGCGTACAGCGCCCGCAGCTCCGGGATGAAGGGACCGGGTGCTCTCTCCTCCAATCCATTCTGCTGCGCCGCCCGCAGACCGGGGGCGAGCGATTCGAGGTGTGGAAAGTCGCCTTGCCGGATGATGGCGTTCATCCGGTCGAGGCACTCGAACATCGTCGGCCCGTGCGCCACTGAGCTAACTTGACGGAACGCCCGCGCTCGTCAACGGCCGGGCTCTCAGTGCGAGGTCTTCGGCGCCCTCTGAAAGCGCTGAACCTTCAGATTCTCGCCCGCGGGATCGGGGAACGGCGAGATGGGGCCCGCATCGAACGCGATAGACATGGGCGGGAAGCGAACGACTTCGTCCTCAGGACCGAGGTTCAGCTCGTCGGGCACCCAGGTCACGTCAATGAAGTCGGCCCAGGTCATGCCTTCCTCGTAGATCCGGCGTCCGCCGATGAACCACAGATCTCCGTCGGTGGCTTCGACGGCTTTTTTCAGGTCGTCGAAGACCTCTACGCCGGGGACCTCACCGAGGGTCCGGCTGACGACCAGATTACGCCGCCGGGGGAGGGGCCGACCGATGGAGGCGAAGGTCTTCCGGCCCATCACCACCGTCGTGTCGAGGGTGAGACGCCTGAAGCGCCTCAGGTCGGCGGCGTACCGCCACGGGAGCTCCCCGTTCACGCCCATCACCCGGTTGCGGTCGAGGGCGACGATCATGCCTCGCATCAGACGGCGACCTTGAACTTCAGCCCCGGGTGGGGGTCGTAGCCCTCCAGGCGAAAGGTATTCAGCAGCGTCTCGGTGTCGGCGTCGTACAGCGCCTCTACGTCGTCCAGGTCCCGAATGCCGGGATCGATTTCGAGCCGGGGCAGCGGGCGAGGGGTCCGCTCGAGCTGCGTCTTCAGCCCGGGCACGTGGTCGTAGTCGGCCATGGAGCCGTCCGGTTTGGAAGTGTAGATGTGGGCATCGACCAGCGTATGGGCGAAGATCCCGGGGCGCATGTCGACGAAGCGGGCGAAGAGGCTGAGGAGGAAGGCGTAGCCCGCGATGTTGTAGGGGACGCCGAGGGCGACGTCGGCGCTGCGCTGGGTCAGGTGCAAGTTCAGGCACGGGCGGGCCTCGCCGTCATACTGGACGTTGAGGATCCAGAGCAGGTGGCAGGGGGGCAGGGCGGAGTGAAGGGCGTTGTGGGGGGCCCAGGCCGAGATGACGAGGCGGCGGCTGCTCGGATTGCGGCGAAGCTGGTCGAGGACGGTTCGAACCTGGTCGACGAAGGGGGCGCCTTCGGGGGCCGGGAAGTGGCGCCAGAAGTGGCCGTAGGCGCTGGGCACTTTTCCGTCGTCGTCGGTCCACGGGTCCCAAAACTTGCAGCGGTGGCGCTTCAACATCGAAGTGTCGCGCTGCCCCGACAGGAACCACAGGTTCTCGGCCACGATGTTCTTCCAGCTGATCGCCTTGGTGGTGAGCAGGGGAAATCCCAGGCTCAGGTCGACCGTGTAGTTGATGTTGAAGGCGGACAGCGTGTCGACCCCGGTTCGATTCGGTTTCCGCGATCCGCGCGCGAGCACTTCGCGTACGACCGAATGATAGGCTTCCACGCCGACGAACGCTCGACTGGGTGCGGGCGCCGGTCAAGGGTATGGTACGAGCAGGGGATTGGCGGACCGCTTCGAGGTCGATAGCCTCCCTTCCGTGCTGCGAACCATCGTCGTCGGCGTCGACTTCTCCAAAGCAACCCCGATGGCCATGCGGGCCGTGGACGAAATCGCGGCCGCCTATGACGCCAAGCGGGTTCACCTGGTCCACGTCCTGCCTATCCCGGATGGCATCGTCCCTCTCCCCAAGGAGGTGATCGAGAGTGCCCGGGCCCGGGCCCGAGACCGGCTGGAGGGCCTTCAGCTCTCGAACGCCCGGCGCGTGACCCGTGAGATCCGGTCCGGCGTGCCGGCCCAGCAGCTGGTGGCCGCCGGCGACCAGGTCGGCGCCGACGTCATCGTCGTCTCGGGTCGAGGCCACGGCGTGCTGGCCGAGATGTTCTTGGGCTCGGTGGCGAGCAGCCTCATCCGGGTGGCCCGCTGTCCGGTGCTCGTGGTCCACGGCCCGCTGAACGCCCAGTTCGAAACCATCGTCGCCGCCGTCGACCTCTCTTTGGTGTCCCGAAATGTCCTCGACTCGGCCTTTCGCCTGGGCGCCGCCCAGACCTCGGGGAAGGGGGCCTCACGGGTGCAGGTCCTGTCGCTGTACGAGCATCCCTTCTTGTCCTCGTCGCGGGATGCGCTTCTTCCTCGGGCCCTCAGCCCGGAGGAGATCGAGGCGCTGGGAGAGGAACACCGAAAGCACGTGATGGAGCTCGTCGCCCGGGTACCGTCCCACGGCGTCGACGTCGACGTGGAGGTGATGAGCAAGGCGCCGGCGGCCAACGTGATCGTGGACGTCGCCTCCATGGTGGATGCCAAGCTCATCGTGCTCGGAACCAGCGGGCAGGGTGCCTGGCACCGAATGATCCTGGGCTCGACCTCGAACTACGTCCTCAACCGAGCGCCTTGCCCGGTGTTGGTGGTTCCTCACGAGCTTCGAGAGCGAACGACCCAGGACCTGCCTTCGCCGATGCCGGTTTGAGGGTTCGAGTCTGCAGGGACTCCAGGAATTCGACGACGAGCCGTCCCAAGGCGGCGGGGTGTTCGAGCTGGGGGCTGTGGCCGAAATCGGCGGGCCGCCGAATCACCGCGTGACCGGGCAGGTGGGCCAAGAAGAAGTCCCGGGAGGCGGCCGGGAGGACGTCGTCCTGTTCGCCCCAAACGAGCAGAGTAGGAGGCTGCAGGCCCTGGAGCTCATCCGGCTGAAGCAAGATGGAGGTATCGAGGCTCGCGATCAGAGAGCGGAACTCGGGCTTGCCCATGTGTTTCATCAAAAAGCGCGCGACCAGCTTTCGCAGGGGCGGCTTCTTCGCGAAGAGCCGATCCAGAAAGTCCAGGGCGTCGGCCATACGCTCCATTTCGAAGAGGCTACGCAGCTGGTCGAGCTCCTGGGGCGCCATGGCCGCACCGCCGGGCGATACCAACACCAGGCTCTGCACCCGTTCGGGACGGAAGTTGGCGTAGCGCAGAGCCGCGAAGCCCCCCATGGAGTTGCCGATCAGCGAAGCCTGGGCGCCGAAGGGAAGGAGGACGTCCATGGCCTCGACGAGCCCGTCCTTGAGCGCGAAATAGTCCACCCGGCGGCGTGGGATCTCGCTCAGACCGTGGGCGGGGAGGTCGATGGCGACCAGGCGCTGAAAGACGCTCGTCAGCCGGCTCATGAGTTGGCCGAACTGCGCCCCGGACGCCGAGAAGCCGTGCAGGAAGACGCCGATGGGAAGCGGACCTCGGCCCCGCCCCTCGTAGGCGTGGATGCGCCCGAACGAGCACGGGATCATCCGGCTGCGGAAGCCCCGTCGCCGCATGGCGGCGCGCTGAAGCGTGGCGAACAAGGAGCCCGGAGGCTCGGCGACGCAGCCTAGGAAGGCAAGCGCCGCCGAACCGCGAGGGCCAGTCCGGCCGCTACTGGACGGTTTCGGTGTCTTGGAAGCCGTCGCTCAAGAGCACCAGGCCCTGGGGCTGGCCCACGCCGTTCGTGAAGAGAACGATGTGGAGGAAGTTCCCAGGATCGAAGATCTTCGCGTCCACCGTCGCGCCGAGGAGGGTCGACGGATCGTCATCCTGGTCCACGGCCAGAGGGACCATCATGGGGAGGGTCGTGGGGTCGATCTGGATCGGGGCCGAGGCCGTCCCCTCGTCCAGGTTCTCGGCCAGCAGATCTGGCGGAAAAGCGGAGGCGTCATAGACGTCGACCTGACCAAAGCCGGGACCTGCGTGCACGAAGCGAACCCTCGTCTCCACGCTCCCGAGGTCGGCGTAGTTGTCGTCCAGCGCCAGGATGTTCGGGCCGCCGCCGGCGCGGTTGTACACGATGGTGTAGGAGCGGCCGGGCTCGAAGGTCACGCTGGACAGCGAGGCCAGGGTGGTGGACGGGCCGGGCATCTGGCCGCTGGGCACGATGTCCAGGGTCTGGTTCGACTGCGAAAAGACCGGCTCCCACTCCGACGCGACCCCCGCGTTCACCGAGCCGGTTGACGCCGCGAAGCCGTTGATGAACAGGTCTACCGACGCGTCCTGCCCGGAAGCGTTCACCAGGCGGACACGGCTCGACGGTCCGAAGGTCAAGACGCTCCCGGCCGAATCGGTCAGCTGAAGGCGGAAGCTGAGGTCGTTGTTCGCAGCGTCTTGGACCAGCACCACGTTGGCGGTGCCGCTGGTGAGTCCGAGGCCCCCGAAGTTGAGGTCGACGTAGTAGTCGTAGGCCGGTACCGAGGCGCCCGTCAGGCCGGAGTTCGTCTCCTCGACGTCGATGCCGACCGTGATCGGCATGTTGCTGTCGACGGTGGTGAAGGCGGTGGCCTGACCCGGGTTCAGATCCTCCCAGTCGTCGTTGGGGTTCCCGTTGGTGCTGTTGATGAGCTGGCCGGTCGCGACGTCGTAGAGGTCGACCTGGCCGAGCTCGCTGGCGGTGTGAAGGACCCGGACGTCGACGTCGTTTGGACCGCCACCGCCGGCCTGATCCGGGTTCTCGAAGACCGCACCTCGAACCATGTCCTCGCCGAACAGCACGACGGTGTTGTCGGCGCGTCCGACGATCTGGTCGGTGAAGTCGAAGATCGAGTCCATGATCGAGTCACCGGTGAGGGCCACATCGAAGCGAGTCTGACCGCCCTCTAGCGTCAGCGACATGCTGTTCTGGCCGAAGGCGAGGTTGGTCGCGATCGCCGTCGGATCCTGACTGGCGAACACGTCGATGGGTGCCACACCGGGCGAGGCATGGAAGATGGTCGCCGTGCCGATCGGGCCCACCGTGATGGGCTCTGCGCTCGGGTCGCTGCTCACGATCACCAGCTCCACCGGTCCCAGGGTCATCGGGTTCGGAGCGCGGCTGACGTAGAAGGTGTAGGCCGTCTGGTCGGGGAGGGGGGGGATCTCGAAGACGACCTGCTCGTTGTCGGGGGTGCCGGGGTTCGTCTCCACGACGATCGGGAAGCCGTCGGCGGAGCCGGTGAGGAAGGTGGGGGGGACGCGGTTGGGGGTCACGCCTACCGCGAAGGGGTTCATGGGGTCGGTCGGGTCGGTCACGTCGACCGCGGCCCCGCTCTGGGGGAAGTTGGTGGCGAAGTTGGCGAAGCGCCACTCGATGTCTCCCACGGCGGCGGTGCTGGCAGGCTTTTCGATGGCGGAGAAGACGCCGCCGCTGGCCTGGCTGAATCCCTGGCAGATCACCGTCGTCAAGTCGCCAAAGGCCGCGGTCACGTTGCCCTGGGCCGTGAATCCCGAGTTCAGAGCGCAGAGCGCGGGGAAGCTTCCCTCCTGAACCTCGGTGACTTGGGTGATGGAGTTCTGCGGCACGTCGCTGGCGACGATCGAGTTTCCGAGGCTGACCATCGCCACGTTCTCTCCCATCGGGTCGGAGAGTAGATTCAGCACCCGGACGTCGGCGGGCCGAAAGACGCTTTCGGTGTTGCCGTTGTCGTCTTGGGTTACCACGAACTGCTGCCCGTTCTGCTGATCGTTGACGAAGAAGACGTTGTAGACCCTGCCGCCGGTGACGTTGGGAAGGGTGAGGGTCACGGTCTGACCGGTCTGAAGTGTGAGCTGCGGTTCCGCGCCCGGGGCGACTTCGACGTAGGGCCCGGCGTCTCCGAGCCCCAGGTTCGAGCCGAGGTTCTGGCCCTCGAAGGTGCCCGAGATCGAGCCTACCGCGACGGCGGTGTTGATCAGCCGGAGGCGGACGGTGCCCGGTCCCGGGGCCGGCATGAGATCATCGACGTAGACCCCGGTCCGATAGTTGCCGGAGGTCCCGAAGAAGGCCACCGTTTGGCTCTCGTCGACCCCGAACTCGGCCGAGCCCTGAGCGAGGACGGTGCCTTGCTGGCCCGGGGGCGTGAACAAGACCTGGGCGCTGTCGTCCGCGTCGACCTCGACGTAGCCCATCCCGCTCTCTTCGAACTGGATGTTGGACTGGGCAGGCGTGCTGAACTGGTTGCTAGACTCGAAGAAGTCGACCGACGGCTGGAGGAGGCCGAGGTGGATACCACGGACGAAGCTCGGGTCCGGGACCACGGAGCCGGTGATGGCGGGCTGGGTGCTGCCGTTGATGGGCTGGGGCACGAGGCGAACGGTGAGCTCGCCCAGGTCCTCCTGGCTGTCGATGAACAGGTTGACGACCCGGCCTGCGTCGAGGGTCGGGGAGTTGAAGCGGAACTCGAGGTCGGGACGATCGTCGGCGTCGATGCCGAGCTCGAGGCCCCCGGTCCGGTTCAGAGCCGGGCTCACGTCTCCGAACCCGACGCCTTGAAAACCGTTCGGGAGGGCGACGGGCGGCATGGCGCCGGCGTCCAGCAGGTCGATGGGCGTGGTCAGGTCGGGGGCGACGTGGATGATCCGGATCCGAGATTGACCGACCGGCGGCGTGCCGCTGTCCTCCTCCAGCGCGCGCAGCGTCACCTCGCCGTTGGGCGTGTCGTAGATGACGAAGGTGAAGAAGTCGCCGGGCTCCAGGTCGAAGCCGTCGAGGGAGGCCACTTCGTTGCCGGCGTCGTCCTCGACGACGAAGTCGTAGCTACCCTCCAAAAGTTCGCGGGGCGTGGAGGCGCTGCCGAAGGGCACCGAGGCGATGGCGGCCATCTCGTCGTTGGCGAAGAGGCTCAGCTGGGGCCCGGTGTCGTCGGCCAGGTTGACGACGTTGATTCGCCCCTCGCCGGGCTCCATGAACTCCATGGAAGCGATGGTGGAGCGGGCGTCGTCGGGGGCGAGGAGGAGAATCTCTCCCATGTCCGAGCCTTCGCCCTGGATGAAGGCGTAGAAGGCCTGCCCGGGGCTCGGCGGGAGCGGGAAGACGATGTCGGGCTGGACGTCGCTGGCGCCTCCCAGGCCGAGGATGTACTCGTCTCCCTCGGGCGCCGTCAGCTCCAGATCCTGGCTGGAGCCCAAGGAGATGCTGGAGCCGATGGTCTCGGGGCTGACGTTGTCGTTGGCGTCGAAGAGCTGAACCGAGCCCGTGTAGTTCTCCGATATGTGAACGAAGCGGTAGCGGGTGCCCGCCGCGGGCGCCTCCAGGTCTTCCTGGATCGTGCGCGCGTCCCCGACCAGGAACA
>CAYZFR010000103.1:0-13953 GCA_964477875.1 uncultured Myxococcales bacterium
GATCGGGCGAAGGGCGGCCGGAATTCTTCAAGGTTTTGCTGACTCAGGACACTAGCGCCCGGGAAAGGAGCGGCGGACCAGCCGGGCTTTACCTAGGGTGCGTGCAGCACCTCCCTAGGTCGTTGGTTGGCCGTGCCGAAAGTGATATGACTCCGGCTCGCTGCAAGAAAGGCCCGATTCGACACATGGCCACTCGAACTCGACGTATCGAAAAAGAAAAACCGCTCACCAAGAAGGAGCTGGAGCACTTCAAGCAACGGCTCACCGAGCTCCGAGAAGAAGTGAAAGAGCGCATCCGAGACCGGGCGAGCACGGCGCGGGTCGACGACAACGATCTCATCGAGGAAATGGACCAAGCCAATCGCGCCACCGAAGAGGCCTTCAACATGCGCCTGCTGGACAAGGAGGTGAAGCTCCTCCGCGAGATCGAGAGCGCCATCGCCAAGTTCGAAGAAGGCACCTACGGCCTCTGCGAAGGCACCGAGGAGCCCATCGAGCGCCGTCGCCTCGAAGCCCGACCCTGGACGCGCTACTCCGTCGCCTACAAGGAGCAGTTGGAGCGCGAGAAGAAGGGCCGGGCGCGCTAGGGGGGGGGACCTCTGGCGGTCCCCGGTCAGGGCAGGCGGACTTCGATCCCGAGGCCGGGACCGCGATGAGGGCGGAAGGGGCCTCGAGCGGGGCGGGCTTCGATACTGCCGCCCTGGAACTCGATGATCTGACGAACCACCATCAGACCAAGCCCCCAGCCTTCGGCTGCATGGGGCCGGGCGCGATGGAAGGCTTCGAATATCCGCTCTCGGTCTCGCTCGTCCACTCCCGGTCCGTCGTCCTCGAAGACGAAGCCTGATTCGTCGAAGAGGATTCGGACCTCGACCTCCGGACCGCCGTACTTCAGGGCGTTGTCCAACAGGTTGCGAAACAAGCGCTCCATCTGGGGTCGATGGGCGGCAAGCCGGTAGCGGCCCTCGATCGAAACTTCTAGGCCGCACACATCGGCCGCCGCTCGGGCTACCTCGCTCAACTCCAGCTCCTCCCGCGGCCGTTCCTCCCACGAGGCTCTGGCCACCGAGAACAGCTCCGACAGAAGACGCTCCACCGCTTCCACGTCCTCTTCCATCGCGTCCAGGCGGGCCGCTGAAGGCTCGGTCGAGTCCCGGAGAAGCTCGATCTCGAGCCGCAGGCGAGCGAGGGGCGTGCGCAGCTCGTGGCTGATCCCGGTCATCAGGCTGCGCTCCGCCTTCAGCATCCGGTCGACCCGGTCCGCCATCCGATTGAACGCGCCGGCTGCTTGCCGCAGCTCGGGGTTCTTGTCCCGCGGGAGGCGATGGCTCAGCTCCCCACTCGCCATTCGATCCATCGCGCCCACCGTCACCCGCAGGGGGCGGGTGACACGGCCGGCCAGCCACCAGCTGATGAGGGCCAGGGCCATGGCCAGGAGTCCGAGCAAGCCGACCAGGCGACGGCGCACCCGGTCGCCCCCCACATCGTCGCGGATCGCGAGCCACCCGAGCCTCGTCTCGACCACCACCTCCAAGCCACGCCGCCCCCGACAGATCTGGACCGGCGCCCCACGCCGGCCGAAGGCGCGACAGCGCTCCGCTGGCGGGGCTTGGGCCCGCTGCTCGAGACGGATGTCGTGCAGCCGCTGGAGCTCCCCGAGGTCGAGGCCCCGATCCACGTCCCTGGCGATGCGCACCGCCTCTCGAACGTGCAGGCGGCGAACGTGCTCGAAGAAGGGGCCGAGAATGGCTTGGCTCGACACGGTCCAGGCCGCGACCAAGCCACCGAAACTGACCGCGAACAGAAGCAGGGCGAGCCGCAGCCGCAGGCTCACGGCTTGGTCACCATGTAGCCGACGCCGCGGATCGTCTTCAGGAGCCGGGGACGCCGGGGATCGTCTCCCAGCTTTCGTCGGATGTGGCTAATGTGCACGTCGATGGAGCGATCGAAGGCCGCAAAGTCCGTGCCCCGGGCCCGCTCCATGAGGCCGTCCCGAGGCACGACTCGGCCCGCCGACTGCACCAGCACCCGCAGCAGGTCGAACTCGGTGGACGTCAGCTCGATCTCGCGTCCGCCGACGTGGACGCGACGAGCGCCGAGATCGAGCCGCAGCTCTTTAGCCTCCAGAACCTCGCCCTCCACGCCCTCCTCGCCTCGACTTCGGCGGAGCACTGCCCGCATCCGGGCCAGGAGCTCACGGGGATTGAAGGGCTTGGGGAGGTAGTCGTCGGCGCCGAGCTCCAGACCCACGATCCGGTCCGTTTCTTCACCCTTCGCGGTGAGCATGATGATCGGGACCTCGGACCGGCTGCGGATTCGACGGCAGGTCTCCAGTCCGTCCATCCCCGGCATCATCAGGTCGAGGATCACGAGCGCCGGTGGAGTTTCGGCCAAGGCGGCCAGGCCCGCCGCCCCGTCCGGGACGGCGCGGACCTGGAAGCCCTGCCGCGTGAGATACTCGTCCAAGAGCTCACGCAATCGCTGGTCGTCGTCGACGACCAATACGCTCATCGCATTTCGCGGTTCAGCCAACGGTCGACCTTGTCCTGAAGCTGCGAACGCTGCTCCGGGGTCAAGGTCTGCTCGATGGACAGGAACACGTCCACCGCCTCGTGGGCCAGCGCTACCCGCTGGGCCGCCATCTCGTCCAGCTTCGCATGCATCGCGTCGCCGTCCACCCTGTCCTCGACCACCGCGGCGACGAGGGACTTGGCCTGAGCCCGATGGTCCTTCATCAGCCTCCGCCCCTCCTCGCGGACCCCGCGGCTGGCCTTGACGAGCGCGATCTCCTGCGCCTCGGTCAGGTTCATGGCCCGCAGCATTCGATGAAGGCCTCGGCCCATGCCGAAGCCGGGGACGCCTCGGCCGTGAGCCCGGGGCCCGTTGGCCCGGGCGAGGGAGGCGCCCCCGAGGCAGGCGGCCATGCATCCGAGAGCGAGTGTCTTTTTCCAACTGAAGTTCATGATGTCGTCCTTCCACGCTTCATCCTGGGTCCCGAATGCAAAGGCGGAACGACGATTTACCGAAGAAGGCTGGCCGATTCCGAAGAAGTCCGAAGGGGCATCGGCTTCGAGCTCAGCCGTCCAGAATGGACCGAATCTTCTGGGCGAGCTGCTCGGGCCGGAAAGGCTTTGGCAAGAACTGCATCTTTGGGTTGCGGGTGCTCACGGTCAGCGACTCTTCGGTGTAGCCCGACATGAAGAGCGCCTTCATCTGCGGTCGAGCCTCCAGGAGCAGTCCCGAGAGCTGGGTTCCGCTCATCTGCGGCATGACGACGTCGGTGAGAAGAAGATGGATGGGCTCGGGGAAGCTTCCCGCGACGCGCAGGGCCTCGCTTCCGTTCCGAGCCTGGAGCACCCGGTAGCCCATGTGCTCGAGGAATCGCCGGGAGACGTCCCGAACGATGGCCTCGTCCTCGACCAAGAGGATCGTCTCCGATCCCCGCGCCTCCGGCGGCATCTCGGGCAGGGCCCGCTCCGGTTGTCCTCGAAGTCGGGGCAGCAGGACTCTAAAGCAGGTGCCCGTCCCGCCGGTGCTGAGGATGTCGATGCTCCCGCCGTGCTGGTTCACGATGCCGTGGCAGGTCGCCAGGCCAAGGCCGGTCCCCTTGCCCTGAGGTTTGGTGGTGAAGAAGGGATCGAAGACCTGGTGCCGGTACTCGGAAGGGATGCCGGTCCCGGTGTCGGTGACCAGAAGCTGAAGATAGGGGCCCGGCCTCATCCCCGCGGCGCTCGCCTCCTCGGGACCGTAGTCGATCTTCTCGGCCTGCAGATGGATCGAACCGCCGTTGGGCATGGCGTCGCGGGCGTTGAGGACCAGGTTCATCACCACCTGCTCGAGCTGAGCGGGATCGATCATGACGCAGGCGTCTTCGCTGTCAGGCACCGTGACCAACTCGACGTTCTCCTCCAGGACGCGGCGGAGCATCTGGTCGAGACGGATGAGGGTCTCGTCTACCGAGACGAGCTGGCTCGTCGCTTGGTCCTTTCGAGCGAACATCAGCAGCTGGTTCGCCAGTCGCGCCCCCCGGCCGGCCGCCTCCGTTACCTGGTCCAAGTCCTCCAGCGCCTGGGGGTCGTGGACTTCCGAGCGGGCGAGATCGACGGAGCCCAGGATCGCGGTCAGGATGTTGTTGAAGTCGTGAGCGACACCGCCGGCAAGGCGGCCCATGCTCTCCAGGCGCTGGCTCTGGAGCAACTTCTCCTCGAGGGTCCGTTGGTCGGTCACGTCCCGGGCCACCCACAGCACCCGGTGGGCGCCGCGCGGCCCGAAACGACGGGCCTGAGTCGAGAACAGCGCCGTCTCCGAAGCCCACTCCAGCGAATATTCCACCCGCTGCACTTCGTCGCTCTGCAGCGCGAGGGCGATCGTCGACTCGAACAGGTTCGCCGTGCCCTCGTTGAATAGGGCGGACACCGGGCGCCCCACGCCATCCGGGCCGGGGTGGAAGGGCGAGGCCGCCGGATCCGAGCAGATCTCTTCCAGCTTGAAGTCCGAGGAAAAGATCAAAACGACCTCCGGGATGGCCCGGAGTACGCTCTGGTAGCGATCCTCTTTGGCCTGCATCTCGGCGTAGGAACGCAGGTTCGAGATCCCGTCCGACACGCGGCGGCCGATCTCGGCCAGCAGCCAGCGCTCGTCGATGGTCCACTCCCGGTCGAAGGATGACTGGTGAATGAGGAGCCAGGCCGGTCCAGCGGGCAGCCCGCGCAGGCTGACCCAGACCTCGGAACCGGTGGCGGGAGCGGGGGAGCGCCCATTGCCCTGGTCCATTCCCATCTCGGCCGAGAAGGTGCTCACGGCGAAGCGCTGCCAGCGCAGCACCAGACGCTCGCGTACCTCGGGTGAGAGGTGGGTGAGCGTCCGAAAGCGTTCCGCGGACAGGCCGAGGCCGTGGACGACCCCGAGGCCATCCTCACCGTTCTGCAAGACCGCCACCGCATCGCAGGCGAAGGTATCTTGCGCGAGCTCGCACACCCGGGCCAAAACATCCTGCAAGTCCTCCGAGGCCTCCATGAGGTCGTAGAGCCGGTCCAGGGTCCGGACCTCGAAGGTCCGCTGCTCCGCCTTCATGGCTTCGAAGCGGGTCAGAAAGAGATTGGTGAAGGCGATGCCGAGCACCGTCAGGGCGCTCGCCACCGAGGCGTCGGTCTCGACCTGCAGCTCCAGGGCGAGGGCGCCCAGGCACTGATTTCGGGCCATCATCGGGGTGACGTGGAGCCAACCTCCGCCGAAGGGGGTCCAAAGGCTCTCCCCCCGGTCGAGCCGAGCTCGGAGCTTGGGTTCCCGGGCCAGCTCGGGGAGCGGGAGGTCTTCGGTCCCGGGGCGGCGCCACTCGAAGGCCATCGAGTGTCCACCGAAGGATTCGAAGACCTGAACCGAGCTGCGGCTCGCGTCCGAGCCTTCCCCTACGAGCCGGAGGGCCTCGTGGATCACGTCGTCGAGGGCTTCGGGCCCGCTGGTCTGAATGCGTGCGCAGATCTCGTGGACGGCGCGATCGAGAGCTCGAGTCATTTTGGAAGAGCGTCCTTGGCTGCGAGCTCGAAGAGCTCGGAGAGAGAGTCCCAAAACACCAGTCGGTGGGGGTCGTCGCACAGCGCCCGGCAGCGGCCGACGAACTCGGGGTTGGTCACGCCGCTCACGCCCAGGCCGAGCGCCTCGGGCACGCCGAGCCCGCACAGCCCGGCCAAGGTGTGGGCCAGCGTCTCGTCCTGGACGGCGTTCGAGACCTCCACCACCGCCCACTGCGACCGGCGGCCGATGGCGCGCTGCACGAGGCCCGGCAAGACCTCGTCCAGGACGTCGACGTCCTGCTCGCCGGCCAGGAAGACGGTCGTGGTCTGGCCGATGGTGGTGATGGGGACCGCCGCCTGCCGCCTCTCGAGATCGATGGCCCGTTGGCGATCGACGAGACCCAGCGCATGCGCGTCGATGGCCAGGGCGAGGAGCTCGGCCGGGAGGCGAGCGGCGCGGTCGAGCCACAGGCTCGCCAGGCTCCCGGCGTGGCCCTCGCTTCGCGCCCAGGTTCCAAGGCGGGTCCGGAGCTCCGGATCCTGGGGTCGGGCGCGCAGCTGCTCCAAGAACTGGCTCGCCTCTTCGCTCACCGGTACGGGACGCTAGCATCGTCCGGCCTTGACCTGCGAATTCGCAGCTCGAACCTTCCACCCGTGCGTTTTCTTTTCGTCATGGATCCGGTCGCCGCCATCGACATCGACGGGGACTCGACCTTCGTCCTCATGCTCGAGTCCCAAGAACGAGGCCATCGGGTCGATTGGGCGCTGATGGCCTCCCTCGCTCTGGATGGCGGAGTTCCGAAGGCGAAGGCCCGTTCGCTCAAGCTGAGGCGGTCGAAAGGGGACCACTTCGACGAGGGGCCCCTCGAAGACGTCCAACTCGACGACTACGACGCGGTCTTCATGCGAAAGGATCCCCCATACGACCTCGATTTTCACCTCGCCACCCTCGTCCTCGACCGGGCGGACCGGGGAAAAACGGTTCTGATCAACGAGCCGGCGGGACTTCGGGACTTCAACGAGAAGCTGGCCGCCTTCATCTGGGCCGACTTCATGCCCCCGTCCATGGCCACCGCGGACCGGAGCCGAATCCGCGACTTCATGGCCGAGCACGGCGAGTGCATCGTCAAGCCCCTCCTCAACGCGGGTGGCGAAGGGATCATCCGCCTCGCCCGGGGCGACAAGAACATCGGCTCCGTCCTCGACCTGCTCACCCACTTCGGGCGCACCATGATCGAGGTTCAGAAGTTCGTCCCCGACGTCACCAAGGGGGACAAGCGCATCATCCTCGTCGATGGCGAGGCCGTCGGTGCCATCAACCGCATACCGGCCGCCGACGACAATCGGGCCAACATGCACGTCGGGGGTCGGGCCGAGGGGGCCGGTCTGAGCGACCGGGACCGGGCCATCGTGGAGGCTCTGGGGCCCGAACTTCGGCGGCGAGGGCTGGTGCTGGTCGGACTCGACGTCATCGGTGGCTTCCTCACCGAGGTGAACGTCACCTCACCGACCGGCCTTCAGGAGCTGGCCCGCTTCGACGGGATTCACGCCGAGAAGACGGTCATCGACTGGGTCGAGGCGCGCCGGAGCTCGATGTCCCACTCTGCCTGACATTGCGGGCCGCGTCGGCGGCGGCGTAGCTTCTCTTCATGCGCAGAGGATGGGCGCTCTCGGTCGCGCTTGGACTCGCGGTCGGATGCGGTAAAGGCGACGGGGACGATGACGATCGAGCCTTCCTGCAGGGTGTAGTCCTGGACGTGGAGACCGGCGCCCCGCTGGAAGGCGTGACCGTTCGCTCGGCCCCGGTCACCGGCTCCGCGGTCACCGGCCCCGAGGGCCGCTTTCTCATCCGGGAAGGTGTGCGCTTCAACCAGCTCTACCGGGTCTTTGCCGAGCGGGAGGGCTTCAGCTCGAGCTTCGCCGACTTCACGCCCCGAGCCAGTGACCGGGAGCGCAGCATCACGCTTCAGCTCCAGCGCCTGCGCCTCTGCAGCCCTGGCAGCACCCGTTGCGCCGCCGGAGGGGCGGAGGAAGCGGTCCAGCGCTGCGCGGACGGGGGCACTCGCTTCGAAACCGTTCCCTGCGCCGAAACCGAGATCTGTCGCGTCGACGCCTGCGTCCCCGCCCGCACCCTGCGGGTGATGGCGTCGGGCGGACTCGTCACCTCCCAGCCGGTCGGGATCAGCTGCAACCCCAACTGCGAGGCGCGCTTCCCGGCCGGGACGGCGATCACCTTGATGGCCCAGCCCTTTGCTGGCGGCCAGTTCTCGGGCTGGTCGGGCCCTTGTCCGGATCCGATGGTCCCCTCTTGCGCCCTCACCCTCGACGGGGACGTCGAGGTGACGGCGAGCTTCGGCCAGTCGGCCCTGCCGCTCGAGGTCGACTTCCGCGGCGATGGAGCGGGCCGCGTCGCGTCGGCGCCGGCCGGCCTCGACTGCACTGCCGACTGCACCGTCCCCTTCGAGCGCGGCAGCCAGGTCAGCCTCGAGGCGACGCCCGAGCCGGGAAGCGTCTTCGCGGGCTGGGCGGGAGCCTGCTTGGGCCCGAGCTGCAGCGTGCGCATGGACCAAGCCCGCTCCGTCGATGCGCGCTTCGAGATCGACAGGCGAACCGTGACGGTGAGCGTCGATGGCGGGGGGCGGGTCACCTCCTCCCCCGCCGGTCTAGACTGCCCGGGGAGCTGTAGCTTCGACTTCGGGGTCGGCTCCCAGGTCGAGCTACTCGCCGCCCCCGGCGCCGGTCAGGCGCTCCGGACCTGGAGCGGGGCCTGCACCGATCGAGGCCCCTGCGTGCTCGATATCTCCTCCGATGTCTCGGTCGATGCGAGCTTCGTCGACTTCTATCTCGTGCCTCTGGTCGACGACATGGCCTGCGTAGGCGGTTTCGGCCTCGACGCCGGGGCCCGGCTGCAGAACGACTGCGGTGCAGCGGCGGCAGTCGAGATCGGACCCTGGTCCAGCGTCGCCGCTCGCACCATCGAGCTCGCCGACGGCTACCGCGCAAGCTCCCCGGGCGCGGCGCTCGACAGCGGCCTGATCTTGGTCCCCGGTCCCGCCACCATCGAGCTCAGCGCCCGCCGGACCGGCGATGCCTTCGGCGGTGCAGGCTACGGCGTGCTGGTGGCGGACCGAGAGGAGCGGGGGCCTGGCCTCGAGCTCCGCCTTCACGACGACGGCCGGCTCGAGTTCGTGACCTTCTCCGGCACCGCGACCACGTCGGTGCAGACGTCGGCCGGCACCCTGGCCGCCGACCAGTGGGGTCACGTCGCCGTCTCGACCAACGGGACGGACGTGAGCCTGCGACTCGACGGAGAGATCGTCGCCACCGGAACCGTGAGCTGGACCGCCTCCTCGAGCACCGCCTGGGTAGGGGCCGGGCGCCAGGACACCGGCCCGCGGCAAGGACTGAACGGCGACGTCGACGAGATCCGCTTCTCGGACGTGGCTCGCTACTGACTCAGGACACCGAGCAGGGGTCTCTTCAGCTTCACTCGACCTCGGGCCTCGAATGCCCGACACTTAAGGCCTTGCAGGACGGGCTTCATCTGCTGACGCCGAAGGGGCGGCAGCTGCTGGAGGCAGCCGAGGCGAGTCTCGGGGACCAGGCCCGAGCCGCCATCGCGGCCAGCGCCGACGCCATGGACGCGGTGCGGGGCCTCGACCTCGAGTCCCACGAGCTCATGGCCGAAGAGCGGCCCGACTTGTCGACCTGGGACGCCCTCGCGCCGGCCGTCGCCGCCATGCTCCAGCGGGTCAAGGCGGCGACGGTGAAGCTGCGGGCTCTCTTTCCTAACGACGACCAGCCCGAGACTCGGCTCCTGACCGCCGACATCGACACCGCCTTCTCCCAGCAGGTGGACTCGATGCCGGAAACCGAACGGGATGGCCACGTCGAGCGCGTCCTCCGGTTCGAGCCCGAGGATGCCGCGAGCCGGATTGGGGGGGCGGTGGCCGCTCTCACCTCCATGCTCGACGCCGACATCCTTCGTCTCGGACAGCAGCTGCGGCGCCCCGAGATCACCTCGGACCGCTGGCAGCTCCTGGGCGAGCTCCACGAGATGCGGAGCAACAGCGCGCAGTGCTTCGACGCCCTGGTGGCGGCCGTGTTCAAGGAGCTCAGTCGGCTCCCGCCGGACCAGCTGATCAAGGGCTATGCCGACGCGACGCGGCGCGCCCTCCGACTCCGAGCCGACCTCCGGGATCTGGAGCTTCAGCTGGAGCGGATCGAAGCCGACATCTCTGATGGCCACGCGACGGCGCAAGAGGTCGGCCCCCGGCTCGAGCGGCTCCTGCGGGGCTTTTCGGAGCGCCCCTCCTTCGAGGCCCTTCGGCCGGCGGATCGAAAGATCGTCCTCGAGCTGCGCAGCTGGGCCCTCCACGACGGCAGCGGGGCGCTGCGCCGGCTGGAGGATCTGCATCGCTTCCTGGAGCTGATGAAGGGGGTGAACCGCCGGGACGTGCTCATAGAGAGCGATAGACGGCACCTGGAGCTGGGCTGCATGCTCCTGGAGTCGGACGAGGCCAGCGAGTCGACCTGGCCTCACGTCAAGTTGCTCTACGGTAGAGACGCCCGGCTGGATGGCGTGATCCGCGCTTGGCGGCAGGGCCGGGTCCCCGAGGCCGAGGCCCTGCTCTCGGAGCTCGACCGGATCCGGGAAGGCTTGTGAAGGCCGCCCGGGCTTGGCCCCCCTCGGCGGGGCGCGCTATGGCCGCGCCATGAGCGAGACCCCGGTTCGAGCGGAGCGCGAAGGCCCCGTCCTCACCCTCCTGATCGATCGCCCCAAGGCTCTCAACGCCTTGAACCCCGAGACCCTGGAGGCGCTGAGCGCTGCCCTCGACGAGCGCGGCGACGCCCGGGCCATCGTCCTGACCGGCGCCGGGAACAAGGCCTTCGTGGCCGGGGCCGACATCAAGCAGATGGCTGGGATGACCGTCGATGAGGGGATGTCCTTCTCCCACCGCGGTCAGGTGATCTTTGACCGCCTCGAGCGCCTGCCCGTCCCCGTGATCGCCGCCGTCAACGGCTTCGCCCTCGGCGGCGGTTGCGAGCTCGCCATGGCCTGCGACTTCATCGTGGCCTCGGAGCGAGCCCGCTTCGGCCAGCCCGAGGTCGGGATCGGCGTCATCCCCGGATTCGGCGGCACGGTGCGCATGCGGCGCCTGGTCGGACCGGGATGGGCCCGGCGGCTGCTGGTCACCGGCGAGCAGATAGACGCCCAGACCGCGCTCCGCATCGGTCTGGTGACCGAGCTGGTGGCACCGGATGCTCTGCGGGCCCGGGCCCAGGCCCTGGCCGAGCAGATCGCCGAGAACGCCCCCAAGGCGGTGGGCTGGGCCAAGGAGTCGACGGTGCACGCCGAGGACGACGGGCACGAGGGGGCGCTCGCCTACGAGCGAAACGCCTTTGGGTTATGCTTTTCGACCGAGGATCTGCGGGAGGGCATGCGCGCCTTCCTGGAGAAGCGAAGCCCCTCGTGGCGGGACACCTGAAGGCTTGACCCGCCCGCCCGGCGCCCTTTAGCCCGTCATCGTGCTCCGCCCTTTGCTGACGGTGGCCTTCGCGGCCGCGATGACCATGTCCCCGAGCGTGGCCCAGGCCTTGAGCGTGGGGGTCGTGGACGTGCAGGAGGCCATGCAGGCCACGGCCCACTGGGATCAGATCCAGGAATACCTGGGCGCCCGGAAGAAGAAGCTGGAGAGCCAGCTCGAGGCCAAGGAGGCCCGGCTGAAGGAGCGCCGAGTCGAGCTCGACGCCAAGCGCGCCGTCAGCACCGCCGCCGCCACCCAAAAAGAGGACGCAGCCTGGATGCAAGAGGCCGAACAGCTTCGGCGGGAGATGCTCTCGGCCCAGCAGCGCATCACCCAGCTCGAGCAGCGGCTGGTTCAAGAGGTCTTCGCCCGGCTCTCGGCGGTGGTCCAGGAGGTGGCGACCCAGTCGAACTACGACTTCGTGTTCGACGCCGGCCCGGAGCTGGACCTCAACGTGGTCTACTTCACCGAGAAGACCGATCTGACGCAGAGAGTCGTCGAGGCCTATCGGGAGCGCTTCAAGGACCAGCCGTTGAAGCTGCCCGGCTCCTGAGCCCGCTCAGGCGCCCGAAGCCGGCGGTCTTTCCGGCGCCGGCGTGCTAGGGAAAGGGTCGGCGATGACCCTGATGAACATCAACCAGATCAAGCAGTACCTGCCCCACCGGTACCCCTTCTTGTTCGTGGATGCGGTGGACGAGCTCGTGCCCGGCGAGATCATCAAGGCCCGGAAGTCGGTCACGGCGAACGAAGAAGTGTTCAACGGCCACTTTCCCGGCAACCCCGTGCTTCCGGGCGTGATCCAAATCGAGGCCATGGCCCAGACCGGCTGCCTTCTCGCCATCATGAGCGGCGCCAAGATCGACAAAGAGAACGCGGTGTACGTTGCCAACATCGACGACGTGAAGTTCCGCCGGCCCGTGGTGCCCGGCGACGTCCTCCGGCTGACGGCCCGGATCCTCAAGCACAAGATGAGGATCTGGAAGTTGGGTTGCGAGATTCGCGTGGGCGAAGACCTGGCGAGCTCGGCCGTGATCACGGCGACAACGAGCAACTTGGCCTCACAGGCGCCGAAGCTGCCCGACTCTTTCCCCCCCCCTGGCTTCTCCGCCGATTGAGGTGAGAGCCCGGGTTCGGACCGCGACTTCGATGGACCGGCTTCAATGCGCGTGCTAGCCGACCGTCATGGCAGAGCGCTACGACGCCGTGGTCATCGGCAGCGGACCGGGGGGCTACGTCGCCGGCATTCGACTCGGACAGCACGGCAAGAGGACCCTCGTCATCGAGCGTGAACACCTCGGAGGTGTCTGCCTCAACTGGGGATGTATCCCGAGCAAGGCCCTGATCCACGCGGGCAACCTCAGGCACGAAGTCGACGCTTTCGGCGACGTCTTCTCCGCCGTTCCCGACATGGATGCCAACAAGCTCCAGGAGTGGAAAGAGGGGATCGTCAAGAAGCAGCGCAGCGGCGTGGGCATGCTCCTGAAGGGCGCCAAGACGGACCACATCGAGGGCGATGCGAAGCTCACCGGTCCGAACAGCCTTCGTATCGAGAGCAAGGACGGGACCAAGGACATCGACTTCGACAACCTGATCCTGGCCACGGGCGCACAGGTCATCGAGATCCCCGGCTTTTCATTTTCCGAGGAGCTCATCGGCTACGCACGGGACGCCGTGAGCTACAACCCCATCCCGAAGAAGCTGGTGGTCATCGGGGGCGGCATCATCGGCTCCGAGCTCGGCACCGCCTATCGAAAGATGGGCACCGAGGTCACGATCGTCGAGATGATGGACCAGATCCTGGTCGGGACCGACAAGGACTTGGTGCGGCCGGTGCAAAAGTCCATGAAGAAGCTCGGTATCGAGGTTCTCCTGGAGGCAAAGGCGAAGGGCTTCAGCAAGAAGGACGGCAAGGCGGTGGTCGAGGTCGAGACCAAAGATGGGAAGAGCCAGGAGCTGGAAGCCGACCGGGTCCTGGTCGCAGTTGGATTCAAGCCCAACACCGGCGAGCTCGGCCTGGAGGAGGCCGGCGTGAAGATCAACGAGAAGGGCTGGATTCCGGTCGACCAGAGCTGCCGGACGAACGTGCCCCACATCTACGCCATCGGTGACATCACGGGACCGCCGCTGCTGGCCCACCGCGCCTCCCACATGGGTGAGGTCGCGGCCGACGTCATCAGCGGGAAGGCCGCCGCTTTCGACGTGATGGCCATGCCCCTCGGCGTCTTCACGGACCCCGAGGTCGCGCAGGCTGGCTTGACCGAGAAAGAGGCGGAAGAGAAGGGCTACAGGGTCCGGACCGGCCTCTTCCCCATGTCCGCGCTCGGGCGCGCCAGCGCGATGAACGCCACCGAGGGTGTGGTGAAGATAGTGGTGGACGACGAGAGCGACGTCGTTCTGGGGGTCGGAATCACCGCTTACAACGCTTGTGATCTGATCGCGGAGGCGTGTTTGGCGATCGAGATGGGCGCCCTAGCCGAGGACCTCAGCCTGACCGTCCACGTGCATCCCACCCTCTCCGAGGGCCTGATGGAGGCGGCGAAGGTGGCCCGAGGCGAGCCGCTTCACATCCCTAAAAAGCCCGAGCGTCGCAAGAAAGCGAGCTGAGCCACGGTCTCTCGAGAGCTCGAGATCATCCATCTCGGCCGCATTCGCTACGCGGACGCGATGGAGCGCATGGAGGCGAGGGTGGTGGACCGAGGTGCGGGCCGAGTCCCCGACGCCCTCTTCTTGCTCGAGCACGAGCCCGTTCTGACCCTGGGCCGGCGGGCGAAGCAGGAGCACGTTCTCGCCACGCCGGAGCGCCTCGCCGAGCTCGGGATCGAGCTCGTGGAGTCGGGCCGGGGGGGCGACGTCACCTATCACGGACCCGGGCAGATCGTTGGCTACCCGGTCCTCGACCTGAAGCCGGACCG
>CAYZFR010000104.1:0-13724 GCA_964477875.1 uncultured Myxococcales bacterium
AGGTCGGCGATCCTGTAGGTGCGGGCATGGTACATCTCCTCGTCGAAGGAGCCCAAGCCATGCCGGAAGGTGACCAGATCGATTCGATCCAACCCCCCTTGCCCGAGCATGGGCGGCTCGGTCCGGTCCGTGTAGAACCCGCCCAGCTCCTTGGCGATGCGCCGAAGAATGACGGCGTCGGTGCGTTCCAGCCAAAGGTCCACATCTTCGGTGGCGGCGTCGGCTCCCTGAAGGAGGGCGGCCGCCATTCCGATGATCATGTACCGGATGCCAGCCTGGTCCAGAGCTCGAAGGAATGCGAGCTCGGCTTCGGTGAGGCCTTCGTCAGCGGCGGGCATGCTTCTTCAACCGGCCGCGCTGAAGCCCTCGTGCCAGCCGCTCGCCCGGCGGAAGCTCCAGATTGCCCAGGACCCGCTCGATGGAGCCGGCATCGAGCTGAGGGTGCTCTTCTGCAAGCTCCTGGGCCAATGCACGACGGTACAGCATCTTCGCCAGCGCCCTCCGCTGATCCGTCGACAGCTCGGGGTCGTCGATGGGATGATTCGGTTGGTCGAGCGCTAGCACCCGCTCGAGCGTCGACACAGCTTCTTCCGAGCCCGTAGGCCTGCCGTCGAGGCAGGTCGAGATCTGTCTTTTCGAGAGCCGTGTGAGCCTCCCGATCTCCTCGAGCGTCCAACCCAGCTTCTCGAGCCTGGCTCGCATGCACTCCCAGCCCGGCACGGGAGGCTAGATTAGCGCGGCGCTCGGCTCTATCCAAGTGGTCCACGATGAGCGCTCGCGCCTGCGCGCATCGCCGGTTTGAAGCACACCCAGAGGGAGTCGAACCCCCAACCCCTGGATTCGAAGTCCAGTGCTCTATCCAATTGAGCTATGGGTGCGTGGAGCTTCGGGGACTAGCAGATGGGTGGTGCGGCGTCACGCTCCATGCGGAGGTGCTCGATGCCGGCTTCCAAGAAGCGGGGGCCGACCCCGCGGTAGCCTCGGGCTTGGTAGAATGGGATCGCGGCAGCTTGGGCGGCGAGGACGATGGTCCGGACGCCGGCCGCGCGGACGTCTTGCTCCACCGCGTCCATGATCCGGCCGCCCAAGCCCTGGCCCCTGCGTGCCGCCCGGACCGCGACTCGCTCCACCTTGGCCTCGCCGCTGGCGAGGCGGCGCCAGCGGGCGGTGCCGGTCGGGGCGCCATCGACCAGGAGCAGAACGTGCCGGGCCTCGGCGTCGAGGCCGTCGTCCTCCAGCTCGGGCAGAACCTGCTGCTCGTCGACGAATACCTCGAAGCGGAGGGCCATCATCGCCCGGCGGGCTTCGACGTCGCTCCAGGCCGGGGTCCGCAACTCCATCACGAGCGCTCCGCCCAAGCCGGCAGGCGCTGCCGCCAAAAGCCGATGGTGCGGGGGTGGTGCAGCTGGGACCAGCGGGGCCCGCCGCCGGCCTTCACGCCCTCGGCGTCGCCCCAAGCGGGCTGCTCGTCGGGGCCGACGCTGTGAAGGCCTGAATGGGCCCAGGCGATCACGCCGGTGTGGCCCGCGACCCGTACCCCCAAAAAGCGGCTCAGCGACGACGCGAAGGTCTTGCCCTCAGGGCGGCCCAAGGTCTGGCAAGTGCGAAACCAAAGCAGGCCGCCGGGCATGAAGCGGCTGCGCAACCTGATCAAGTCGGCGTGATGCGGATGCCCGGGCTGCAGGCTCGACGCATCGAAGCGCTCCGCCCCCACCCGGGCGCTGCCCCAGCCGCCGTGGCCCCAGTACTGGACCTCGACCAAGGGCTCCGGGAGCCTGGCCAACCAGTCGAAGGCCTCCGGCCAGCTCGCCACCCCTCGGACGGCGTCATAGCGCCCGATGGTGCGGAAGAGGCCTGCACCCGTCGTCCAGACCGCCGACAACCCGATGAGGCCGCCGATTTCCCTGCATGTCCGGTCATAGATGACGACGCTCGAGCCCATGGAACGAGCTAAACGGTGGACCCAAAGGAGGCGTTGATCAAACCAGGGAGCCAGATGGGGCGGACGAGCATCGTGAGTCTCGGTACGGCCGTCCCAGAGGCCGGCGTCGCCCAGGACCACATGGCCGACTTTTTGGCCGAGGTGGCCCGAGCCCAGCCCGAAGCCCGCCCCGGGATCGACCGCGCGATCCGAAGGATGGCCGGGCGGACCGGTATCGAGACCCGACATAGCGTCCTCTCCGACTTCCGCGCGCCCGGGCCGAGCGCGTTCGAGTTCTTCCCTCGGAACTGGGCCCTGGAGCCTTTTCCGAGCACCCGGCAGCGCCTGGCGGTCTACGAATCCCAGGTCGTCCCCCTCGCCGAGCAGGCCGCCCGCCGAGCCCTGGACCAGGGTCGAGTCGCGCCCAGCGACGTCAGCCACGTCGTGCTCACCAGCTGCACCGGCTTCTTCGCCCCCGGCCCCGACGTGCTGCTCAGCGACCGACTAGGCCTGCGGCCCGACACCCACCGCACCCTGATCGGCTTCATGGGCTGCTACGCGGGCTTCAACGGGCTTCGGACCGCCCACGAGATCGTGCAGTCCGACCCCGGCGCGGTGGTCCTGGTGGTGGCGGTCGAGCTCTGCACCCTCCACGTTCAGAGAACCCCCGATCTGGAGACCGCGGTCTCCAACCTGATCTTCGCCGACGGCGCTGGCGCCGCCGTCGTCGCCCGACAGCCTCGAGGGCGCGCTTTCGTCCGGCGCGCCCGCTCCGAGCTGGCCCCTGGCACCCGAGACGAGATGGCCTGGCACATCGGAGACCACGGCTTCGTCATGCACTTGGCTCCCACCGTGCCCGAGCACCTGCAGGCGAACGCCGCCGCCTTCGCCCGCCGCCTCGGCGCCGAGCCATCCGGCCGCTTCGCCGTCCACCCCGGCGGCCGGCGGGTTCTGGAGTCGGTTTCGGAAGCAGTGCGGGATGAACTGCAAGAGAGCTTTCAGGTCCTTCGCGACTACGGCAACATGTCGAGCGCCTCCATCTTCTTCGTGCTCGACCGCGTTCTTCGAGCCGACGACGATCGCCCGGTGGCCGCCCTCGGCTTCGGCCCCGGCCTGTCCATGGAAGGCCTCCTTTTGGAGCGCTGATCATGGAGCTGGTCGTCATCGGCGGCGGGCTCGCCGGCACCACCGTCGCCATCCTCGCCGCTCGGGCTGGCCGAAGAGTCAGCCTCGTCGAGAAGGACGACTTTCCACGGGACAAGCTGTGCGGCGAGTTCCTGTCGCCGGAGGCCTGCCTCACCCTGCGCCGGCTCGGCGTGGAGGCCGAGGTCGAGGCCCTCCAGCCGCCGCGGCTGGCCCGAGCCTGGTTCACCGAAGGAAGCGGCCAGCAGGCCGACGTCCCCTTGCCGGCGCCCGGTCTCGGCGTCTCTCGGCTCAGCCTGGACGCCATCCTTCATCGTGCCGCCCTCGACGCCGGGGTGCGCTGGCTGCGAGGGGAAGCGGAGCGGGTGGAAGACCGTGGAGGGCGGCTCGAAGTCGAGATTGCGACCGAGACCGGACCCACCCGGGTTCGAGCCGATCTCGCCGTCGGCGCCTGGGGCCGCCACGGCCGGCTCGACAATCGGCTCGGACGGCGGCGCGAACCGCGGCGCTTCGTCGGCATTAAACGCCATCATCTCGGCCCGGCCGGCGACCGAGTGGAGATCCACGCCTTCACCGGCGGCTACTGCGGCGTCAATGCGGTGGACGGGGGGCGGGTCAACGTGTGTGCCCTCGTCGACCGCCGCTGGCTCAAGTCGGCCGAGGATCGAGGCTGGGAGGGCATCAGCCGGCGCTTCGCCGACGCCAACCCGCACCTGGCCCAGCGTCTCGGCGCCCTCCGCCCCGACCCCGATCGGCCGATGCTGACGGTGGCTGGAATCGACTTCGGCCGGCGGGAGCCGCTGTTCGGAGCTCTGGTCATGGTGGGGGACGGGGCGGCCATGATCGCGCCCCTGGCCGGCGACGGGCAGGCGATGGCTCTCCGAGGCGGCGAAGCCCTGGCCGAGCTGCTGATCGGGAGCTGCGACATCGCCGAGATCCGCCGGGCCTGGCAAGCCCGATTTCGAGCCGGCTTCGACCGGCGGCTGGGCATCGGCCGCCGCCTGCAGGACGCCTTGCTCGACCCCCGAATCGCGCCTTGGCTGCTGCGCTCCTCCCGCTGGTTTCCGGCCCTCCCGGCCTGGCTTGCCAAGCAGACCCGAGAGGTCATCCAACCATGAGTCGGGTTCGGGTCTATGCGGCCTTGGTGCCGATTCAGGCCCACATGGTGCGCACAGTTCTGGAGGCGGAAGGCATACCGGCCGAGGTACACAACGAGAACCTCGCCCCTTATGCCGGCATAGGCGCGGAGGTGTGGGTCGAGCGCCGTCACGCCTTCATGGCCCGACGACTGATAGAGTCTCTGGAGCGGAGCTCGGGTGACGAGGGCGGGACTTCGGAGCCCGACCACTCCGAAGGCTCGTCATGAGGCGCCGTGTCGACGACTTGGCAGACCTACCTGACCCTGCGTATGCTGAGGAGCGGTGAGCGGGCCGAACGGCAAAAAGAGCGGCCGACCCTTCGGCTTCTTGGAGGCCAAATCGTCGAGCCTGCTCCGCCTCGTTCACGATGGGGAGTTCTCCTGCGAGTATCAGCCCCTCGTCGACCCGCGTTCGGGTGAAGTAGGTGGCTACGAGGCCCTGGCGCGCTTCACGATCGCCGGGGAAGAGGTCACGCCAGGGGACGTCTTCCGCGACGTCGACGAAGACCCCGCTTTGTTTCTGGTCCTCGAGTCGGAGCTGAAGTCGCTTCAAATGAAGCACCGGCCCGAAGGGGTGGACCTGTTTCTCAACATCCACCCCAGCATCTGTCATCAGCCCCAGCTGATGGAGCACTGGGTCCATCAGCTCAGCGGCACCAAGAACGTGGTGGTGGAAATCGTCGAGAGCTCTCGGGTCGTCGACCTGGTGGTGCTGCACGACTTCGCCCGTCGCCTCCGGGACGCGGGCATCCCTTGCGCCCTGGACGACGTCGGCGCACCCCACGCGATCTTCTCCTTCGAGCTCTTGGAGTGCTGCTCCTTCATCAAGCTCGACCGGGGCTGGATCGAACGGGTCGACGAGGATCCCGCCTATCTGCGCCTCTTGGAGGGGCTGTTGGCCTTCGCTCGGGAGAAGGGGATCGGCACCGTGCTGGAGGGGGTCGAGCTCGCGTCCCACCTCGCCTGGGCCCGGCAGCTCGGCATCGACTTGGTCCAAGGCTATCGCTTCTCGGACCTGTTCCAGCGCCCCTTCCCCAGCATCGAGACCTCCGGCCTGTCGGGACCCGTCAGCTCGCTCGGAGCCGGCTGAATCCCGCTTCTCACAGCACGAACACCACCCCGCGGAGGCCGGCCGGGTGCTCGGGCTCGAGGGCCCAAAGGTACCACGCGATCTGTCGCTTGGCCTCGTCCTCGTCGAGCTCCTCGTGGGTCTTGTAGTCGAGGACGACGCCGCGACCGCTCTCGTCGACGAAGAACAAGTCGGCCACCCCGTCCAGGAGCAGACCTTGGTCGCTCATTCGACACACCGGCAGCTCCGCCTCTCGCTGGAGGCTCGCCCGGGCCTCGACGAGGAGCGGCTCTGCCAAGGCCCGCTCCACCGCCAACTGGGCCGCCGTGCGCTCCTCGTCGGTGGCATCGATCTGTCGCGCCCCCGCTTCGAGGGCATCAGCGAGAGGAGCGTCGAAGGCGTGGCGCATGACCTCGTGCACCAGGTGGCCGAAGCGCCGCCCGCGGGGCCGCCCCGGCTCCTGGGGGACCCGGACCGTCCGTACCCGCCGGGCCATGCCGCGCCTGGGCTCCTCCTCGGTCTCGGAGGGCCGAAGAAGGACGAGGCTCGGGGCGCGTCCTTCGTCGAGGCGCCGCCTTCGGTCCCGCTGCCAGGCCTCGTGGCGCTCGACGGAAGCTGCCGCCCCCTCTCCTTCCTCCAATACGTCGCGGCGCCGGAGGACCGGCGGGCTCGACCTCGGGCGATCGAAGAGCTTGGATGGGACCCAGTCGACCACGCCGGCGGGGCCGCGTTGCCGGCCCGACACGAAGGGGCCACCGGCGCCTCTCTCCAACGCGCAGCACGGCTCTCCGTGGGGCCAGTGGGGCGAGGGCGTGGGCTCGGAATCTGCGAAGGGCTCGATCGCTAGCTCGACGCCCCCGATCCAAGTGGGCCTGCGCTCGTAATGACCTGCCGCCTTGGCGGCGACGATCAAGCTGTCACGAGCCCGCGTCGCCGCGACGTAGGCGACGCGAAGCTCTTCGCCCGGGCTATCGTCGGGCTCGAAGCCCTGCAGGGGCGCCGGCGAAAAACCCAGGAGCGGAAAGTAGGAGACGCCGTCTTCGAGCACCTGATGCTTGGGGCGCTTCGGCCCGTCGTAGGGATCGCCGAGGATCACGATCGGAAACTCGAGGCCTTTGGCCTGGTGCACGTTGAGGATCCGCACCGCGGTGGCGTCGAGCTGCTGCTCGGCCAAGGAGCTCGCGCCGATGCCTTCCAGCTTCTCGACGAAGGTCCGAAAGGCCGACTGGGCCTGACGCTCGTGGGTCTCGGCGAGTCCGAGTACCCCCCGCAAGCCCGCCACCGACTCGGGCCCGGAGAGCTCGTGGGCGAAGCCGGCCACGGCCCGGGTCGCCTTCAAGAGCGCCTCGATGGTCGCGGTAACCGATCGCTCGTTTCGCCGTCGGGAGAGCTCGTCGAACAATCGAAGCGCTCCGGCGAGGGCCTCGAAGCGCGGCTCGTTCGCCGGCGGCGCCGTGGAGGGATGGAGGGGCCCGACCCGAGCGATCCACTCTGCCAGCTCGGCGTCGGCGAAATGGAACAGCGGCGAGCGCAGCGCCGCGTAGGTCCAGTAGGGATCGTTGGGCCACTCGATGGCCATCAAGCACGCGATCAGCCCCGCGACGTCGGTCCGGTCATCCAGGTAGCGTCGCTGGTGGAGGAGCCAGGGGACGTGACGGCGCTGCAGCTCCCGCACCAGTGATCGAACCCAGGCCTCGGGCGTGTTCGACTCGCTCATGCTCCGGACCAGGACGCCGATGTGCTCGGCCCGGACCGGGACCAGGGCGCCTGGCTCGCCGTCCGGGTCTCGGACCCTCCAGCCGCTGTGGTTCAAAATCCACTCGATGAGGCGCGCCGTCGTCTTGCCAGATCGCCAACGGCCCTCTTCGTATCTGACCTTGAGGATGTCCTGCCGGCCCGCCGTGAAGGCCGCGACGGGCGGTGGCATGCCCTCCGCGGGCGCCGGACCGCCCGTGATCGGCACATAGGCGGGCTGGTCGGGATCGTCGTCGAAGGCTGACTCGAAGGTCGAATTGACGAACTCCTGAATCGGTCCCACGGCTCGGAAGGAGTGGGACAGGCTCAGTCGGGCCACGCCGCGCTCGCCGAGCGCTTCGGCGAAGGCCTGGTAGAAGCCGATGTCGGCGCTTCGAAAGCCGTAGATCGACTGCTTCGGGTCTCCGACGATGAACAGGCCCCCGTCCTCGACCCGGGCCACCCGTTCCACGATCTCGGCCTGAAGCGGATCCGTGTCCTGAAACTCGTCGACGAATACGAGCTGAAGCTCGTCGCGTATCCGCTCTCGAACCTCGTCGTCCCTCACCAGAGCCCGGCACTTCGAGAGGAGGTCAGTGAAGTCCAGCTTGCCCAGCCGGCGCTTTCGCTCCTCATAGAGCTCGACCGTTTGCCACAGCAGATCGCGAAGGTCGGCTGCGAAGTCTGGGTCCAGCTCGGTGCGGAGCGCCTTCCACTCGTCTAGGAGAAGAACCGCTCTCTGCGCGAGCTCAGTCGCCGGGTGTTCGCCGATCCGCCCTCGACGGGGCGGGTCGCCGAACCGCATCGCCGACTGCAGGGTAGCTTCCAGTTCCTCGGGCGCCCACGCCTCCGGTGGGAGGCTTCGAGTCCGCTCCCCGAACTCGATCAAGGGATCGAAACCTTTCTTGTTCAGGGTGCTGGCGAGCTTCGGCTCGCGCTCGGCGTAGGCCCTCGCGAGAGCGGCCGCTCGGCCGGCGAAGTCCCGGAGCTTCGTCACCCAATCGACGCCGCCGTTGAGCCAGCCGGCGCTCACGAGGTGACGAGCCTCCACCAGATCCAGGCCGGCTTTGGTCAACTTCTCCCAAGGACCTTGGTCATTGAAGACGTAGGTCTGTCCGTGGGCGAGGGCGCGCCGAAAGCTCGGCTCTGGCCGGGCCAGCTGCCGCTCCAACCAGACCCGGAAGACCTCGTGATACAGGCCCTTCGCCTGTTCGGCGTCGAGCCGCTCGAAGTCCGGATCCACCCCCGCCTCCACCGGATGTCGCCGGAGCAGCTCGGCGCAGAACCCATGGATCGTGCCCAGATGGGCCTCGTCGAGATGGACGAGGGCCCGACCGAGCCGCTGGGCCTCGACGCCGGCCCGCGCACGGGCCGCCTGCTCCAGCGCTCGGCGCAGCCGAAGGCTGAGCTCGCCGGCCGCCTTCCGGGTGAAGGACAGGGCGACGAGACCGGCCGCTTCCACCCGCCCCGCGGCCACGGCGGCGACGATGCGGTGGACCGTCTCCGTCGTCTTTCCCGTGCCGGCGGCGGCCTCGACGAGGAAGCTGTTGTCGAGATCCTCCCGGATCCGACGCCGGGCCTCGGCGTCGTTGGTCCTCACTGCATCCTCCGGATCCGCTCCAGGCGACCGAACACGGCCCCATCGGGATCGGTCTTCAGGCCCATTCGCTTCTCCTCCACCGGTCCGCACAGGCTCCGGTAGTCGCACCAGCGACAGCCACCGGCTTCCGGCTTGGGGATGAAGCGAGCGTCTTCGTGCTGACCGTCGAGCTGTTCGAAGAAGTCCTGCAGCACCGACAGTCGGGCCGAGCCCGGTAGCGTCACCGGCGGCCGCTCGAAGAAGCCCGCCCGCCGGGTCGCGTAGAGCAGGGTGGCGCTGTCCACCGGCGCGCCGAGGATCCGCTCCGCCGCCTCGGCGTAGATCAGAGGCTGCAGGTGGCGCCCGCCGCTGAGGGGGCCAAAAGGATGGTCGGGCACCTTTCCGCTCTTGAAGTCGATGACGTGGAGTCTTCCCTCGGCGTCCCGTTCGACCCGGTCCACCGACCCGCGCAGGCGATGGCCGCTGTCGAGCTCGAGGGGCTCGGTCCGACTCGCCGGGTCTCGCCCTTCGGTGCCGGGGAGACCGAAAGCGAGCTCGGCCGCCGCCGTCTCCCGAGGCACTGGGCGCTCGGCGGCTCGACGCACCCAGCCCCGCACGTCGTCCTCGAGCTCGCGGATCGACTTCCAGTAGACGGCGGGCAGGGCAGGGCAGAGCTCGTCGAACCACTTCTTGGCCACCGCTTCGACCACCGGCCCGACCTCCGCCATCATGCGTTCGGTCTCTGGCTGGGCCTGCTGGAGCTCGAACAGGATCTCGTGAAAAATCGATCCCTTCGTCAGAGGGGCGAGAACGTCGGGTCGGGTCGCGTCGAGCCGCGGCCGGATGCGCAGGACGGCATGCATCCAGTACTTGAAGGGACAGGCCGCGAAGCTCTCCAAGGAGGTGGCGGAGTGGATGCTCTTTCGAGGCGCGCGCTCTCGCAGCCAGGTGCGCAGGGTCTCGGTGGTGGCCCACAAGCCGTCATGAGCGCCGATCCTCTGCTGGCCTCGGCCGTAGCGAGCCCGAAGCGCGCGGGCCAAGTGGGGGTTGCCGCCTTCGGCCAGCAAATAGCGGGCAGCCCCCGGCGTGGCCTGATCGAGCCCGGCCGCCACCGCGACGTCGTACTCCGCCTCATCGACCGCCTCCGCCGGATCGTCCGGCACACGCCATCCCGGCCCATAGGAGCGACGGCCGTGTTCGGTCCGCAGCGGGTCGGCGTCGAGCCCCCGTCGCTCGGTCCAGAGCTCCAGCACGAAGCTCGAGGGCACCTGATTCTCGCTGTCCAGATCGGCCACCCGCGGGTAGGTGAGGAGCACCCGAGGCGCCGAGGCCAGGCAAAGCGCGAAGGCCCGGCGCTCTTCCCGCCGGATCCGGGGCCGCTTTGCGAAGGCGGCGCCGAGCCGAGCTCGGATATGCTCCGGCAGAAGGGGGTCCCCCCGAAGCTGGATGGGAAAACGCCCCTCGGTCATGCCCGGAACGACGACGGCGTCGAAGCTGCGGCCGGCGGCGTCTTCGGGGGTGCCTACGAACACCGCGCCGTAGGGGTCCCGGGAAGGCTCCTCCCGCAGCTCGCCCAGGGCCTCGGTCAGGAGCGCCCGGACCTCGACCGCCGCTATCTCGGCCCGGGCGCGGACCGGCGCCAGCTCCGCCACGATGGCCTGGACCGGCTCCGGGGCCCGCAGCGCCCGGGTGGCCAGCATCTGCAATCGCTCGCTCCACGCCTTCCAGCTTCGGGGCTCGGCCCAATCGCCCAGGAGCTCCACCACCGGGAGCGCGAAGCTGCGCAGGCGCCGGAGGGAGGCCAGATCACGCTCGAGATTCTCGGCCTCGGCCCCATCCTCGGTCGTGGCTTGGTTGCGGGTCCATTCGGCGAGGAGGCCATCCAGGCGGGCGCGCCACCGCTCGACCCCGCCCACCACCCCGGCGTCGGTGATCCACCGCTCCCACCGGCGCAGGGTGTCGAGGCCGCCGTGCTGCACCGCTGCATCCGGCTCCGCGGTTTTGGTCGGTGGGGTGTCGGCGCTGGAAAATACCAGCTGCCCATCGTCGCCGGGCGGCACCCAATCCACCCGTGGGCTCCCCCACACTTCGCCGGCGTCGGGCTCCGGGACCTGGCCGAAGCTGAGGTACTCGGCGAATCGCGTGGCGGACTGCCCCTCTTCGCCGCAGCGGAGCAGGGCGAGCATCGCCCGGCCGGCTGGGTGTGGCCTGCGGACGCCCCGGGCGAAGAACGCCGGGACCCCCGCCCGCTCGAAGGCGGCCTCGATGGGCGCCTGCTGGCGGCCCGGGTGGCGCAGAAGGACCGCCTTTCGGTCGAAGGCGCCGCCCCCGGTCTCACGCAGGAGCCAGCGAGCCAGCTCCGTGGCCTCGGTGCGCGGATCCGCCACCGACTTGAAGTCGAGCGCGGGCGCCGAAGGCAGAGCCATCGGCGCGTCAGACTCCGCGCGGGGTCGGGCTCCGGTCCGGAGCTCCCCCCAGAAGGCCTGCGCTTCTGGATCGTCGATCGCCTCCAGCGCCGCCCAGGGACCGGCCTCGCAGGCGGCGCGGAGAAAACGCGCCGTCATCGGGTCCGCGGGCGCGACGTCCAAGAACAGATGGGGCCCTGAAGGGGGGCTGGCGGCCCGGAGGGCGTCCACGTCGTCGACGCCGGCGTGGTCGGCTTCGTAGGCGCGAAGCACCTGGGCGAGATCCCGCCCGCTGGGCCCCTCGGCCTCGAGGCGCTCGGCCGGGATCTCGAAGCGGCGCAGCTCGTCGATGGTCCGGTCCAGCGCAGCCACGAAGCCCGGCGTCTGGGCCACCTCCCCGAACCATTCGAAGTCGACCCGGGCCGCAACCCGGGCCAGCTCGGCCCGGCGGGCGAGGGCGCTCAACCGAACCTGGGGGCCTCCATCGACGATCCACTGACGCAGCGATCGTCGACTGATCCCGATCACCGGCCCCTCGATGGCGGCCTCCCGCACGAAGGCGTCGGCCGCCCGGCGGGTCGGCGCCACCACGGTGCACCGAGGCCACTGCCGCATCCAAGCGCGGGCGGCGGAGGCCTCGAAAAGGAGCTCGCCGCTCACGCGACCGTAATCCCTCCGTCTACGGTGATGACGGCGCCGGTGGTGTAGCTCGCCTCATCCGAAAGAAGATGAGCGGCCAGCCCGGCGATCTCCTCCGGGCGTCCGAAGCGGTTCATCGGCGTGCGCTGGGTCAACATCTCGGCGATGGACGCGTCGCCGGTCAGGGCCTGCGCGAATTTCGTGTCGATGATGCCGGGCGCGATGGCGTTGACGCGAATGCCCGCGCCCGACAGCTCGACGGCCAGACTCTTCGTCATCGAGATCACGGCGGCCTTGGTCATCCCGTACACGCCCTGAAGCGGCGCCCCTTGGATCCCCAAGATGCTGCTGATCTGCACGATGCTACCCCTCGCGCCCCGCCCTTGAAGGTGACGGACGACGGCCCGGCAAGCGCTGAAGTAACCCTTCACGTTGACTTCGAAGGTCTTGTCCCAGGCGGGCCACTCCACCTCGAGCATCGGCCCGAAGTACGGGTTGGTGGCGGCGTTGTTCACCAGACCATCCACCTGGCCGAAGTGCTCCACGGTCTGGGCAACCAAAGCGTCGACCTCCTCGGGGCGGCCGGTATGGCAGGGGATCGCGAGCGCCTCGCCGCCCTGTTCCCGAATGGCGGCGCAGGCCTGCTGGAGCGCCTCCGCCTTTCGCGCCGCCAGGGCCACCGCCCAGCCCCGGGATCCGAGCCCCTCGGCGATCGCCCGTCCGATGCCGCGGCTGGCCCCCGTGACGATGGCCACTCGCTTCCCGCTCATGGGATCGAGGTGCGCGAGCTTTGGAAGGCGGTCAACCATCGGCGTCTCAGACGGGGACGGGAGAGAGGGTCAGCCCAGGCGCGGCCGGGCGCTCCCTCTCAAGCGGCCCGGGAGGAGGCCGAACCGCCGTCAGAGGCCCCCTGCGTGCACGTCCCGCTCCTCATCTTGCTCCTGAGCCAGAACCAGGTGACGGCCCGTCCCGAAGCGCCGCCTGCGCCCAGCCGACCGGGCCGGCACATGGTGGAGATCGGCGGCTACCTGGGGACCTTCATTCCATCCTCGTCCCACGAACTCTACGACAGTACCCGCCATCGCCAGGGGGACTTGTCAGCCCTGGGCCCGGGGGCCGGACTGCGCCTCGGCTATTTCCCTTTCCGTTTCGTCGGGGCGGAGGTCGAAGGTGGTGCTTCAGGCTTTGGCCTCGAAGGCGATGACGCTGCCGCGCTCTACGCCGCCCGGTCCCACCTCGTTCTCCAAATCCCGGCCCGACTGACGCCTTTCGTGGTGGGGGGCGGCGGCATGCTGGGGGTGGAAGGGGGAGACGGCGGCGACGCCGACCGCGCCGCCCATTGGGGCGGTGGCCTCAAGTGGTACGCCGACGCCCGCTGGAGCGTTCGCACCGACGCCCGCCACATCATCAGCGCCGCCGAAGGCCCGGATGCAGGCAACACCTCTCACTTCGAGGCCACCCTCGGCTTCTCCTTCGCGCTCCATCGGGCCCCCGAGCGGGCGCCCGAGCCCGTGCCGGTCGCGGTCGCGACCGAACCCGAACCCGAACCCGAAGCCGCCGCCGAACCGGAGCCGCCGTCCGAGGGCGTGGTCGAAGTCGATCCCCTGGTCGAGATCCAGCAGGCCATCGAGAATGTTCGCTTCGGCTTCGACTCCGCCACCGTCCACCCCTCGCAGATGCCGCTGCTGGACGAGATCGCCCGCAAGCTTCGGGCGGCCCCCGACGTCCGGGTGACCATCATCGGTCACGCCTGCGACATCGGCCCCGAGCCCTACAACCTGAAGTTGAGCGTTCGCCGGGCCCAAGCCGTACGTCGCTACCTGCTCGATCGAGGCGTCGAGCCCGACAGCGTAGGCGTCGAAGGCCGGGGCGAGAACGTCCCTCTCAGCCCCGATGACCGCACCGTCAACCGGCGAACCGAGTTCGAGGTCCGACTGCAACGAGTCGCCGGAGGCTGAAGGGGCCCCAGCGAAGGGATGGGCATGGCGAACTGGCCGCGCGTCGCGCAGCGCCCAAGGCCTCGAAACCCTCGCGACGAGTGAGCACACCCCTAATCGTCGAGCGCCTCGTAGGCGGGGAGGGTCAAAAAGCTCTCC
>CAYZFR010000105.1:0-13660 GCA_964477875.1 uncultured Myxococcales bacterium
CCCCCCGGGAAGGGGGGCAAAAAAACGGGGCCACCCACCCCGCCTCTCCGTAGCGGTCGTCGAACAATAGGTCGATGATGGTCTGGCCTCCCGCCACGAAGCCGCACAGCACCCAGCCGGCCACGGTCGTGAAGAGTCGTTTGCTGCGGGCGTACATGCCTCGGAAGTCCTGCTTGCTCGACTTCCGCTGGCTCACGAGCGGAAAAAGGATGCTGTCGGACAGACTGGACAGGACGAGCTCCGGGATGCCGGCGACCGTAGCTCCTATGTGGTAGACGCCGAGCATCTCGACCGGAATGAGTTTTCCGAACACCAGACGGTCGGTGTGAGAGGCAAAGAAGGTGACGATGGTACTTCCGAAGATCCACCGCCCGAAGCCCAGGATGTTCTTGGCCGACTCCTTGTCCCACTGGAGGCGATTGGCGACGCCCTTCAGCCAGAAATGGGACATCAGGACGCTCGTGATGTTGGCGACGAGGCTTCCGATGACCAGCGCCCAGACCGAGCGAAGAAGCCAGGCCAGAACGACCATGGTGGTGACGTTGGCGAGGAGCGCCGACAGTTGGACGACCGCCACCGCCTTGAGCTCCAGTCGCCGGCGGGTTTCGAACAAGCGGGTCGACTGAAAGCCAGCGACCAGGGCGCCCAGGCCGGCGACCTGAGTCAAGGGTCGCAAAATCGGCTCTCCGTAGAACTCGGCAAAGGGGTGAGCTCCCAGAAAGCACACGCCGCACAGGAGCGCGCCGCGACCGATGGACATGCACCAGGCGGTGTTGAGGAAAGGCGCGTCCCCCTCCTTTTCGTGCCGGATGATCGCCGGTCCGAGGCCGATGTCGCTGAAGAGCTGAAGACCGGAGAGGAAGACGTTGACCAGCGCCATGAGGCCGAAGGCCTCTTCGAACAATAGGCGCGTCAGGACGAGGTTCGACCCAAAGCGGATCGCGCTTCGCCCGCCCTGACTGGCGAAGGCCCATATCGAGGCCTTGGTGACGCGGCGACGGGGGGCGGGAGCCCCCGTCTCGGCCGTCCCTTTGGCGTGCTCGTCGTTCATGAAGAGGCTGCGCCGAATGGGCGCCCGGCGGGCCTACCCCGGTCAGTCAGGCATCCTGCCCTCATTCCTGGCGCAGGGCCACGATCGGATCAAGGTCGGCGGCTCGCCGGGCCGGCAGCAGGCCGAACAGGACGCCGGTACCGGCCCCGAACAGGACGGCGATCCCGACCGCGGCCGCGGGGACCGACGTGGGCCAGCCCATGGCTTCGGCCACGACCAGCGAAACGCCGACCCCTGCTCCCGTCCCCAACGCGGTGCCGACCCCGGCCAGGAACACGGCCTCGGCCAGAAACTGCAGCAGGATCTGCCGCGGCGAGGCGCCGATGGCGGCTTTGATGCCGATCTCGCGGGTGCGCTCCGCCACCGCCACCAGCTGGATGTTCATGATCCCGATGCCGCCGACCAGCAGCGACACCGCCGCGATCGCGCCCAGCAGGCTCGTCATGATCCCCGCCACTTCGTCGGCCACCTCGGCGGCTTGGTCGGGGCTCTGGATCTGAAAGTCGTTGGCCTCGCCTTCCCGGAGCTCGTGACTGGCCCGCATCACGTCCTCGATTTCGGCTTCGGCCTCGTCCCGCTGCCCAGGCCGGGGACGGACGTGGAGCTGCCGAAATGAGGCGTCGAGCCCCCGAAGGTGGGTGCGAGCGGTGGTGGACGGCATCAGGACGACGCTGTCGAGGTCTCGGCCGCTGGTGGCGCGACCCCTCGACTCCAAGATTCCAATCACCCGGCAACGCATCCGACCATCGACCTCGAGCGTTCCACCCAGGGCGCCTCCTTCGGGGAAGAGAGCGTCGACCACCGTCTGGCCGAGCACGCACACCTTGGCCCGGTCCCTCAGATCCTCGGCGTCATAGGGACCGCCCAGGGCCACCGGGGTCTCGAAAACTTCGAAATACTCCACGCTGGAGGCCCTCACCTCCGCCACGTATTCCTGCCGCCCGCTCACCAGGGACCCGTTCCATCGAAACTCGGGGGCCGCGAACGCCACCGAAGGCACGGAGGCCAGGCGCTCGACATCCTGGCGTGTGATGGGTCGAGGCGAGCGCCCGAACTGGCGAACCGTGAGGATGTCGACCCCCAGCCACTTGAACTGCTCGACCACCGAGGCCCGGGCCCCCAGCCCGAAGCTCACGGTGGCGATGAAGGTGGCGACCCCGATCCCCAAGCCCAGGACGGTGAGGCCGCTCCGACCCGGGTTCCGCCGCAGGCTACGAACGCCGGTCAGGATCGCTTCCCACAGCCCCTCCATCGGTCCCTGCTCCCTCGCCGGGACCATGCTGTCCAGTCCGAGCGCGAACGTGAGGGCGCGCCCCTGCCGGTTGCGGAGGCCATCGTCACCTGGGCGCCACGGCCCCGCGCGGGAGCGCTTTTCTCGCCGGCGCGGTCCGGGTACTCAGGTCGCATGAAGAAGAACTTCGTCCTCGACACCAATGTTCTTCTTCACGACCCCGACGCGATCTTCGCTTTCGCCGACAACCGGGTGATCCTGCCGATCTACGTCATCGAGGAGGTCGACAAGTTCAAGCGGGACGCGAGCCAGCTAGGGCGCGCGGCTCGCGCCATCAGTCGGAGGCTGGACGGCATCCGCAAACAGGGAAGGATCTCCGAAGGCGTCCCGCTCGCGAACGGCGGCACGCTCCGGGTGGGCTTCACGTCGGTGCAGCTCCCCGACGAGATGGCGGTGGCCGCCAACCAGATGGACAGCCGGATCATCGCCGTCGCCCTCGACACCCAGAGGAAGGACCCCGACGCTCCCTGTATCCTCGTCTCCAAGGACGTCAACCTCCGCATTCGGGCCGACGCCCTGGGGCTGAGGGCGGAGGACTACGAGACAGAGCGGGCCGACATCGAGGAGCTCTGGCCAGGCCAACGGACGGTGGACGTCAAGGCGGACCTCGTCGCCCGCTTGAAGGAGGCGCGCGCCATCCCGATGCCCTTCGAGAGCGAGGCGCCCAACGAGTTCCTCGTCCTCCACCGCCCCGAAGGTGTTCTGACCGCTCGGGTGTCGCCGGACCAGACCGTACTTCGCCTGGTGACGGAGCAGGCACCGACCTGGGGCATCACCCCGAGGAATCGAGAGCAGGCCATGGCCCTGGATCTGTTGCTCGATGACGACGTCCAGCTCGTCAGCCTGGTCGGGAAGGCGGGTACCGGCAAGACGCTCCTCGCCATCGCGGCCGGACTCCAGCGAACGGCTGAGAAGCAGGTCTTTCAGCGGGTGCTGGTGTCCCGCCCCATCTTTCCGATGGGGCGCGACCTCGGCTACCTGCCCGGAACGGTCGAAGAGAAGATGGGGCCCTGGATGCAGCCCATCTTCGACAACGTCGAGTTCCTGATGGGGCTCGCCGAGAGCAGCAAGTCCAAGAACGGGAGGCCAAAGAGCCGCTCCTACCGAGAGCTCATCGATCTCGACATGCTTCAGGTCGAGCCCCTCACCTACATTCGCGGGCGTTCGATTCCGGAGCAGTACATGATCGTCGACGAGGCTCAGAATCTGAACCCCCACGAGGTCAAGACCATCCTGACCCGGGCCGGCAACGGAACGAAGATCGTGCTTACCGGCGATCCGTACCAGATCGACAATCCTTACATGGACGCGAGCAACAACGGGCTGGTCTACGTCGTGAATCGGCTAAAGGGCGAACGAATCAGCGGTCACGTCACGCTCGTCAAAGGCGAGCGGTCCGCCCTCGCCGAGTTGGCCGCCAATCGCCTTTGACCGCCCGCTGGCCTCTGCTAGCTTCTCCGGGTGCGCATCGCGATCCTATCTCGGGACAAGGCGCTCTACTCGACGCGGCGGCTGGACGAGGCCGCGCGGGGGCGAGGTCACGAGACCAGCATCGTCGACTTCTCGCGGTGCTACATGAACATCACCTCTCACAAGCCTCAGGTCCTCTACGGGGGGCAACCCATCGAGGTCGACGCGGTCATTCCGCGCATCGGGGCATCGCTGACCTTCTACGGCACGGCGGTGGTGCGGCAGTTCGAGATGATGGGGGTCCTGTGCGCCAACGAGTCTCAGGCCATCGCCCGGTCCCGTGACAAGCTTCGGGCGCTACAGCTCCTCGCCGCCGAGGGCGTGGGGCTGCCGGTGACCGGTTTCGCCCGCTCAACCAAGGACGTGGACGGCGTCATCAACATCGTCGGAAAGGCGCCCCTCATCATCAAGTTCGTCGAAGGTACCCAGGGCATGGGCGTGGTGCTGGCCGAGACGGACAAGGCGGCCGAAGCCGTCATCACCGCTTTTCAAAAGCTCGACGCAAACATCTTGGTCCAAGAGTTCATCAAGGAGGCCGGTGGCGCCGACGTCCGTGCTTTCGTGGTCGACGGTAGGGTCATCGCCTCGATGATGCGTCAGGGGCCCGAGGGGGAGTTCCGGTCCAACCTCCACCGCGGTGGCTCGGCCCGGACCATCAAGTTGACCCCCGAAGAGCGAAGCACCGCCGTCCGCTGCGCCAAGATCCTCGGGCTTCACGTGGCGGGTGTCGACATGCTCCGCTCCAATCACGGACCCGTGGTCATGGAGGTCAACTCTTCGCCCGGCCTGGAAGGGATCGAAAAGTCGACCGGCAAGGACGTGGCCGGCTTCATCGTCGAGATGCTGGAGAAGGATCTGGCCCGAAAGGCCAAGAAGAAGACCAGAGCCTGAAGGGCGTCAGTCCTTCGAGGCGCCGCCAAGGCGGGCGACGACGCGATGCGTAATGAGGCGATGAGCGCGATACGCATGGCCCGATGCTGGCCGCCTCGAGGCTCGTTTCCAAGGCCACGGGTCTTTTCCAATCGTCCACTCCTCTGCTTGTTTGAGTTCATGAGCAGCCATCGCGAGGTCCACCGCGCATCTATGGACGACCCGGAGACCTTCTGGGCCGAGGCCGCCGGGCGGCTGGAGTGGTCCAGTCCCTGGCAGCGGGTCCTCGACGACAAACGCGAGCCCTACTATCGCTGGTTCGCAGGGGGGCAGCTGAACACCTGCTACAACGCCCTCGACCGACACGTGTCGGCCGGCCACGGCGAACAGCCCGCTCTGATCTACGACTCGCCGCTCACGAATACGAAGCAAGTCTTCACCTACGCCGCGCTGCTCGACCGGGTCTCCCTCTTCGCGGGGGCGCTTGCCAAGCGTGGCGTGGGCCGCGGCGACCGGGTCATCATCTACATGCCGATGGTGCCAGAGGCGGTGGTGGGCATGCTGGCCTGCGCCCGTCTGGGCGCCGTCCATTCGGTAGTGTTCGGGGGCTTCGCAGCGCAGGAGCTGGCGAAACGGATCGACGACGCCAAACCCAAGCTGATCCTGAGCGCGAGCTGCGGCATCGAGCCAAGCCGCGTCGTCCCCTATCAATCCTTGCTGCGGGAGGCGCAGCGGCTGTCCGAGCACGAGGTCAAGCACTGCGTGATCTTGCAGCGGTCCCTGTACGAAGCCGAGCTCGGACCGCACGAAGCGTCATGGGCCGAGGTGGAGGCAGGTGGCGAACCAGTGCCCTGTACCCCGGTCGACGCCACCGACCCCCTCTACATCCTCTACACTTCGGGCACGACCGGTCAGCCGAAGGGCATCGTCCGTGACAACGGAGGCCACGCGGTCGCGCTGCAGTGGACGATGAAGAATGTCTACGACGTCGAGCCGGGCGATACCTACTGGGCTGCCTCCGACGTCGGCTGGGTTGTCGGTCACTCCTACATCGTCTACGGGCCGCTCTTGAATCGATGCACGACCGTCCTCTATGAGGGCAAGCCGGTGGGGACGCCTGACGCCGGGGCTTTCTGGCGCGTCATCCAGGAGCACGACGTCCGCGTGCTCTTCACCGCGCCCACCGCCATCCGCGCCATCAAGCAGCAGGATCCCCAGGGCAAGATGGCCGGCGACTACGACTTGTCCTGTCTGAAGTCCCTCTTTCTGGCTGGCGAGCGCTGCGATCCCGCCACCCTGCAGTGGGCCCAGGAGGTCCTGGGGGTGCCCGTCATCGACCATTGGTGGCAAACCGAGACCGGCTGGGCGGTGGCTTCCAACTGCTTGGGTATCGAGCCCCTGCCGGTGAAACCAGGTTCGCCCACCCTGCCCGTGCCCGGCTGGGACGTACGGGTGATGGACGACGAAGGGCATCCTGCGGCCCCAAAAACGATCGGGAACATCGTCGTTCGGCTCCCGCTCCCGCCCGGCGCCCTGCCCACTCTGTGGAACGCCGAAGAGCGATTCCGGCAGGCCTATCTCGACGAGTTCCCCGGCTACTACAAGACCGCCGACGCCGGGATGATCGACGAGGACGGCTACGTCTTCGTGATGAGTCGGACCGACGACGTCATCAACGTCGCCGGTCACCGACTGTCGACGGGCGCCATCGAGGAGGTCCTCGCGGAGCACGAGGCGGTGGCAGAGTGTGCGGTGGTGGGTGTTTCGGACGAGCTGAAGGGCCAGCGTCCCATGGCCTTCGTCATCCTCAAGTCGGGCGCTGAGGAGTGCAGGGTGGAGAACGAAGCCAAAGAGCTGGTTCGGGCCCGGATCGGGGCCATCGCCAGTCTGAAGTCGGTTCACGTCGTGGCTCGCCTGCCGAAGACGCGCTCCGGAAAGATCCTCCGGAAGACCTTGCGCTCCATCATGGACGGGAAAAAGTACGAGATCCCGCCCACGATCGAGGATCCGGGCGTGCTCGAGGACTTCGCCGATCTCGCCAAGAAGTGACCAGCCGCGATCGAGCTGCCATCCTGAAACCATGAAACGAGCCCTCATCTTGTTCGCGCTGCTGGGCGCCTGCGCGGCACCAGCTCCGCCGCCGGGTCGCCCCGCCTCCTTCGACGACGAGCAGCCGATCGAGGGCACCCTCGTGTTCGATTTCGAGGGAGCAACCCCGCTCCGGGGCTCGCTCCGCACGGAGCGAGGGAACGAGCTGTTTCTCGCTTCGGTCGACGTGCCCTCGCCCCGATCCGCCTCTCGCATCGAAGACGACGAGATCGGCGACCTCGAGTCTCAGACCGGCGCCAACACCTTCAGCCCCTTCCCAGAGCGCTGGCCCCGCAAGAACGCCCTTTCGCTGCGGGAGGCCGGCGTCTATCGGGTCGAGCTGTTCGGCAACGCCCAGGGGTTCTTGGACTGCACCTTCGTCCTCGCTCCCTTCGACAGAGGCTTCGAGGGCCAGGTGCAGGGGCGCTGCGTGGACGAGGACGATCAGACCTGGGCGGCCCGCATGCGTTGAGATCAGCGAACGTCGGGGTAGAAGCGGCGCAGGCGCTCCGAAGAGACACCGAGCCCCCAGCCGAAGCCGATGAGCACGTAGGTCGCGTGGGCCCGCCAGAAGCCCCACCGCCGCACCCGCCGATCCGAAGAGCGGACGGTGCGACGGAGCTGGAGGATCCGACCCCGCGCGCTGAGGCGCTCGCACAGGCTGGCCTCTTCCATCACGTGAATCTCCTCAAAGCCGCCAACGGCCAGGAAGTCTCGGCGGCGACAGAAGATCGCCTGGTCCCCGAACAACAGCCGAACGCCCCGCTTGAAGTATCCGACCGGACGAAAGAGCAAGGGGGCGTAGTAGGTCTTGATGAAGTTGTGGAAGCTCGTGAGCCATCGAACGCCCCGCGTTCCCTCCATCAAAGACGTGAAGCCGGCTCCCGCGATTCGCGGGTCGCTGAGGGTCTGGCCCATCACCCGGATTGCGTCGACGGCGAGCCGGGTGTCGGCGTGGAGGAAGCAGAGGAGGTCACCGCTCGCAACGCCGGCCCCGGCGTTCATTTGCCGGGCCCGTCCCGGGGCGGCCCGCAGCACTCGGCAGCCCGCCGCCTTCGCGAGGGCGACGGTCTGGTCCTCGCTGCCGCCGTCGACAACGACGACCTCGTGGGCCGGCGGATCCAAGGCAGCCACCGCCTGCAGCGTGGAGGGGAGGGCCTCCGCCTCGTTCAGGGCGGGGATGATCAGGGAGACCGAGGCACGCCCTTCCAGAGCGCACGAGGCTTCGCCCGTCGAGGTGACGATTTCGGACACGGGCCCCAATGATCCTGGCATCCCGAGGAAAAACAGGCCAGTGAGAGATCATGAGGATTCTGTTCACGGCCGCGACCGTCGCCACCGCAGCGCTCGCCGGCGCCCTGGCTTGGGCGAACAGCGCCCAGCAGGAGGAAGGGGATCACCGCGAGGCTCCCTTCGCGTTCACCTACGACACGGTGGGCCTTCCGGTCCCGGCCGGCGCGTCCGATGCGGAGCGGCTCGAGATCATGAGCAAGGTCTTCGCCCAGCGCGAGCACCGCCTAGACTGGGCGAGTGACTCGGTGGTGAAGCGGATCCGCTGGGCGCTGAGCGACGCCCGCGAGAATCTGCAGAGCGATCCCGCCTTCGCCAAGGAGCGACTCGACGACGCTCAGACCCTCCTGGAGGAGTGGTGACGCGAGCCGCCCTCGCCGTTGTGGGCGGCCTCGTCGTCGTGGCCGCCTGTGCCACGTCCTCGACCGGGCGCAAGCAGCTCCTCCTGCTACCCGAGGGTCAAATGTCTCAGCTAGGCGCGGAAGCCTTCGCGCAGATGAAGAACCAAGAGCCCATCCAGGCCCCGACGACCGCTGACAGCAGCTACGTCCGCTGCATCGCCGACGCGCTCCTGGCGGCCGGTGGTCTGGACCGAAAGCAGCAGTGGGAAGTCGTCGTCTTCGAGAGCGAGCAGGTGAACGCCTTCGCGCTCCCGGGCGGGAAGGTCGGCGTGTACTCGGGGATGGTCGACTTCGCCCAGACCCAGGACCAGCTGGCCGCGGTCATGGGCCACGAGATCGGCCACGTCATCGAGCAGCACGGCAACGAGCGCGTCAGTCAGCAGACCGCAGCCTCGGGGGTCGCGTCGCTGCTGGGCGCCGTCATCGACGCCGAGAACGACCGGACCGGGCAGCTGGTGATGGCGGGCCTCGGCCTCGGCTTCCAGTACGGCGTGGCCCTGCCCCACAGCCGGACCCAGGAGGAGGAGGCGGACGTGGTAGGGCTGCAGCTGCTGGCTCGCAGCGGGTTCGATCCGATGGGCGCGCCCAAGCTGTGGGAGAAGATGGCCGCGCGCGGGAGCAGCGGCCCCGAGTTCTTGTCTACCCACCCCGATCCGAGCCGCCGGGCCCAGTATCTGACCGAAATGCAGTCCGAAGTGCAGTCTATCTTTCAGTCGGCCCGTCAGGCCGGCAAGAACCCCCGCTGCCGGCGCGCTTCCTAGGGGGGCGCTGAGCGCATGTTCAGCCATGAAGCCGCCACGCCGGATGACGAGGGGCAGTCCATCTCGGGGGGCCCGGTTGACCCACCCCGTCGAGCCGCTGAATTCAGAACTGCGATGACGGTGCGGCTCCTCGACCATCCGCTGGTTCAGCACAAGCTCACCCGGATGCGGGAGATCGGCTGCCCCAGCTCCGAGTTCCGGCGCCTGCTGCGGGAGGTGGGGGGGCTGCTGTGCTTCGAGGCCACTCGGGATCTTCGGACGACGACCCGCGGCATCACCACACCCATGGCTTCGATGGAGGCTCCCTGCCTGGACGGCCGGCCGCCGGTGGTGGCGCCGATTCTGCGAGCGGGGCTCGGGCTCGCTGACGGGATCTTGGACCTCGTCACCGAGGCCGAGGTCGCCCACATCGGGATGCGCAGGGACGAGGAGACGCTGCGGGCCGAGGTCTACTTCATGAAGGCACCGGAGGCGCTGGACGAGCGCACGGTCATCGTCGTCGATCCGATGCTCGCCACCGGCAACACCGCCATCTCGGCGCTGGCGCTGTTGGCTCGAGCCGGCGCGCGAGACCTTCGCTTCGTGTCGCTGGTGGCGGCGCCGGAGGGGATCGAAACGCTCCGAGGGGCCTTCCCCAAGGTGCCCATCGTGACGGCGGCGATCGACGAGCGCCTGAACGAGAATGCGTACATCGTGCCTGGTCTAGGTGATGCTGGAGACCGACTCTATGGCACCAGCTGAACGCCTCACCCCATGATCGCCCCCCTCATCCTCGCCGCCCTCCTCGGCCAGACCCAGACGAGCACGCCGGCCGAGGTCGGGCCGAAATGGCGCTTGTGGACCGAGGCCGCCACCGACGTTCCCCTCCACGTCGGCGCTCGCTTTGAGGTCGAGCTTCCTCACCGCATTCGGGCATGGACGTCGATCGGCGTCGTGCCCACCGGCTACGTCGAGATCATCGACGCCGTCTCGCAGGAGTTCGGCGACTACAACGAAGAGACGAGCGAGGTGATCGTCGAGACTCTGGACTCCTCCCTGGTGTGGCGCCTTCAGGTCGGGTGGCGGCCCTTCGAACGCAAGGGCTGGGGCTTCGACGCCGGCTATATGCTCGCCACCCTGGGCGGCACCACCACCGGCTCCGCCCTGTTGTCGGCCGCCCTCGGCCGAGGGGTCCCCGACCAAGGCTCCAACGAGTTCGACGTCGACTCGACGCTCCACCTGCTCGGCTTCGAGGCTTCTCACCGGTGGAACTGGAAGAACGGCCTGACCCTGCGAGCCGCCCTCGGCTTCGTCAGCACCATCGCCGCCTCCAGCACCGTCACGCCTCGCGGCGACCCGGTTCGCGCCCGCCTCAGTCGGGGCTTCGCCGAGGACCTCGAGACCTATCTCGACGAGACCTACACCAGCTACGTCCACACCCCGTACATCGGTGTGGGCCTCGGGTACGACGTGTCTCGATTCTTCCGTCGCACCCGATCCGATTGACTCCCCCCGAAGCCCTGCCCAGCGTCGATGGGTGGCGGATCGCCCCCTCATCTTGGTCACCAACGACGACGGCATTCACGCTCCCGGCATCCAGGCCCTGGCCGCTGGCCTCGATCCCCTCGGCGAGGTCTGGGTAGCGGCCCCAGACCGGAACCAGTCCGGCGTCTCCCATCAGATCAGCCTCCACGCCCCTCTGCGCGGTCACCAGCTTCGGCCTCGCTGGTTCTCGGTCCAGGGCACCCCGGCCGACGCGGTCTACCTCGCCATCCACGAGTACCTGCCCCGGCGCCCCGACCTGGTCGCCTCGGGGATCAACGCGGGCCCGAACCTGAGCTTCGACGTGCATTACTCGGGGACGGTGGGAGGCGCGATGGAGGGCACCCTGATGGGCCTGTCGGCCTTCGCGATCTCCGCTACCGACCCGCGTCAGGGCGGTTTCGAGGGCAGCGCCCGCTTCGCGACCCGGCTCGCCGCTCGGATCCTGCAGGACGGCCTGCCCCCCGATACCCTGCTCAACGTGAACGTCCCGCCTGGATCGGCCGAGCGCTTCCAGATGACCTTCCAGGGGCAACGCCACTTTCGCCACCACGTCGAGCGGAGAGACGACCCCCGGGGGACGCCGTACTACTGGATCGGCGGAGTGCCGGTGGAGCACCGCGACCTTCCGGGCAGCGACTGCAACGCGGTGGCGAAGGGCTTCGTCTCGGTCACGCCGATGGATGTCGACGCGACGAACCGTCGGGTCTTGGCAGAAGATCTGAACAGTTGGAGCCTGGACGGGTGCGAGCGGGAGCCGTCGGAAGATCGGGGGCCGGTCATGCCCCGCTTCGACGCGCCCTGAGCGGGCGGTCTCGGAAGGCGGGCGCCTGGGCCGCAATCCTGCTCCTGGCCGGGCCGGCCTGCGGTCCCCGGGTGGCGGAGCCGGTCGGCCGACCGGCGCTCCGCGCCCGGCATCGGATCCATGTCGTCCAGTCTGGCGAAAATCTCTATCGGATCGCGCTTCGCTACGAGGTCGAGCTCGAAGAGCTCATGGCGCTCAATCGGATTACGGATCCGACCACCCTGCAGGTCGGGCAAGAACTGCTCATCCCGGGTGAGCGGCCCCGGGCCGGCGCCGTCCCCCTCGACCGCGCGGACCCCGGCCGCTCTCCATCTCCGCCCCCGGTCGCGGTGGGGGGCTGCGACCTGCGCCGAGACCGGCGACAGATTTCGGACCATGGCCTGCAGTGGCCGGTAGACGGCGTCCTTCTGGCCCGTTTCGGTCAAAAGGACGGCGCGCCCTACCGCGGGATCGACATCGCCGCGCCCCTCGGCGCTCCGGTGTACTCGGCCGAAGACGGCCGGGTGGTCTTCGTGGGCGAGCAGCCCGGCTTTGGGCGGCTGATCGTGATCGAAGGCGAGGAGGGTCGGTTGACCCTCTACGGCCGCAACGCGACCGTCTGCGTCGACGAGGGCCGCCGCGTCCAAAGAGGCGAGGGCATTGCGCGGGTCGGCGACCGGGGCACGGGGGTCGCCTACCTCTACTTCGAGGTCCGAGAGGGCGACCCGATCAATCCGCTCCTCCGGCTGCCCTGAGGCTCGGCAAGGCTTGCAGAGACGAGCGCGACCGGGCTAGCCGAGGCCTTCATGAGCGGCATCGCAGACCTCCTGAAGAGCAAGATCGCGGACGTGCCGGACTTTCCCAAGCCTGGCATCCTGTTCAAGGACATCACGCCGGTCCTCGCCCATGGCCCCTCCCTGGCCCGGGTGGTGGATGCCTTCGCCGAACGCTACGACGCCATGAAGGTCGGCGCGGTGGCAGGCATCGAGTCCCGCGGCTTCTTGTTCGCCGTTCCTCTCGCGCTGCGTCTCGGCGTGGGCGCGGTTCTGATCCGCAAGCCGGGCAAGCTCCCCCGCGAGACCCACTCTTGGGAGTACGAGCTGGAGTACGGCACCGACCGACTCGAGGTGCATCGAGAGGACCTGCAGGCCGGTCAGCGGGTGGTCCTGATCGACGATCTCCTCGCGACTGGGGGTACGATGAACGCCGCCACCGAGCTCGTTCGCCAGGCTGGGGGCGACCCGGTCGAGGCGGCCTTCGTGGTGGAGCTCGGCTTCCTGAAGGGCCGTCAAAAGCTCTCCATCCCCTCCTTGTCTCTGGTCGAGTACTGACGGAACGTTCCATATGTACCGGGATTGACTTGGAAATTGCGCCAAGCTACGTCTCCTTCAAGCTCCCGTAGCTCAGCTGGATAGAGCGACGGTTTCCTAAACCGTAGGCCACAGGTTCGAACCCTGTCGGGGGCGCAAGCCGGGGGGAGGCCCCGGATGAGGGAAGGGCGGCCCCCAGTCGCTCGGGAGCGGCAGCCTTGAACAAATCCGAACTCGTGGAGCGATTGGCCGAGCGGGCCAAGATCACCAAGAAGCGCGCCGAGCAGGTGGTGAACCTGGTGTTCGACCAGATGAGCCAGGCCCTCGAGCGGGGGGAACGGATCGAGATCCGAGGCTTCGGCAGCTTTACGAGCAAGTCCTATGACGCCTACACCGGAAGAAACCCTAGGACCGGCGAGACCATCCATGTCCCCGCCAAACGGCTGCCGTTCTTCAAGGTCGGCAAAGAGTTGAAAGAGCGGGTCGATTACCCAGACTCCTGCCACTCGAATGAGCGCTCCGACGAGCAAGACGCGTTGCCCGTGCGATCCGCCACCGGCGAGCACGGGCGCTGAGGATCTTCGCCGCTGGGCGGGTCGCCGGATCGCCGTCGCCCTGTCGGGCGGCGTCGATTCGGCGGTCGCGGCCCATCGCCTCGTCGAAGCCGGAGCCGAGGTCATCGGCCTGTCGCTGCGTCTTCACGACCCCGATCCGGACAACCCCCTCGCGCCTCGGGCCTGCTGTCCCCCCGACGACCTGCAGGACGCCCGGCGCGTCGCCGAGCTGCTCGACATCCCCTTCTACGTCCTCGACGGCCGTCGAG
>CAYZFR010000106.1:0-13497 GCA_964477875.1 uncultured Myxococcales bacterium
GCGAGGGCCGGCGGGCCGAAGAGACATAGCATGAGCAGAATACGTGTGACGCTAGGCACCAGAGGGTGAAATCGCCTCCGCCATCCCGAGTCAAGACGCCCCTGAAGGAGATGCGCTGGGACCTTAGGTCGCGGCGCGGACTAGGATGACCATGTAGGCGCTGAAGGCGACGAGGAGGAGGGCGCCTTCGCGGCGGTTGATGCGGGCGCCGGTGGCCATGAGGGGGAAGAGGAGCAGGGTCAGGGCGATCATCCAGGGGCTGTCTCGGCCGATGATCTCGGGGGGGACCTCGATGGGAGTGATGAGGGCGGTGGTGCCGAGGATACCCAAGACGTTGAAGATGTTGGACCCCATGATGTTGGCGACCGCGATGTCGTCTCGGCCGCGGAGGGCGGCGACCATCGAGGTGACGAGCTCGGGAGTGCCGGTGCCTGCGGCGACGATGGTCAAGCCGATGACGGTCTCGGTCACGCCGAGGCCGCGCGCCAGGTTGGAGGCGCCAAAGACCAAGACCTGCGCGCCCCCGGCCAGGCACGCCGCGCCCACGAGGACGGCGCCCGCATTGAGCGCGAGCGCCGTGCCGCCGTGGCGGCCCAAAGAGGCGGTCGCCACCTGGGCCCCGAAGGCCTCGTTCTCGGTCTCGGAGGCGGTCCCCGCCCCGACCGCCACCGTGTAGGCCAGGAAGGCCACCAAGGCGCCGAGCAGAAAACCGCCCTCCAACCGGTCCAGGAGATCGTCCCGGATCAACAGGTGCAGCTGAAAGGCGGCCAGCATCATCACCGGCCACTCCAGGCGGACCGAGTTGCCGAGGATCCGAAGCGGCCGAAACAGCGCCGTCAAACCGAGGATGGCGCCGATGTTGAAGATGCTGGAGCCGATCGCGTTTCCGAGGGATAGGCCCGGGCTCCCTCCGAGGGCCGCGTGGACGGAGACCACCAGCTCCGGCATCGAGGTTCCCGCCGACACGATGGTCAGACCGACCACCGTGGGGGTGAGCCGAGCGAGGAGCGCGATCCCGCTCGCGCCACGGACGAGCGCTTCACCTCCTGCAACGAGAAGCGCAAAGCCGAGCGCGATGGCCAGAAGGTCGGTGCTCATGAGATTCGAGCGAACGTAGCACAGGGCAGGTGGCTCAGCCGCCGCGGATGCGGACGCGGCTTCGGCCGGGCTCGAGAGGGCGGACCTCGACCCCGTAGCCGATCCGCTCGGCGACGTCGGGCACGTGGGACACGATGGCGATGGTGCGGCCCTCGGCCTGCAGGGCATCGAGGGTGGTGATGGCGACCTCCAGGGCCTCCTTGTCCAGATGGCCGAAGCCTTCGTCGATGAACAGCGACTCGATGGCCAGGTCCCGAGCCGACAAGGACGACAGCCCGAGAGCGAGAGCCAGGGACACCAGGAAGCTCTCCCCGCCGGAGAGGGTCGAGACCGAGCGGATTTCGTCTCCAAGGTCTCGGTCCACGACCTGGATGTCGATGTCCCGCCCCGGGGCCCGAATCAGCCGGTAGCGCGGACGGAGCCGGCGCAGATGCAGGTTGGCCTGCGAAAGCAGCGCCGACAGGCTGAGCCCCTGAGCGAAGGTCCGGAACTTCCGGCCGTCGGCCGAGCCGATGAGCTCCGACAGCTCGGCGCTGAGGCGGCGGCGCTGTTCCGCCTCCTCGAGCTCGGCCTGCAGGGCCGTCCAGCGTTGCTTCGCCTCATCGTCCTGGGCGAGTCGAGTTCGGAGGGTGAGCAGGCGCTCGCTTCGAACCCGCAGCTGGGCGTCGACGTCGGCCAGGGCCTCGGTCAGAGCGTCGGGCTCTGGCAGCTCGGGCTGCTTGGCGTCGAAGGCGGCCAGGCGCTGGGTCCGGTCCTCGACCGCGACCCAGGCGGCGCGGCGCGCCTCCTCCAGGGCTGTCACCTTCTCCTGGGCGCCGGCGGCCACGGGGCGGGCCAGCGCAGGCGCCAGCGCCTCGAGGTCCAGGCCGGCCGTCACCGCCGCCGCCTCCAATCGGGCCCGGCGGGTGTCCCGCTCCGCCTCGCTCCGGCGGACGCCCTCGCTCAGCGCGTCGATGCGAGACCGAGCAGCAGCCTCGCTCGCTTCGGCTTGGGTCGCTCGGGCCTGGGCAGCCTCCAGGACTTGGCTCGCCTGCTGCTTCTTCGTCTCCAGCGCCTGCTGGACCTCCTGGAGCGAGCGCCCGTCCAAGAGCTCGCACCGGGCCGCCGCCGCGCCCTCTCGCCGCGCGCGGGCCCGGTCGCGGCGTGCCCGAGCCTCCTCGAAGCGCGCGTGGGCACGGGCCAGGGTCTCGCTGGCGCCGCGCTGCTGGTCGTGGAGCTGGCTTCGCAAGCTCTGTTGCTGCACCTCGTGTTCGAGCAGGGCCTCGGCCCGCTCCATCCGGGGGGCCCAGGCGTCGAGAAAGGCCCTCGGATCCGTCACCGCCTCCTCCTCCAGAGGCGATGGACACAGCTCCCGGACCCGCTCGGCGAACCCGGCGCCGGCCAAGGCATCGGCCCGCTGCCGCAGGAGGTTTCCGGCCGCGAGGTGCGCGCGAAGGTCCTCCTCCATCCGGCGGCGCTCTGCTTCGGCCGCCTCCTGGCTCGAGCGCGCCTGCGCCTCTTTCGTCTCGCAGCGCTCGAGCTGTGCCGCCCGCCGTTCGTCTTCGGCCGCGTGGGCCCTGAGGCGTGCGCCCGTCTCGGCGAGGCTCTCTTCGACCTCGGCGAGCTGTTTGGGCGAGGGCGTCTCTCCCATCCGCAGAGCCAGGGCTTGCACCCGCTGATGGGCGAGAAAGGCGCTGTCGACCCAGACCATCTCCAGGCTTCGGCGAAAGGTCAGCCACGCCGCTTGTGCGCTTTCGGCCCGCTCCTCCTTGTCTCGGATGTTGCGCTCCAGCTCCGCAACGCGCTCGGTCGCCGTCTTGTCCTCGATCTCTTTGTCGACGCGCTTTGTCTCCAGTTTTTGGATCTGCTTGCGCAGCTTTTCCAGCCTGGTGAGCTCGGACTCCGGCAAAGACTCGGGCGGTCCTGGGTCACCGTGGGTCTCGGCGCCGCACAATGGACAAGGCCCCTCCTCCAAGAGCGCGCTCCGGTGCGCATGGAGCTCCCGCCGCAGCCGACCGAGGGCGAAGCGGCTCTCGAGCTCCTCGAGCTCGGCCTCCTTCTGCCGGCGGCTTCGGATCGCCCGTCGAGCTTCGGCCCGGGCCTTGCGCAGCTTCGCCTGCGCCTTGTCCTTGTCCCTCTCCAGCCTCCGGATCGTGCTCCGGTCCTGCTTGGCCTGCTCCATGCGGCGCAGCAGCCCGCTCCGCTCGGACTCCAGCTCCGACAGCCCGGCGAAGGCTTCGCTCAGCCGGTGCGGTCCGCCGATACGCCTGTGAGCGGTCAGGGCCCGGCGAGCCTCCTCCAGGTCCTGTCGGGCCGAGGCCAGCGATTCAGCGCCAGCCTTCAGCTTCTCGGTCTCGGCTTCGAGGGCCGCCTGCTGCCGCCGCTCTTCCTCGGCGTGCCGGGCGATGGCGTCCAGGGTTCGGTCCCGCTCGGTCAGAGCTGCTACCCAGCGCCCGAGCTCTCGCGCCAGGGACGGCCAGCGGGGCGCCATCTGTCGAACGTCGTTGTCGATGCTGGTGGCCAGTCGGGCCAGATCTGCCTCGACGTCCGCCCTCGCTTGGCGAAGCGCTCGACAGCGATCCAGCGCGGGCTCCAGCTCCGCCCGCAGGCGGGCCACGGTAGCGACGGCCTCGGCTTCTTCTTCTTCCGCCTCGGAACGCCGGGCGTCGAGGGCGGCCGCCGCCTCGAGCTCCGGGGCGCGTCGCTTCGCCTCCGCTTCTTGCTCCACCAAGGCAGCCCGGGCTCGCTCCGCCTCCTCTTGGGCGCGCTTTTTGGTCTCGCTGGCCGTGCGGGCGGCTTCGGTGGCTTCGTCCCGCTCTCGGATGGAGCGCGCCAGTTCCTGCAGGAGAGATTGCAGCGCCTCCCACTGAGGGCGAAGAGGCGCCAGCTGCGCTTCGCGGGCGAGCTCGGCCCGCAGCTCGCCCGCCTCGATCCAAGCCGACTCCGCCTGCCGCGCCGCTCCTTCCGCCCCCTCGAGCTCCGCCACCAGCTCGGCCTTTCGCTCGCGCGCTTCGAGCTGGCTCCGGATCACCTCGCGCCGCGTCTGAAGCTCTGCCGTCGCCTTGCTTTCGCCCTCCACCTCGGCCTGCAGCGCCGCTCGGGCCTCGGCTTCGAGGGGCGCGTTCCCGGTGCGTCGGGCCTCGAGGGTGCTGACCCGCTCCTCGTCCTCCTTGTGCCGTGCGAAGGCCGCCACCGAAATCAGGCTGAAGGCCTCGGTTCCCGTCATTCGCTCCAGGAGCTGCGCCCGCTCTTCGGGTCGGGCCCGTAGAAAGGCCGAGAAGTCCCCTTGGGCCAGCAGGACCGCTCGCCGGAACTGATCGAAGTCGAGGCCGATCCGCTCTTGGATCGTGCCGAGGGTCTCGGTCCGGTGCTTACCCGTCAGCTCCTCGTGGGCATCGAGGCGGACGAGGCGCATTCGCTGGTTCTGGAGCCGTCCGTCCGGTGCTTTTCGGGCGCGCCAAACCTCCCAGGTGGCTCGATAGCGCTCGCCGTCCCGCCCCCGGAAGTCGACTTCAGCCATCCCGGCGCCGGCCCCACGGCGGAGGACCGCTCGGGGATCGGTGGGAGACAGCCCCTCGCGCGAGGCGTCGGCCGCGTCTCGGGCCCCGACCAGGCGTGGCACTCGGTCGAAGAGGGCTAGGCACAGAGAGTCGAGCAGGGTGCTCTTCCCCGCCCCGGTGGGGCCGTCGATGGAGAAGAGCCCGCTCTCCGAGAGCGGAGGCGCGTCGAAGGGAATGTCGAAGTGCTCCAGGGAGGCCAGGTTTTCCCCTCGCAGGGCGAGGATCTTCACGAGGGCTCCTCCGTCGCCTCCGAAGCGACCTCGTCGAAGAGGGCGAGGAGCTCGGGGCGGGGCGGCCCGCCCCGGCTGCGGCGGACGAGCTGCTCGAAGACCTCTCGGGGAGCCAGCTGCTGAAGGGGCGCCGGCGACCAGTCGAGCTCGGGGCCGGTGGCCCTCTCGACCACGATGCGGGTGAGGCGGACCGAGGTATGGGCGAGGGCGGCCTCGACCCGCTGCCGCAGCCGGGGCTCGGCTTCGTCGAGTCGGATCCGCACCTCGAGAAAGGGAGGCGCCTCGAAAGAAGGAAGGTCGCTCAGGGCGTGCAGGACCTCGGGGAGCGGCGCCGGCTCTTCCGGCACGACCCGAAAGGGGACGCTCCGCGGGATCTCCATCGCCTGCACCCGGACATCGTCACCCATGCGCACCGCCACGACCTGGTGGCGATAGTCCCGCTCCGTCATCGACAGCGGGATCGGTGAGCCTGCGTAGCGGATGGCGGTCGAGCCTTCGACGGCCTGGGCCCGGTGCAGATGGCCCAAGGCGAGATAGCGGATCGCCGAGGGGACGACGTCGCTCGGGAAGGCGGACTGGTAGCCTCGCTGGATGGGGCGCTCCGACTCGTCGCTGCAAAGGCCCCCCGCCATGTAGCAGTGGCCGGTGGCGATGACCGGGACGCCGGCGTCGGCTCCGCGGCTGGCCAGCCGCTCCAGCAGCGCCTCGTTCAGGCGGCGGTAGCCGTCGATGGCCCGGCGATCCGGGTCGCTTTCGCTCGACCAGGCCGCCAGATCCGAGGGGCGCAGGTAGGGGACGGCCAGCACCCAGGCTTTGGGGCTTTGCAGGGGGCCTACCGGGACCAGCATGCGCTCCAGGTCGTCGGGCCGGCCGACGACCCGGACGCGGAGCTGATCCAAGAGCTCGCGAGAAGCCTCCAGGCGCTGGGGAGAGTCGTGGTTTCCAGCGACGACCACCACCGTGGTCGAAGGAGCGGCACGGGCGACGTCGGCGAGGAAGCGGAAGTATCGCCGCGTCGAGACCGCGCTGGGGCTGGCCACGTCGAAGACGTCCCCTGCGATGAGGATCGCATCGGGCTGCGCGTCACGGATGGCTTCCAGGAACCAGGTGAGGAAGGCGTCATGCTCCGGACCTCGGTCGTGCCCGTGCAGCGTCTGGCCCAGGTGCCAGTCCGCAGTATGGAAGATCAGGGTGCTCAGCGTTGGCCCGTGGCTCCGATCGCCGCTAGCATGGCCGACATGTCGCTGCCACCCCATCTGATCGAGATGCAGCGCGAGATACGGGGATACGCCGCCGAGTATGGCCTCGACCCCTTCGAAGTGCTCTTCGAGCTCGTGACCGTCGACCAAATGAACATGGTGGCCGCCTACGGCGGCTTCCCGACCCGGTATCCGCACTGGAAGTTCGGGATGGAGTACGAGCAGCTGTCGAAGTCCCACGAGTACGGTCTGTCCAAGATCTACGAGCTCGTGATCAACACCGACCCCTGCTACGCCTATCTGATCGACTCGAACTCGCTGCTCCAGCACAAGCTGGTCATGGCCCACGTGTACGGGCACAGCGACTTCTTCAAGAACAACCTCTACTTCTCGAACACCGACCGCCGCATGCTCGACCAGATGGCGAACCACGCGGCCCGGGTTCGGCGCTACATGGATCGATTCGGCGTGGAGAGGGTCGAGGCCTTCATGGACGCCTGCCTGTCCCTGGAGAACCTCATCGACCAGCGGGCGCTCTTCGAGCAGGCGCAGTCGACGCGCCCCCCGGCCAAGGACGGCGACGAAGAGGACCCCAAGTCGGTCCGGCTCATTCCCACCGAGAGAGGCTACATGCGCGGCTACGTGAACCCGGCCGAGTTCGTGGAGCGAGAGCGCAAGAAGCTGGAGGAGGAGGCGCTCCGAAAGAAGCGCTTCCCCGAGCGTCCGGTTCGAGACGTCCTGCTGTTCTTGATGGAGAACGCGCCGCTGGAGAGCTGGCAGGCGGACTGCATCGAGATCGTGCGCGAAGAGGCCTATTACTTCGCGCCCCAGGGTCAGACCAAGATCATGAACGAGGGCTGGGCCTCCTACTGGCACTCGACGATCATGACCTCACGGGCCATGCACGACAGCGAGCTCCTGGATTACGCCGACGTGCACGCGTCGACGATGGGCATGCAGCCGGGGCGCATCAACCCGTACAAGCTGGGCCTGGAGCTCTTCCGCCACATCGAAGAGCGCTGGAACAAGGGTCAGTTCGGCAAGGAGTGGGACGAGTGCGATGACTTCGCCACCCGCAAGCGCTGGGACCGGCAAACGGGTCTGGGGCGCAGCAAGATCTTCGAGGTCCGCAAGCTCTACAACGACGTCACCTTCATCGACGAGTTCCTGACCGAGGACTTTGCCCGGGAGCAGAAGCTGTTCACCTACGGGATGAACCGCAGCACCGGCGACTGGGAGATCCAGTCCCGGGAGTTTCACGACGTGAAGATGAAGATGCTCTCCCAGCTCACCAACTTCGGAAATCCGATCATCGACGTGGTGGACGGAAACTGGGAGAACCGAGGGGAGCTGCTCCTTCGCCACGCTCACGACGGGGTCGATCTGGAGTCGGAGTGGGCACGGGCGACCCTCGAGAACCTGCATTCCGTCTGGCAGCGACCGGTCGCCATCGCCACCATGAGCGACGGCAAAACGGTCATCATCCGCTACGATGGGAGCGCCCACAGCGAGAAATCCGTTTCGGCTCTCGAGGCCGTCTGACGGATGAACATCCTGTTCGTGACGCCGGAGTGCGTGCCCTTCGCCAAGGCCGGTGGCCTCGGCGACGTGGCGGGCGCGCTCCCCAAAGCCCTCGTTCGGCGGGGCCATGACGTCCGGCTCGTGCTCCCGCTGTACGGCGGCATCTCTCGAGAAGGCCTGCGCCTGCTTCCCGAAGCTCTCGGCGTTCCCATGGGACCCCGCGAGGCCTGGTGCGCAGTTTGGGAAGGCGCGCTTCCGGGCAGCGCGGTGCCGGTCTACTTCTTGGAGCACCAGCAGCTCTTCGGTGCCCGAGCGATCTATGGGTCCTACGAGGCGGGGGCCTTCGAGTTCTCCCGCTTCGCTTTTCTGTGCCGGGCCGCCTTTCAGCTCTCTCGAAAGCTCCACTGGATCCCCGAGGTGATGCACCTGCACGACTGGCCGACCGCGCCCGCCGCCTCGATTCTGAGGGGGCCAGAGGTCGAAGACTTCCGCTTCACGGCCAGCGTATTCACCATGCACAACGTAGCCCACCAGCCTCGCTTCCCGGCCTCGGGTCTGCTGGAGCTGGGCTTGGGGGCCGAGGTCTTCACGCCGGACCAGTACGAGGACTTCGGCGCCCTCAATCCCTTCAAAGCCGGTGTCGCTCATGCCGATCTTCTGACCACCGTATCGCCGACCTACGCCTGGGAGATCACGACCCCGCTCGGCGGGGCCGGCCTACACCGCGAGATCGGCGGTCGGGGCTCGGCCCTGATGGGGATCCTAAACGGCATCGACGTTCAGGTCTGGGACCCGGCGTCGGATCCCTTCCTCCCTGCGCACTACGATGACGAGGATCTCTCCGGAAAGGTGGCCTGCAAAACGGCGCTGCAAGCCGAGCTCGGCCTGGAGCAGAGCGGGGCTCCGCTTCTGGGCATGATCTGTCGAGTGACCCTCCAGAAGGGCGTGGACATGGTCCTTCACGCCTTCGATCGGCTCGTGAGCGCCGGCGCCCAGATCGCGGTGTTGGGCACCGGCGACCCGGGGCTGGAGGAGGGCCTTCGCGCCGCCGCCGCCCGGCATCCCGGTCGAGCCGCCGCCGTGCTCGGCTACGACGAGAGGCTAGCCCACCGCATCGAGGCGGGAGCAGACTACTTCTTGATGCCGAGCCGATTCGAGCCCTGCGGGCTCAACCAGATGTACAGCCAGCGATACGGCACGCCGCCCATCGCTCGCCGGGTCGGGGGCTTGGCCGACTCGGTCGAGGGGCACGGCGCGACCGGCGATGGCTTGGGAACGGGCTTCCTCTTCGAAGCCATCGACGGCGAGGTCTTCCATGATGTCTGCCAGCGGGCCCTTCGTCTGTTCTGGGACCAACCTCAAACCTATCGCGCGATGCAGCTCGCCGGCATGCGCAAGAACTTCTCCTGGACCCGGGCCGCCCTCGGCTACGAGGAAGCCTACCAGCGAGCCCGGGTCGCTCGTTCGGCCTGGCTCCGAGAATGAGGATCGTCAGAAGCAGGCGGGGCTGTAGCGGACCTCGATCTCGGTGCCGGGCGCCAGCAGGCTCTGGGCCTGAAACAGGACCGTCCGAAGATTCGAGTCGTAGATCCAGTTCTGCTCGAGCCCGCCCCGCTCGATCCGAACCCCGTCGGCGAAGACGCGAATGCTGGGGGTGGAGGCTCGCCGCGACAGGCGGATGCGACGGCGCAGTCCGGCCGCCTCTTCGCCTACCACCGTCGCCCCTCCATTGGAGGGATTGATGTCGCAGAGGGCGTAGTTGAGGCCGCCGGCGAGCCTGTCCACGAAAGACCGGGCCCGGGGCGTGGCCTGAACGAGGCCGACGCCGGAGTTGCAGTCTCCGCTCTCGGGGCCGAGCAGGCCCGAGGCACCCACCGACTGGAAGTAGGGCGCCCCTCGGGAAGCGCGGATGAAGTCGGCAAAGAAGGTGGGATCGATGCCGTCGCTTTCGTCGTCACGTACTTGAGTGACGACGAAGTGCCAGTACTCGGCCTCGTCGTAGACCTCGCTGTTCCAGTCCCGGAGGCGAGGGCGCACCGAGGCGGCGACGCTCCGGAGGATCCGGTTGGGCTCGAAGGAGCTGGCGCCTTTGGCGAACTGGGCTTCCCAGGCCGTCCGGACGTTCGGCATCTCGTTGGGCTCGACCGCCACCCAGTTGCTGCGGTGCCGGTTCACGGAGCCGTTGGCGAAGAAGCCACATCGACCGTCGTGGTTCGAGCTGTCGGCCGGCCGGTCGAAATCGAAGGCATCGTCGCAGCTGTCCGGCACGGGCGGCGTCGGGTTGCGGGGATCGATGGTGGGCTCGGTCAACCAGCCGAAGCGGTGGTCGATGTTCTCGTCGTCAAAGGGGACGTAGAACTCGTCGAAGGCGCTCCCCCAGGCGAGCTGGAGCGCCTCGACGTCCTGACCCGCGAAGCTCTGGTACAGCGGAACGGCGAAGGCGACCGCCGCCGCCGGCTCGATCTGGGTGATGGTCTCGATCACCTCCTGGTCGGCGGCCAGGCCGAGGAGGGGGATGATCAGAGGCTCGGTGGCGGCGTCGCCGAGGGTGATGCGAAGCTCGGCCGAGGACGGAAGGCCAGGGTCGGCCGCGCTCGGGAGATAGGCGACGTCGAAGCTGGCGGCGTCGAAGCTGTCGACGTCGAAGGGCGCTCCCGTCGGCTGAAGCGTGAAGTGATCCGCGTCCACGCCCGCGATGTCGGCGGCGGTGACGGTGATCGCCGCGTCACTCCCGTTGAGCAGTCGTACCGGCAGATCGTAGGAGGGGCACTGGTCGGTGCCGTTGCGGAAGTCGGCGAAATTCGGCGACGTCACGACGGGAAGTCGGCGCTGGTTTGCCCGGAGGTCGAAGCTGCGGGTCCCGACGTCGGTGGATGTGTACGCGCGGAAGCTCCCGCTCAGCGTCACGCCGTCGACGCCCGCGTCTCGGTCGGACGAGACGCCGATCTCGATCTCGGCCGCCTCACCCGGCGCGAGCCGGAACTGCGTCGCCGGGTCGTCGGGGGACACGATGAAGAACTCGGGGTCGGTGGTCGGTTCGAGCTCGATGCCGTTGACGATGCAGTCGGCGGCGCCGGCGTTCTCGAGCACGAGCACGCTTCGCGCCTCCTGACCTCGGATGATCCGGCCGAAGTCGACCGCGCCCGCCGATAGGGAGAGGCTGCACGGCGGAAGATCCACGCCCTGTCCCTGCAGCGGGACCTGGAAGTCCATGTCGAGCCCTGCTTCGTCGATCCGCTCGTTTCGGTTCGATAGGACCATGGTCAGGTCGAAGTCGCCGCTCCCCTGGGGGGAGAAGCGAAGCTCGAACCCTTGGCTGGAGGCAGGCTCTACCTCCAGGAGCGGGAGATCGACGGAAAAGGGGCTGCCGTCGGGGAGCTCGATGAGCCCTTCGAAGGGGACCGGTCCGTCGTTGTAGACCTGCACGCGCAGGGACTTCTCGCTCCCGATCCGGACCGACTGGAAGTCCAGGGTCGCCGGCTCGACGCGGACGACGGGGAAGCCGTGACCGCCGCTCAAGGGGATGACGACCGGTGCGAGCTCGGTCATCGTCATCACGTCGGCGACGCGGAGCTCCAAGTCGGCGTCTTCCGCGTCGGCGCCAGGGGGGAGGTCGGTGGGCTCGAACTCGAGCTCGATCTCGAAGCTGTCGCCTTCGCCGAAGGTTCGAGGGGTCCTCGTGTCGGCGAAGATCGAAAAGCCCGAATCCAAGCCCGGCGGGATCACCGAGTCGAGGCGAATGGGGGTCTGGGCCGTGCAGGTGAGGACCGTTTCGAAGTTGTCGGGCGGGTTGAGCAGACCGACGTCGATGGCGCCGTCCACCACGCCCTCTCCCTCACAGATGATGGGCGCTCGCAGGGGCTCGCCCCGAAAGGTGACGGTGACGCCGCAGTCGTCCAGGGAAGGGCAGGCGCCGACGCGCCAGGTTCCGACGTCCCTGTCCGGGGTGGCGGCGTCGGCGGTGTAGAAAATCGGCACGTCCAGGGACTCGCCGGGTCCGAGGGGATTGGCTGAAGCGAGGATGCCGCTGTCCTCCACCGCCGCGTCGACATCGAAGCGGGCCACGCCCTGGACCGGCTCGACCGCGGTGCGTCCAGCATCGACCTGGGCGTAGACGGGGACCGGGCGGTCGAGCAGGTTGCGGATGGTGATCGTCTCCTGTCGATTGCGGCCGGTGATGACGGCTCCGAAGTCGAGCTCTTCGGGCTTCACCTCCAGGGCCTCGCCTGCTCGGGCGATCAGCGTGATCTCCGAAACCTGCCCCGACTCGAAGACGAAGCGGCCTCGAGCCGAGACCGCCCGGTCGATGACCCGCTGCGCCTCGAAGGAGAAGTCGACCTGCAGCGGCTGGGCCGGAAGCGGAAGGTCTCGAAGGGTGGTCTCGAGCGCGAAGCGGTAGCCGTCGCCCTCGAAGCTGGTGACCTGCTCGAATCGGAGGAGGCGCTGGGGCTGATTGTTTCGTTTGGTGATCGGGATGGACTCCTGAACCCGGGCGAAGACGGGCACCGCCCCGAAGTTCAGTCGGTCAGGGACCGAAACGCCGGGCTCGTCGCCGCCTCCGTCGTCGCCGGAAGGCCCTGTCGTTTCCCCGCAGGCCGAGAGGGCGGCGAGCACAAGGGGCAAGGAATGGACCAGAGGACGTCCCATCGAGCCTCCATACCAGCTTCGACCCTTTTCTGGTGTTTCCACCGAATCTGTAATTACCCGGACGAAGGCTTCATGTCGGGTCAAAAAAAAGGGCGGCGACCCGCTCGGGTTCGCCGCCCCACGTCCGACCCGGGCCCGAGGGCCCCAAGGTTGGCTCCGCCTCTTCGAGAGAGGGACGAGCCTCGCTACGTCGCGTCCCTCGAGAGACAATCAGAATTTTTCACGTGCGCTTGACCCTCCCCCGGCGTTCTCGCCGGCACGCCGGCCCCTGGTGAGCTCTGCTCGAACCGGCCGGCGTGTTCCTGTTGTACGGGGATCGCTCCCCGGTGGTTGGCGAGCCGCAAGACGGCTGCCTTCGCCTCTGGCGATGGAGCGACCCTAGCCGAGGCCGACCGAGGCTACAATCATCGATGGCGCTCCAGGTCTCGGGCCGCCCGGGAGAGCCCCGCGATGCAGGCGGTGTCGACCCGAAGCACGCCCGGGCCCAGTCCGATGGGCGTGAAACCAGCCGCTTTGAAGCGCTCGACTTCGTAGTCCGTCCAGCCGCGCTCGGGACCGATGGCCACGGTGGGCTCGCCCCAGGCCGGCTCGGCGGGCGGTCCGCCCGGCACCGCGAGCCACCGGCTGCCGGAGGGTGGCGCCAGCGAGGAACCAAACGCTTCGAAGCGGGGCCAAAACCGGAGCGCGACCCGATGGGTCCACTGCCCTTGGGCCCGGCCTTCGTCGATCTCGGTCCGCAGGCCTTCCGGCGCCAGGCTCGGCGTCCCCAGATAGGCGCGAGGGACTCGCCAGCTCCGGACCAGGTCGAGCCGGGCCAAGCCGATGGCGCACACCTGAGGCACGAGCCGGCGAAGGAACTTCGGCCTCGGGACGGCCAGGACCAAGTGAAGACAGGGGCGCTCCGACGGGACGTCGAGCTCGCCCTCCAGCTCGACCACGCCGCTGCTCGCCGCCGAGACCCGCAAGCGTCCCCTCGGTCCATCGGCCAGGCCCGCCCACAGCTCGTCGCCAGGCCCGACGCCCATGACCTCCAACAAGTGTCGAGCCCGAGGGCCATCGACTGCGAAACCGAGGGCGCGCCGGTCTCGTTCCTCCAGCAGCAGCAGGTTCACGTCGTCGTGCTCCGAGGCCGACGGGCGGCGAGACCGGCCTGCCAGGCCTCCGTGGAGCCGGCCACGACCACTTGCCGCCGGGCCCGGGTCACGGCAGTATAAATCAGGGAACGATCCACCAGCGGGTGGGGGCGCTCGGGGACGAGGAGCA
>CAYZFR010000107.1:0-11633 GCA_964477875.1 uncultured Myxococcales bacterium
GTTCCACGAAAAGCCTGCCTACCCAGACGAATAAATCCGTTCTTCAGCACCCCCCGAGGGTACCCTCCTGTCGGGCGGCGGCGCACCTGGCGGCCAGGCCAGGTTCCCCTTCCGCGGAATTGACGCAGGCCTGGTCGGCCCCGGCATGATCCGAGGGTGCCGACCGGAACGCCCATCTTCGATCAGGAGGAGCTGATCGGCTTCTTGCGTCCGGGGTTCGACGGGGAGTGGTGGCTGACGCTGACCGGAGTCGTCGAGACCACCCTCGGTCCGAACCAAGATCCCTCCGCCTTGGTCGAGCGCGCCCGAGCCGCCCACCGGCGCTACAGCTCGGACGATTTCCTAGCGCTGGATGATGACTGAGCCTCGGTCGATGCCCCGGGCCTGGACGAGAAGGTCATGCCTCGGGTGAATCGCCTCCACATTTCCCTTCTTTTTTTCGGCACGCGGAATCGGGAGCTCGACGGCCGAGGTTGGTGCTCCCGGATGTTCGCTGCCACCGCCACCGAGCCGGTCTTCGTCGAAGAGGGTGGACACGTCATCGCGACCATCGTCCGCGGTGAAGACGGGACGTGGTGGGCCACCCTGTCGGGCCGCGTCCCGACCACCCTCGGCCCCACCCGGCAGCTGGGCTCGCTCATGCGGCTGGTGCGTCGGACCTGGCAGGAGCTGAACGACGCGAGCTAGCCTCGGCCCATGGAGCTGCTCATCACCCCGACGTCGCCCTTCGCCCGGAAGGTGCGGGTGTTCGCGAAAGAGAGCGGTCTACGGTTGATAGCGAGCCCGGTTTCGCGCCTCGACTGACAACTGGAGATGGCCGATCTACTGAGCCGCTTGGCGGGTCGTCTCTTCTTCGTCGAGACCATGCCGCCGGCGATGTGAACCTTCGTCCGAAGCGAGCACGCCAACTCTCCTTGACTTTCGCCCGTGCGTGGCTAAGTTACGCAGCGTTCCGGGACTGCCTCGCGACTCTGGGCGAGGCGCTCCTACACCGGGTTTCCGTCCTTTTGGCCGAACCTGGAACAAACCGGCGTTCCCAGACGTCTCCGGACGTCCCCCCCCCGGCGGTGTGGCTCGAAACAAAGACAGAGACTGAAGGAGATAGGCAGACAGTATGGCGAGAAAGCGAAGCGGTGGACGAAAGAGCGGTCGGTCGGTGAAGTTCCGAACCAGCAACTTCCGAGCGACCTGTAACCAGTGCGGCAAAGAGGAGCGGGTTCCCGCGAAGCCCCCTCCGGGCGTTGATTTGCTGTGCATGGAGTGCCTCGGCAAGCGGGGCGCTCAGCCCTCCTGACGCTTCGGTTCTCGGGCGCTGCCCGACCCGACCCCTAGGGCCGCTGCCGAGCGGCCCTCGAAAAATCAAGGTCTCTGACGTGGGCCCTGATTCGCTTGCGCCCCAGCGGTCGGTCTGATGCCGACGAGCCATGAGCGACCCCATACATCCTGACCGGCCCTTCGACGTCGTCGTCTTCGGCGCGACCGGCTTCACCGGCCGGCTGGTCGCGGACTACCTCAGCCGTAACGCCCCTGCCTCCCTCCGCTGGGCCATCGCCGGTCGCAACGGGGATAAGCTGAAGGCGGTCAAAGAAGGCCTGAAAGGGCGCAGGCCCGACGGCCTCCTGCTCGCCGACTCCGCGGACGTCGCGAGCCTGGGCGCGATGGTGGCGCAGACCAAGACCGTCGCCACCACCGTCGGTCCCTACGCACGCCACGGCAGCGAGCTCGTACAGGCCTGTGTCGCCGAGTCGACGCATTACTGTGACCTCAGCGGCGAAGTCGCCTTCATGCGGGACATGATCGACCGGCACCACGAATCCGCCGCCGCCAGCGGCGCCCGGATCGTTCATGCCTGTGGCTTCGACTCCATCCCCAGCGACCTCGGGGTCCTCGCCCTGCAGGACGGATTGCGGATTCGGGGTGAGGCGCCATGCGAAGCGATCAAGTTCATCCTCCTCGGCGGCAAGGGGGGGTTCAGTGGTGGGACCCTGGAGAGCATGGCGATGATGCTCGACGCGATACGCGACCCGGCCACCCGCAAGAAGGTCGGCCACCCCTATGCCCTCAATCCCGAAGGCGAGCAGCGTGGCCCGGACGGGCCGGATCTCATGGGCGCGGCCTACGACGAGGTGAGCGGCTGGTGGGTCGGCCCCTTCATCATGGCGCCGGTCAATACCCGGATCGTGCGCCGAAGCAACGCCCTGTTCGACTGGGCCTACGGACGGGACTTTCGTTACGAAGAGGTCATGCGTTTCGGGCCCGGTCTGGCAGGCCGCGCCAAGGCCCTCGGCTTCGTGGGCGGCGTTGGCGCCTTCCTGGGCGGCATGTCGGTGAAGCCCATCCGCGCCCTCATGCAGAAGACCTTCTTGCCCGCCGCCGGCGAGGGCCCGAGCGAGGAGGCCATCGAGTCGGGCTTCTTCAAGATTCTACTTTCCGGCCGCCGAAAGGGGCGGGAGGTCGCGCGGACGACCGTCATCGGAAAACGGGATCCGGGCTACGGCGCCACATCCTGCATGCTCGCCGAGTCGGCGATGTGCTTGGCGAGCCGACCCGCCGTTCCGGGCCAGGGAGGCGTGCTCACCCCGGCCACCGCCATGGGCATGGATCTGGTATCGCGGCTCGACGACGCCGAAGTCCGTTTCGAGTTCGCGTCCGTCGACGATTGAGCGCGCACAGACGGTCCGGCAGGGGACATCTTCCCCCTGTGCGGGCCATCGAAGCCCGAACGATCCCCGGTTTGTCGCAGCCAGCAACGGGGGGCTGAGTTAGCCTGGGAGCTGATGGTGCGTACCCCAGCTCGAGCCATGAAGCTCTTTTTGTGCCTCCTCGCCCTCACCGGCCTTTCGGCCGCTTGCACCGCGCGCGCGACGCCCCACCAGCGGCCCGAGGGTGGCCCCTACCCGGTCGAGAAGACCGAAGCCGAGTGGAAGGAGCAGCTGTCGGCGCTGGAGTTTCGCGTCCTCCGCAAGTCGGGGACGGAGCGCGCCTTCAGCGGCGAATTCCACGACCACCACGCCAAGGGCACCTACGTGTGTGGCGGCTGCGGCCAGCCCCTCTTCTCCTCCGAAACCAAGTTCGACAGCGGCACCGGCTGGCCCAGCTTCACGGCCCCTCTGAAGAAGGAGGCAGTCGAGCGGCTCCGGGACCACAGCCACGGGATGACCCGTACCGAGGTTCGCTGCAGCAGCTGCGGCGCGCACCTGGGCCACGTCTTCCGCGACGGCCCCGCCCCAACCGGCCTGCGCTACTGCATCAACTCCGCCTCCCTCGACTTCAAACCCGCCAACTGAGTCGAATGAATTCGGGAGGGGGTCCAGATAGGGTCGGGGCGTGAGCGGAAACATCCTCGCCCTGGACCAGGGTACGACGAGCAGCCGGGCCATCCTCTTCGACCACGGGGGTCTGCCGCAAACGATGGCCCAGCGAGAGTTCGAGCAGCGCTTCCCCCAGCCGGGCTGGGTCGAGCACGACCCGGAGGCGATCTGGTCGAGCCAGCTCGCGGTGGCCCAGGAGGTCATGGCCGAAGCCGAGAGCGTAAAGGCCATCGGCATCGCCAACCAGCGCGAGACCACCCTGCTGTGGGACCGCCGCACCGGGCGCCCCATTCACAACGCGATCGTGTGGCAGGACCGGCGCACGGCGGGCTTTTGCGATCGCATGCGGGAAGAGGGCCTCGAGGGAGAGGTTCAGCGCCGGACTGGACTCGTCATCGACGCCTACTTCTCGGCCTCCAAGATCCGCTGGCTCCTCGACGAGGTGCAGGGCGCCCGAGCCGACGCCGAAGCGGGCCACCTGGCCTTCGGGACCGTCGACAGCTGGCTGATCTGGCGGCTCACCGGCGGCCGCGTCCACGTCACCGATGTAAGCAACGCCTCTCGGACCATGCTCTACAACCTGGCCGACGACGCCTGGGACCCCTGGCTGTTGCGCCAACTCGATATCCCGGCCAGCCTCCTCCCCGAGGTCAAAGGCTCCTCCGAAGTGGTTGGCGAGACCGACGCCGAGCTCTTTGGGCGATCGCTCCCCATCGCCGGCATCGGCGGGGACCAGCAGGCCGCGCTTTTCGGGCAGACCTGCTTCGAGCCCGGGGCGGCCAAGAACACCTACGGCACCGGCTGCTTCCTTCTCATGAACGTGGGCGCCAAGCCCCAGCCCTCGACGAACAAGCTGCTCTGCACCGCCGGCTGGCGGCGGGCCAACGGAGATCGGGCCTACGCTCTGGAAGGGAGCGTCTTCATCGGGGGCGCGGTGGTGCAGTGGCTCAGGGACGGTCTGCGCATGTTCGACTCCGCCCCCGAGATCGAAGAGCTCGCGGCCTCGGTGAAGGACAACGGCGGCGTCTACCTGGTGCCGGCGTTCGCGGGGCTAGGCGCCCCGCACTGGGACCAGTACGCTCGAGGTTTGATGGCCGGCATCACCCGAGGCACGACCCGGGCTCACGTGGCCCGGGCGGCGCTGGAGGGCATCGCGTACCAGGTCGCCGACGTCGCCGACGCCATGCGGGCCGACGCGTCGACGGCCTTGACCGAGCTCCGGGTCGACGGCGGCGCGTCGGCCAACGACCTCTTGATGCAGTTTCAGGCCGACATCCTGCAGGCGCCGGTGGTGCGGCCCAAGGTCATCGAGACCACCGCCCTCGGCGCCGCTTACCTCGCCGGCCTCGCGGTCGGCTTTTGGAAGGACCTGGACGACGTGCGCGCGAACTTCGCCGTCGACCGCCGCTTCGAGCCCCGTATGGCCGCCGGAGAAGCGTCCCGGCTTCGCAGCCGGTGGAGCGACGCGCTCCGGCGCGCACGGGATTGGGAGCCGCTCGACTGAGCCCCCTGCTCCCATGATCGCTTGCAAGGACTCTCGAGGTTTCGGATCCCCCACCGCGCCACGCTGGAACAAACTGTGAGTTCTTGTTGGAGAAACAGCTCCATGTGGGTTGTCAGGACTCAGGTCTCGGCCGAGGACTTGGTCGAGCGGGCGACGCGACGTCCGAGCCTAGGGTTCGAACTCGAGCCGATGTGGGAGAGCGAGTGACCGACTTTCAGAATCCGATCCCGGCCAAAGAGCTGACGATGACGGTGCTCATGACGCCGGACAAGGCGAACTTCTCGGGCAACGTCCACGGCGGCGCGCTCCTCAAGATGCTGGATGAGGTCGCCTACGCCTGCGCGTCCCGGTACTCGGGGCGCTACGTGGTCACGGTATCGGTAGACCAGGTCGAGTTCCGGCAGCCGATCCACGTCGGGGACCTGGTCACCTTCCTAGCCGCGGTCAACTACACCGGCCGCTCCAGCATGGAGATCGGGATCAAGGTCGTGACCGAGGACGTGAAGACACGCCGCTCTCAACACGCCGTGACCTGCTACTTCACGATGGTGGCGAAGTCGGGGCGCAACTCGGTCGCGGTGCCGGCCTTCGTGCCGGAGTCCGGGGTCGAGCGACGCCGGAACGCGGAAGCCAAGTTGCGGCGGGAGCTGCGGGCCGACATTAGGCGACGCCTGGAGCAGATCAAGGAGGAAGTCGAGTACTGATCCCCGGCACCGGTCGGATCCTGGCCGGTGGGACCGCGCGCACGGCCGGCGGCGGTTCTTGCCCTGGATCATCCGGAGCGATAGAGGGCCTGCATGAAGAGACTCTCTCTCGCGCTCGGCGCGACCTTTTTGGTTTCTCTCGCCAGCTGCGGCGAGGACGACGGGCTGACTCCCTGCACGACCTTCACGGAGTGCGAGTCCAACGAGATCTGTAGCCCCGCCGGCGTGTGCGTCGACGAGAACGCAACCGTCTGCTCGGACGACACCAACTGTCCCGCCGGAGAGACCTGCGACAGCGCGACCGCGACCTGCACCGGCGGCGGTGGCGGTGGCGGCAGCTGCACCGACGACACCGACTGCGCCACCGGCGAGATGTGCGACGCCGGCGTGTGCGTACCCGAGAGCACGGGCGAGTGCGTGGAGGACGTGGACTGCCCGGGTTCCGATTTCGGCGAGGTCTGTGTCAACATGACTTGCGTCACCCCAATGTGCGACTCTCTGGCCGACTGCGCCCCGAACGGCGAGCTCTGTCAGGATGACCCGGCCAACCCGGACTTCGACATGTGCGTGCCCGCCGACGACGTGACGTCGGGCTGCGCCCCCACCGTCGTGTGGGGCGAGGCCCGCGAAATGGGCGGCCCCGTCATCATCGACGTCAGCTTCCTGGGCAACGCCACCTTGGAGGACGAAATGGAGTGCACGAACGAAAACGCGTTGAGCTTCCAGGCCACCGTCTACACCGAGGATGGCCTGTCGGGCTCCATCTTCACCCAAGGGATCAAGCAGCTTCGTGGCATGGACAGCGGGATGGACGCCGAGCGGCTCACCTTCTCGGAGGGTCCGAGCTCTCCCAGCCACCCCAGCGTGGCGGATTTGGGTGGCAACGAGTTCAACGTCGTCTTCAGCCTGTGCCGGGCCTCGATGATGGAGGACGTTTTCGCGGTCATGATCCTGGACGCGGACGGGGACCAGTCGAACGGGTTCTGCTTCAACGTGGGCAGCATGTGAGCTAGGCCCCTCCCGTGCCGGCTGGGGATTCCACCCCAGTCGGCACAGGAGACCCCTCTCATGAAGTTCAAAACTGCATTCATCTTCACCGCTTTCCTCGCCGGCTGTGCCGGCAACAAGAGCTCCAGCGAAGCGCCGAGCGGCGGCTCGGCGCCGGCTTCCCAGCCGGCCGGCTCGTCGGCCCCCAAGAGCGGCGGCGACATCGTCGACGTCGCCGTGGGCGCTGGCTTCAACACCTTGGCCACCGCGCTGAAGTCGGCCGGCCTCGCCGGCGCGCTCAAGGGCCCCGGACCGTTCACGGTCTTCGCGCCCACCGACGCCGCCTTCGAGAAGCTCCCCCCCGGGACCCTCGAGAGCCTGCTTCAGCCCGAAAACAAGTCGAAGCTGGCGACGATCCTCAAGTACCACGTGGTGAAGGGGAAGGTGCCCGCCAAGCAGGTGATGGACCTGTCCACCGCCTCCACTCTGGCTGGCAAGAAGGTCGACATCTCCATCCGTGATGGCAAGGTCGTCCTCAACGACGAAGCGATCGTGACCCAGGCCGACGTCAAAGCCTCGAACGGGATCATCCACGTCATCGACACCGTGCTCCTCCCAGAGTGAGTCCGGCCCTCATCTTGGAATGAATCTGACCCGCGGCGCTCCGGCGCTCGCGGGTTTTTTGTGTCCGGTGAGTCAGCAGCCCCGGGAAAGCCGCCGGACGGAGACCGCGGCCGCCACCAGCAGCCCGACGACGATGGCGCCATAGGCGCCGTGCATGGCGGCGAGGTACGCTTCGGGCGCCTCCTCGACCCCCGCGTCGCCGAGGGCCAAGGACACCGACAGCGAGGTCAAAAGCATGCCCCCCAGCATCCCGATGGAGCGAGCCATGGCGGCCCAAGAGCCCGCGCGGCCCGACTGGGTCCGGTCCGTGGCGCCCATGATGGTGCTCATGTTCGAGGAGCTGAACATGCCGAAGCCGGCCCCGTGGGCCCCCATGATCACGAGCGGGCCGAGCAAGCCCCAGGCCGGATCGACCACCGCGCCGACCGTGGCGCTGAAGAGCACGAAGCCGACCCCCACCGCCGCCACCCGCACCGGCCCGAAGCGATCGGCCAGGCCACCGGAGATGGGCGCCAGGATCGCCATGAACACCGTACCCCCGGCCAGCACCATGCCCGCCTCCCGGGGCGCGCGACCGAGAACCTGCTGAAGGAAGAGGCTCAGCATGAAGATCGAAGCGAAGGCGTGTAGGTAGAGCATCAGCTGGACGATCAGGGCGTCCCGTAGAGGCGGGTTCTCGGCGATGCTGCGCAGGTCGAGGAGAGGCCGGGGGCTCTTCAGCTGGCGCCGCACGAACAGCGCCACCGCCATCAGCCCCAGGCCGAGCAGAGCGGGCCCGAAGCGCGTCTCGATCTCCGCCGTCCCGAACACCAGGCACAGGACGGCGCTCCCCCCGAGCAGGACGCCGTCCAGCGGCGGTCGAACCCGCAGGGGAGGCAGCCCCGACCGCAAAAAGGCCTGCACCGCGAGCAGGCCGAGCAGAAGCACGAAGCCGCCGATGGCAAAGACGGCCCGCCAGCCGAAGCTTTGAACGATCAGCCCTGCGCACACCGGTCCGAATGCCAGGCCCAGATAAGTGGAGGCGATCGAGGCCCCAAAGGCCCGTGCTCGCTGGTGGGCCGGCACCAGCTCGGTCAGCATGCCAGGCCCGGTAGCGCCGCAGATCGCGGCGCACGCCCCCTGGAGCAGCCGAATCCCGAGGATGAGGGGCATGGAGCCGAGGGTGGACAGGGTGAGGGAGGTGACGGCGAAGCCGCCCAGCCCGATCTTGAACAGGGTTCGCTTGTCCCAGGCGTCGGCGAAGAGGCCGGCCGGCAGGAGCATGGAGAGACTCCCCCCCAGGAACAAGGTCTCGACCAGGCCCAAGGACACCGAGCCCGCGCCCAGCTCCCGCCCCAGGTTGGGCAGGACCACCGCCACCCCCGAGAACATGAAGGTAGGCGCGAACTGGACGGCGATCACCGCCCAGACCGCCACCGAGGCCAAGCCAGGGGGAGACGTCTCCAGGCTCGGGGAAGCGGCGGCGGGCTCGGTCGTCGGGGCTTGGGTCATCGGGTGGCCAGGGTCCAGTTCCCGAAGCCGACGCTCCTGTAGCCGTGGGTTAGGAGCCGGCGCTCGGTAACGGTATCTATGCTCCCCGCGATCAGGAGCTGAGGGCAATGAGAAGACGCCCGTTGCCAGGGGAACAGGCCCAAGCGTCCGTAGGGAGCGTGGGGTGGCTGGCTTTTCCGCGCGACCGGCACGCCGGTGTTTCCGAACAAGTTCGACTCGGTGGGGACGAGCTTTTCGGCCAGCACCAGGTTGGAGGCGTACCACAGGGCGTCCCCGGGAAACTCGGGGACGTTCGCATCGGAGGCGTGGAGGGCGCAGACCTGCTCATGGGGCTCGACGAGCTCCAAAAGCTCGTCGAAGCCCGCCATCGTCGCTCGGTCGAAGTGGAGAAGTAGTCGGGTGTGGCCAACGAGTTGAATGACGGTGGCCGCCGTGCCCACGCCCACGATGAACGCGGTCCAGCGGGGCACCCGTAGCCGGACGACGTCGCCGGGGTCGACCAGGGCGATGAGGACGAGAAAGAGCGGGATCACCAAGCGAACCCCGGCGCCCCACCAGTGGATCGGCGCCCCGAGGGTCATGGGGATGACGGCGAAGGCGCCGGCCAGGCCGAGCCCAAAGAAGACCAGGAGCGCCCGTGCCCAAGACCAGGGGCGGAAAAGGCCCAAGACGGCGGCTCCCAGGATCGCGCATGAGGTCATCCCGAGAGCGACGTCGTCCACCGGATCGGTCCGGGTGTAGGCGTAGCTCCAGGTCCATAGCCGATCGCCCAGCGCTTCCAGCGGCTGAAGCTCGAGCAGGCCCAGGGCGGCGACCGGGCCCGCGCCCCTGGGCCCAAAGAGCAAGGCGCCGCCCCCTCCGACCGCGGCGCCGGCCAACAGCACGAGGGCCGAGGCCAGGCTGGGCCCGGGTTGCGCCCTCACCCTTTGCACCGCGGCCGTGATGCCCACGAGGACGCCGCCGCCGAACAGGAGGCCGGCGGTGGCGAGCCCGACGAACAGGTGGGCGGCGGCGCTGAGGGCCGCCATGGCCATCACCCCTGTCGCCCGCGCGGGGCTGGGCGCCTGGACCGTCGCGAGGGCGGCGGCGAAACAGAGGACCATGAAGGGCAGCGCCAGGGCGTTGGGCGCGAAGCCGCAGGCCATGATCCGCCCCAAGGCGAAGGGAGGCACCCAAAGCGCCGCCCAGCCGCTGCTGCCGGCCTGGCGCATGAGAAGCCAGGCCGCGGGCCCGAGGCCGGCGGCGGCGAGGGCGAGGACCAGCTGGGAGGCGAAGCGGGCGCCTAAAGGGAGGAGTGGCCAGCTCAGGCCGTAGAACAGGCGGTTGGGTCCGAGCCATGTCCGGAGGGCGTAGGGCTCGATGGCGCCGGTCCGGGCGTGGGCGAGGACGCCGTTTACACCGATGTGGCCGAGATAGTCCTGAAACGGGACGTAGCTGACCGCCAGCAGGATCGGCCCCGGGGACAGCAGGAGCGCCCAAAAAAGCAGCCGCCTCCACAGGGGCCGCGGGGGCTCGGGTCCGATGGGGGGCGACTCCACGGAGCCGTTCAACACGAATTCGTCGTCTGCGACTACGACCAAGGGAGGGGGTTGTGCTTGCGCCGCTGGGGGAGAGGATCTCAGTTGGGCCGCCGTGACCGAGTCTGCCCAGCCGCTGGTGTGTCCGGACTGCGGCCTGAGCCGGGGACCCGGCGGGTGCGAGCGCTGCCCGCCAGGGCCGCTGGAGGCTGGGACGGTGCTGCGAAAGCGCCATCTGGTCGCAGCCCTTCGGCGTCGGGACCCGCTGGGCTTTCGTCACCTCGGCGTCGACCAGAAGACCGAAGGCCTGGTGACGGTCCGGGAGTACGCCCCGGCGGGCCCGTCGGTCAGTCGTCAGGAGGACGGCCATCTCGTGGTCTCGCCCGAAGACCGAGCCCGCTGGAGCCGGGGGCTTCGGGGCTTCTTGCTGAGATACGATCGGATGGCGGCGCTTCGGGATCCGGGGCTGGTCGAGGTCCGGGGCAAGCTGATGACCAACGGCACCGCCTACGCACTCCTGGAGCAAGAGCCTGGGGAGACCCTGGGCGCCCTCCTTGCCGCGGGTGAGCGCTTCAACGGCCCCGCTCTCGCGTCCATTGCGCAAGATATCCTGCGCACGCTGGCGGTCTTTCATCGGCGGGGGGTCGCCCACGGCGGGATCCATCCTTGGACCATCGCCCTCACCGAAGAGGGTCGGGGGCGGATCGTGGACATCGGCTGGTTCGAGCCGGAGGTGATGGACGGGCTGACGGGGGCGGAGCGCTCGCTCTTGCCGCCCGAAGTTCTGGAGCAGCCGCTGGCGTGGCAGCCGGCCGGGGACCTGTACTGTCTCGGTGTGCTGGCGGTGGCTCTTCAGCACGGAGAGCCGGTCGATGAGAAGCAGATCGAAGCGGCCCGGGGGGCGAGCTCTCCGGCCTGGCTCCAGCGGCTGCTTCAGATGAATCCCGCCGACCGGCCCGACGACGCCGACGATCTGTTGGAGTCCTGGGACGCGCCCCCGCCCGAGCCCCTGCCTCCCGGCCTGGTCGAGGTTCTACGGACTCGGCTGCGAGAGGTGGGGGCTTCGCCACCTCCGCCCCTGGCGCGCCGGGCCCTGCTGCTGGGGACGACAACACTGGTGGCGGCGGCCGGCGCCGGCTTGGCTTACGGGCTGTGGCCTCGGGATCCAAAGGACGCCTTGCTCGGCGCGTGGCGGGGGGCGCCTGGGGGGGTGACCGTCTTTTCGGAGTACGCGGGGGAGCAACGCTGGACGGAGGCGAAGCAGGTCGCGGTGCGCTCCCGCGATGCGCGCCTGTTCCTTTCAAAGGATCGCCTGCGGCTCCAGAGCCCAAACGAAGGGCTGTCGGTGGACGAGCGGGTCCGGATAGACGCGCGAGGCGGCGGCCGCTTCGTGTTGAAGGCGGCTCCGGAGCGGCGCTTCGTCGTCGAGCTTCGAGAAGGGCTCCTGCGACTGGTCACACCGGATGGGAAAGACCACGTGTTTCGCCCAGCCGGC
>CAYZFR010000107.1:11733-13459 GCA_964477875.1 uncultured Myxococcales bacterium
GACTTGTCAGGTGGCTCGACACGGACGAGGGGCGGGTATGAACCGCGTGCTGATGTGGGCAGCGGCAGCGATGTCGGCTTGTGCCACCTCTACGCCTCCCCCTCAGCCGCGGGAGAGTCCTTTTCCTGGTCTCGAGAAGCTCGCCGAGCTGCGGGTCGACGGGGAGCTCGAATCGACGGAGCTCGCAGTCGGCGTCCCGGTGTCGCGTTTCGAGTTGGAGGGCCCGGGCTTCGTCGGGGTGGAGCAGGGAGAGCTGCCCCTGCCGTGGCGTTCGATCTACGCGGCCCAAGCCGACCCGAAGTGGCTCGTCACCGAAGCCATGAATTGCGCGGCCCGGACCATCGCCGCCTACGCCGCCGAGGCCGCAGGGCCGGCGCCTCTCGACCTCGTGGACCGGATCGGGCCGGTGTGCGGGACGACGGCATCGGAAGTTCGCTACGCCGTCAGCACCCTCGACAACGCGAGCGAGCTGGACGCAGAGCAGATCGACGAGGCCCGGCGCGCCGACTTCGAGGCCCGGCTGGCCCGGGTCCCCCGGGGGCAGGTCATGGAGCTGGGCTTTGCCACCCGAAAAGCGCAGGGCGTGGTGTACATGGTGGCGGCGGCGGGGCGCGTCGAGGTGCGGGTCGAGTCGGCGAGCCTTCTAGAGGGCACGCTCGTCGTCGAGGGCGTCCTGGAGACTCCGGCTTCGACGGTGCTGGGCATCGTCACCCACGGCGCCTTGGGCCACCGAGACTGCGTGGCGGATCCAGTCACGGAGCGCCCGAGTTTTCGGCTGCGATGCCCCGTCGCGGACGAAGACGAGTTCGTTCGGCTGAATGTCGCAACGGCGGGGCGAGGGGAGTTCTTGGCTTGGAAGAGACTGGACGCGATCTTCAGTCGCGCGGGTGTCGTCACGACGATGGTCGAACGGCGTTCGCCTGCTTCATTCGACCTCCCCAGTCCCGAGGCCCTGGCCGAGGCGGTGAACGCCTGGCGCCGGCGGGCTGGACTTTCGGCGCTTTCGCTGGAGCGAGCGCAGAGCGTCCTGGCTACCTCGCTGGCGCCGCGCTTCTTCGCCGAGGCAGACAACGGCGGGCAACCGGTCCAAGAACAGATCATGCTGGGAGTGCAGGCCGGGCACCGGCTCGAAGCGCCCGTGATGGACGCCGAGTTTTCGGCCCGAGTGCTCCCGTGGTCTTCCAGCGCCGACGCCTTGATCGAAGCCCTGATCGAAGCCCCCATGAGCAGGGGGCTGGTGCTGTCGTCCGACGCGGACCGAGTGGCCTTCGGGCTGACCGGGACTTCGTCGACCGGCGTGGCCGGCCTGATGGTGACGAGCTACGTAGGCACCTCCGCGGACTCGGTGAGCGAGGTCCGGGGGGAAGTGCTGGCGCGACTGAATCGAGCGCGCTTCGCCCGCGGTCTGCCCCCAGCCCAGCAGGTGCGTCTGGTCCGCAAGAAGGCGATGTTGGAGCAGGTGGTCCAGCGCGAAGCGAGCGTCGGCGCGCTGGTCGACGATTACCTTCGACAGTCGACCAGCAGCTTTCCCGGTCGAGTGGTCAGCGTGGTGAGTCAGGAGTTCCACGACGTGAAGCGCTGGCAGCCGGCCCCTGAGCTCGTGGAGCCGGCAACGCTCCAAGTCGACCTCGATGTCGCGATCTATCGCCCCCTCGGTGCCACCTGGTGGACCTACCTCGTCGTCGCGAGCTGCCTCTCATCCTCCTGAGCCAGGTGGGTCCCCTAG
>CAYZFR010000108.1:0-13307 GCA_964477875.1 uncultured Myxococcales bacterium
GGATCGGTACCGGGTCGCGTGGGCTCGGCTTCTGGCGAAGGTGTTCGATGTGGATGCGGAGCGGTGCCCGGACTGCGGCGGTCGACTTCGCCCGGTCGGCGCGGTGACGCGACGGGAAGAGGCGCGGGCTGCCCTCGCCGCAGCGCTCTCGGTCTTGGGCGATCGAGGTCCACCCAGCGCGGCGTGATGCGGGGGCTCATTGGAGGTCGCGCTTCGGGAAGCTCGGTTCTCCGACGCGAACCTGCGGAAGGATCCCTTCGCTCGGCTGATGCTACAGCTTAGAAGTCGGGCGTGCCGGGATAGTCGTAGGCCGAGTTGATCATGACGAGATCACCCCGCCGGCTCACCACCCGTCCCAGCGTCGACGACGTGCCCAAGTCCACGAAGGCGATCCGCGACACGCCGAGGCAGACCGTCGGAGAAAGCTTGTCGAAGGCTTTGGCCACCTCGACCAGCTGAAAGGCACCGACGAGTTCGGCCTTGCCGACGCCCTCGATTTCCACTTCCTCGAGCAGGGTGACGTTCCCGCATACCGAGGCTGGCACCAGCAGGCCGGAAGTGGTGGTCTCGATGGCGAGCTCGTCGGGATCGGCGCCCGACAGATTGAGTGTGTCCAGCTCGGCCTCCGCTGCCCCGTCCAGCAGCGCGATCCGCACGACATCGGGAAGGGCGCGGACATAGCCGATCTGGGTCTGCGCGACGCCGTCGAGCGGAACCTCGATCACGCTTCGCTCGGGGCGGGTCTCGATGACGTCGACGTCGGGAAAGAAGATCGGCTGGCCGTCGACGGGCTGGCCCTGGCCATCGAGACCGACGACGAAGACCGGACCGTCGGCGGGCGGCAAAGGAATGCCGCTCGTCTCCCGGACCCGAACCGTGCGCAGGCCACCGAGGCTGTAGCTCCCCTCGGCATCGCGCCGGACCTCGACCCGCCAAAGCTGCTCGGTCGGTTCCTCCAGGGTGCGGAAGTCGCAGTCGCCGAGGATGCGGCACGCCTCTTCCAGCGTCCGGACGTCGCCGCTTCCTCCACTGTTCCCGGAGCCTCCGCTTTTCCCCGATCCGCCACCGTTCGGGTCTGGGTCGCCGTCGACGGCCTCCCCGCCGCAGGCCGCGGCGATCAGCAGTGCCAAACCTGCCCGTAGCCCTCGCTTCACGAAATCAGGCTGGCCACGGGCCTCGGCCGACGGTCCAGACCCCAAAACAGGGTCATCCCTCGCTACCAGGGGGTCGAGGCGTTCGAAAATCCTGCGGGAAGAAGACCGCGCCGTCTTCGAGCTTCGTCGGATTGGGTTCCTCCTCGGCGCCCCTCATTCGAAAGTGATGCCGTGCCGTCCAAGACCACCGCCGCCGACATCATGCGCCGCAAGCTCGTGACCTTCACCGAGGAGACCACGGTGATGGACGCGGTGGCGGCTCTGCTGAAGCACAAGATCTCGGGCGCGCCGGTACTGGACGCCGGTGGCCGGCTGCTGGGCCTGGTCAGCGAGCTCGACTGCACCACCCACCTCGTGCACGCCCTAACCCACAACGAACCGACCGGGTTCACGTCCGAGGTCATGACATCCGACGTCAAGACCGTGCCCCCGGACGCGACTCTCCTGACCCTGGCCCACCACTTCAATCAGCTCAGGGTGAAGCGGCTCCCAGTCGTGGACGGGGAGCACCGCCTCATGGGTCAGGTCAGCCGGGTCGACCTGATGCAGAAGCTCTATGAGATAGCGAAGCCGAAGGCCCGGGCGAAGGCCAAGCCGCTTTACCTCAGCGCCGTCCGGGGCTCGGACGAGCTGCCGGCGAAGCTCGATCCCGACTCTCGCTGGTAGAAGGTCGGACACCCACTTGGTAGAGTGCCTCGGACGGCTTCGAGACCCGAGGGCACGCAGCGCCCTCGGCCAGACCTTGGTCCCGGCAAGCGCAGCTCCCGCTGGCCAGGCCGCCGCATGAGCCTTGAAGGCGACGCCCCGAGATCATGACGCCGATGGCCATCGCGAGAACGGCGGCCAGCATGAGAATCAAGGTCAGAACGAGGAGGATCATCTTCAGGTCTCCTCTTCCGATTCTAGCTCGGACGCCGTCCCGCGACGAAGCGCAGCGAAGCCCGGCGTGATCCTCTCCTCTAAAGAGCCCTTCGGGCCAGAGTAGAGGAGCAGGACTTCCAGCTCATTGGCCTCGGCCATGGACCAGGCGTCGTCGCCCGCGACCATGAGCGCCGTGGCCCAGGCGTCGGCCCAGGCGCAGGAGGCGTGAAGCACACTGGCGCTCAGGAGACGGTGCTGGACTGGGCGGCCGCTGCGGGGGTCGAGGGCGTGGGCGTATCTCACCCCGTCTCGGACGATGAAGTTTCGATAGCTCCCAGACGTAGCCAAGGCCGCGTCTTCGAGATCGAGCACCGCATACACGCGTCGAGCTCCAGGGTCGGGCGACTCGATGGCGACACGGTAAGGCGCCTCTGGGCCCTTTCTACCTCGTGTCCGGACCTCGCCGCCGACTTCCACCAGATATCTGGTCGCGCCCAGCTCGTCCAGAGCGTCGGAGAGCAGGTCCACCGCGTAGCCCTTGGCCACCGCTGACAGGTCGACTTCGGTGTCCGGATGCGCCTTCACCAGACCTGCTTCGGTCAGGGCGAGCCCCTCCGAACCTACCTGATCCAGCAGATGGGCGAGCTCCTCTTCGGTGGGAAGCTGATTCGGTCGACCGCTGGGGCCAAAGCCCCATCGCTCCACGAGTGGGCCTACCGTCACGTCGAAGGCGCCGCCCGAGTGTCGCCAGACCTCGAGGGCGATCTGGACGACGGCACGAGTCTCTGGTGCGACGGGCCAGGGCTGGGACGAGCTCTGGGCGTTGAAGCGGGAGAGTTCCGAGTCGGGCTCGTAGGTCGACATCAGCGTGATGACGCGTTCCAGGCGTTCGTCGACGACGGACTGGACGCGTTCGGCAGGGACGGGGGCGTCGGACAGGACCACGCGGTAGCTCGTCCCCATGGTGGCGCCTTCGAGGACGAGGGACGACGACGGGGCCTCGGGACGCAGATACAGCCAAATCGAGCCCAGGGACAGGGCCAGCAGGGTGAGCCACCATCGTCCCGAAGCCTGTCTGAGGCTGAAGCCTCGAAGGGAGTCGCCCATCAGCCGAAGTCGTCGAAGGCGACGTTCTCAGGAGGGACGCCAAGGTCCTCCAACATGTCCATGCAGGCCTTCAGCATCATCGGCGGGCCGCAGAGGTAGTATTCGACCTCCTCCGGCGCTGGGTGCTGGCTCAGGTACTCGTCGTACAGCACCTGATGAATGAAGCCTTTCGAGCCCGTCCACTCGTCTTCGGGAAGCGGCTCCGAAAGGGCGAGGTGCCACTCGAAGTTCGGGTGCTCGGCCGCAATGGCGTCGAAGTGGTCGACGTAGAAGGCTTCTCGCAGAGACCGGGCTCCATACCAGAAAGAGACCTTCCGGTCCGTCTTCAGCCGCTTGAACTGGTCGAAGATGTGGGAGCGCATGGGCGCCATCCCCGCCCCACCCCCGATGAAGCACATCTCGTTCTCGGTGTCCTTGGCGAAGAACTCGCCGTAGGGGCCGGAGATGGTGACCTCGTCTCCGGGCTTCAGCGAGAAGATGTAGGACGACATCACGCCCGGAGGAAGACCCGAGGTCCGCGGAGGCGGGGTGGCGGCGCGGACGTTGAGCATGATGAGCCCCCGCTCGTCGGGATAATTCGCCATGGAGTAGGCCCGAGTGACCGGCTCTTTGACCTCGGAGACGAGGCTCCAGAGCTTGAAGCGGTCCCAGTCGTCTCGATACCTCGCCGCGATGTCGAAGTCCTCGTACTTCACGGTGTGAGGGGGGCACTCGATCTGGATGTACCCTCCCGCCCGGAAGGGCACTGCTTGCCCCTCGGGGAGCTCCAGCACCAGCTCTTTGATGAAGGTTGCGACGTTGTCGTTGGAACGGACACGGCAAGTCCACCTCTGGATGCCGAAGATCTCCTCGGGGAGGGCGATCTTCATGTCGCCCTTGATCTTCACCTGGCAGGACAGGCGGACGCCCTCTCTGGCCTCACCTCGATTGACGTGCCCGACCTCGGTCGGGAGGAGGGCGCCGCCGCCCTCCGTGACCTTGACCTTGCACACGCCGCAACTTCCTTTGCCGCCGCAGGCCGAGGGAATGAAGATCTCGTTGTCGGCCAGTGTTCCGAGCAGGGTCCCGCCGCTGACCGTCGACAGAGTCGAGTCGGGGTCATCATTCACCACGATGTTGACCACGCCCGTGCTCACGAGCTGTGAGCGCGCGCCCAACAGGAGCCCGATCATCAAGAGGACGACGAGCAGAAAGGTGGTGACTCCCACCAGGACTGTCAGCATCGTGCGCTACTCCTCACAGCTGAATCCCCGCGAAGGCCATGAAGCAGATGGCCATCAATCCCGTCACCATGAAGGTGGCGCCGAGCCCTCGCAGCGGCGGCGGTACGTTGCTGTAGCGCAGGCGCTCTCGAATGGACGCCAGGCCCACCACGGCGAGGAGCCAGCCGATGCCGGAGCCCAAACCGAATACCGTGCTTTCAGCCAGCGTGTACTCACGTTGCTGCATGAACAGTGAGGCGCCGAGGATGGCGCAGTTGACCGCGATCAGCGGCAAGAACACTCCGAGGGCCGAGTAGAGCGCGGGCGCGTACTTGTCGATGGCCATCTCGACCACCTGCACCGACGCCGCGATGCTGCCGATGAATGTCAGAAAGACCAGGAAGGTGAGGTCGACGCTGGCCAGGGATGGATGAATGAAGGCGAGGGCGCCTTCGTTCAGGACCTTCGTGAGGAGCAGGTTGTTGATGGGCACCGTGATGGCCAGGACGAAGATGACCGCGAGCCCGAGGCCGATCGCCGTGCTCACGCGCTTGGAGACGGCCAGGAAAGAGCACATGCCCAAGAAGAACGACAGCGCCATGTTCTCGACGAATATCGATTTCACGAGGAGGCTGAGATAGTGTTCGAGCACAACGAGCTCCTTTCTCAAGCCGTCTCGACCAGTTGACGCGCTGCCGCCGGGCGAGCGGCGGGCGCGGCCATGGGAGAAGCTTCGGAGTGGACTTCTACGACTTGTTCTTCTTCGACCTGGCCGGTCTTCCAGCTCCGCAGCACCCAGATGATTCCGCCGATGAGAAAGAAGGCCGCAGGGGACAAGACCATGAGACCGTTGGGTTCGTACCAGCCTCCCTCGGAAGTCAACGGGAGGACCGTGTAGCCAAACAGCTTTCCGGAGCCGAAGAGCTCGCGAAAGAAAGCGACGACGAGCAGGATCCAGCTGTAGCCCAGGGCGTTGCCCAGCGCGTCCATGGCAGATGCCCATGGGCCGTTCTGCATCGCGTATCCCTCGGCTCGACCCATGATGATGCAGTTGGTGATGATCAGCCCGACGAACACGGAGAGCTGTTTGGAGACGCCGAAGGCGTAGGCCTTCAGGATCTGATCTGTAACGATCACCAGCGAAGAGATGATGGTGAGCTGGACGATGATTCGAATCGACGAAGGGATGTAGTTTCGCAGCAGACTGATCGAGACGTTGCTCGCCAATAGCACGCCAGTGACCGCAAGGGCCATGACGAGCGATGTCGTCAACATCGTCGTCACGGCCAAAGCCGAGCAGATCCCCAGGACCTGCCGACCGATCGGGTTGTCGTCGAAGATGGGCTCCGACAGGGCATCGGTGGCCTTGCTCATGAAGTGGCTCCTTCTCGCTTCTTGATGCGGTCGAGGTAGGGCCCGAAGGCCGCATCCCCCAACCAGAACTCCAATGTGTTCGTCACGCCTCGGGACGTGATGGTGGCGCCCGACAGCCCGTCTACCTGGTAGGGCGCGTCGGCCGCCGGGGGGGCCGAGCCCTTGACCACCTCGAGCCGAACGGCTCCGTTCGCGTCGAACACCTTGCGGCCTCGCCACCTGGCCTGCCAGCTCCGGTTCTCGATCTCTCCGCCCAGGCCCGGTGTTTCGCCGTGCTCGTAGAAGGTGATGCCGGCGACGGTGTCGGCGTCGGACTCCAGCGCGATGTATCCGTACATGACGGACCAGAGCCCATACCCCTGAATGGGGAGGATGATCTTGTCGAGCGCTCCGTCTCTTTTGACGTGATAGACCAGGGCGTTGTCCGGCAGGCGCATGACCTTGGCCGCGTTGTCGGGGGCCGGCTTGCTGGTGGCTGGATCCGACGCCGCCCGACGCTGGACGAAGGTCGAAGGGTCGATGGCTTCGGCGTAGGCCCCGCTCTGGAGTTCCACGACTTTGGCCTCCACGTTCTGCTGGAAGCGCTCCAGGACCTCCTGCGGCTCCAGCTTCTCCCCTTCGTCGATGAGCCCGGCGACCTCCAAGACCCGCGTGAGCCGGTCCACTCGGGCGTTCCGCTCCTGCAGCGGCTTCAGGCCGACCGCCGTCCCAGCGACCATCACTGCGCAGACCAGGCAGACGGCCGTCGCGAAACCTACGACGTAGGACACCTTGGACTTGCGGTCATGCTCGGGCATAGCGGGCCGCCCTTCTTCGCTTGTTGGCTTCGATGACGTAGTGGTCGATGAGCGGAGCGAACATGTTCATGAACAAGATCGCGAGCATGATCCCTTCCGGATAGGCGGGATTCACACAGCGAATGAGGACGGTCAGGACACCGATCAGCGCGCCGTAGATGAGCTTGCCGGAGGAGGTAAAGGCCGAAGACACGGGGTCGGTCGCCATGAACACGGTGCCGAAGGCCCATCCGCCGATCACGAAGTGGTAGTACCAAGGCAGGTTGACCATGGGGGTCGTCGTGGAGCCGATCCCGTTGAGAGTCAGGGCCATGGCAGCCGTTCCCGCCAAGACGCCGAGCATGGTCTCCCAAGAAGCGATGCGGGTGAGCAGCAGCAAGGCGGCTCCGATGAGGCAGGCGAGCGTGGAGGTCTCTCCCATCGAGCCCGGGATCAGGCCGAGAAAAGCGTCCCAGAACGTGAACCCAGCCAGGTGTCCGGAGCCTTCGGCATAGCTCGCGAGCCAGGTGGCGCCGCTCGTTCCGTCCGGGAAGCTGGCGGCGACCCAGACCTCGCCGGACAGCTGGGCGGGGTAGGCGAAGAACAGGAAGGCCCGGGTGGTGAGAGCCGGATTCAGGAAGTTCATCCCGGTCCCACCAAAGATCTCCTTGCCGATGACCACCCCGAAGGCCACCCCCAAGGCCAGCTGCCAGTAGGGGACCGTGGCCGGCATGGTCAGCGGGATCAGCATGCCGGTGACGAGCAGTCCCTCGCTCACCTCGTGACCCCGGATGATGCAGAAGCCGACCTCCAGAAGACCTCCGACGGCGAAAGTGATGACGAGGACGGGCAAGAAGTAGAGGGCACCGTGCACGAAGCAGCCGATGATCGAGTCCGAGGCCACGGGCAGCGCCGTCCACTGGTAGACCGAACTCTGCCAGTTCTGGAGCAAGGCGCCGCCTTGCTCGACGACGCGGTGAATCTGAAGCCCCGTGTTGTACATGGCCATCAAGATGGCGGGAATGAGGGCATAGACGACCGCGATCATCACGCGCTTCAGGTCGAGGCCGTCTCGAACGTGGGCATCCGCCTGGGTCACGGAGCCCGGCGTGAACAAGAAGGTCTCGCCGGCCTCCCAGGCCGGATACAGCTTCTCCAGGGCCTGGCCTTTCTGGAAGCGCTTCCCCAGGCGCTCGGTGGTCTCGAGGAGGAACTTCAAGTCTTCAGCTTTCCTTTCGAATCTCTTCGAGCACCCGCCGCAAGGCGGGCCCGAAGTCGATCTTGCTCGGGCACACGAAGGTGCAGAGGCTCAGGTCTTCTTCGTCGAGCTCCAGCACACCCAGTTCGGTCGCCCATTCGACGTCGCCGACCGAGATGGCGCGGAGAAGGTGGGTGGCCATCAGATCCATGGGCATGACCCGCTCGTAGGCGCCGATGGGCACCATGGCGCGGCGGGAGCCGTGGGTGGAGGTCGTCATCTCGAAGTGCTTCTTTGAGCTCAGCGACGATAGGAAGACGGGAAGCGAAGAGTACCGACTCCAGCCAGGTCGCGTCCAGCCGAGCATCTCCCGCTTCCTGTCCTCGTAAATGACCGAGACTTGGCGAGCGAAGCGACCCAGATACCCGAAGGTCTCGCCCATCGCTCGAACGCCGCTCAGAACCGAACCAGAGATGATGCGAACCTCCCCTTGCTCGACTTCACCCCGAGTCAGGGTCGCCGTGTCGGCACCCAGCCGAGTTCTCAGAAGACGAGGCTGCCGCACGGCCTGCCCAGCCAAAGAGACGACGAGAGACACGTCGAGCCGACCGGTGGCGAAGAGGTGTCCGATGCGCGCGACGTCCTGGTAGCCGACGTGCCACACCGTCCGCTCGCCATGAACGGGGGCGAGCATGTGAATGTGAAAGCCGACCGTGCCGTAGGGGTGCTTGCCCGTAAACTCGCTCCGCCTTGCGCCGCTGTCCCCGGCTTTGATGGGGCTCCCTTCGTCGACGCACAGGTGAACGGGTCCTTCGGTCAGCTTGCCGAGGATCGCCAGGCCTCGCTCGAAGTCCGCTTCGCGACCCTCCAAGACCACGCCAGGGTCCGGGGCCAAGGGATGAGAGTCGACGGCGGTGACGAAGATGCTGTGGGGCGTCGTCCCGGGCGTGGGGGTCCGGCTGAACGGGCGAGTCCGAAGCGCGGTCCAAAGGCCAGACTCCAAGAGCAGCGCCTCGATCTCCGTCTTGGAGGGGTCGCTCTTGCCGTGATGATGCTCGAAGGTGGCGACTTCGTCGGAGTCGTGGTCGACGTCGATGACCAAGGCATGGAAGGCTCTCTTGGCGCCGCGATGGATGGCTCGCACCGTTCCCGTGGCGGGCGAGGTGAAGATGACGCCTTCGAGGGTGCGGTCTTCGAATAGCTTCTGTCCAAGGACGACGCGCTCGCCCTCTTGCACCGCCATCCTCGGACCCAGGCCAACATAGTCCAGCCCCATGAGCGCGACCCTCTCGGCCGCGGGCGCGTCATGGACGGATTGGGCGGGTTCGCCTTGGATCGGGAGGTCCAGACCTTTGCGCGCCTTGAATGCCAAGAGAACTCCTCGGGATCCGCCGCGAAATCTCAGCGCCGAAGCAGTCCGTCGTCAACGCTCGTCCTCGGCCGTAGGAAGCGCGGGGGCGGCCGTTCGGCTTCCCATGGGGTCCCGCAGTCGTATTGCACCTTGAGCCGCGCAGCCTTTGCGCTCCACTTCGACGCCACAGAGTTCTTTCAGAGAGCCGTTCGACCGCTGCTAGTGTCCGCGCCGATGAAGCACACCATCGCCCCGAAGGTGTGGATGTCGCTCTCAGGGCTCTATCTGGTCCTCTTTCTCCTGGTGCATCTCGCCGGCAACCTGCAGCTTTTTCTCCCGCCCGAAACGGGGAGGAGTTGGTTCAACGAATACTCTGCCGTTCTCACCAAGAGTCCTCTGATCAAGGTGGCGTCCGTCCTCATCTTCCTCAGCATCGGCCTTCATGCAGTAACCTCCTGGCTGCTCGCGAGGCGGAATCGTTCCTCGAGGTCCTACGCCATGGACGCGTCGGGCGCGTCGAGCACTTGGTACTCCCGGCGCATGGGCTTGCTGGGAGTGGTGCTCTTCGTCTTCCTCGTCCTGCACATGTGGGACTTCTGGGTCCCATACAAGTTCGGTCCCATCGACGTGGACGCGGCCGGCCGAAAAGATCTGTACGGAGAGGTGGTCACCTCTTTCAGCAACCCCTGGGTCGTAGGGGGCTACGTGCTGTGCATGATCGCACTCGGCTATCACCTCCAGCACGGCTTCGCGGCCGCCTTCCGAAGCCTTGGCTTCCACGGGGCTCGGGGAGGAAGACTGCTCGATGCCTCGGCGCCCGCGCTGGCTTGGATCATTGCAGGCGGCTTCGCAGCCATGCCGCTCTTCACTTACTTCAGGAGCTGACAGGTGAAACTCGATCCGCGAATTCCTCCTGGTCCGATCCCGGAGAAGTGGACGATGCATCGGTCGCGGGTGCGACTGATCAACCCTGCCAACAAAGAGAGCCTGCGCGTGCTCGTCGTGGGGTCAGGCTTGTCCGGAGCGGGCGCCGCGGCGTCTTTGGCGGAGCAGGGCTATCAAGTCACTTGTTTCTGCTACCAGGACAGCCCCCGTCGGGCCCACTCGATCGCGGCGCAAGGAGGGATCAACGCCGCCAAGAATTACCAGAACGACGGCGACACCATCTATCGAATGTTCTTCGATACACTCAAAGGAGGCGATTATCGAAGCCGGGAGGCTCAGGTCTATCGAATGGCGGAGCTCTCGGCGAACGTCATCGACCAGAGCGTCGCCCAGGGCGTTCCCTTCGCACGCGAGTACGGAGGAACTCTGGAGAACCGCTCCTTCGGCGGCGTTCAGGTCGAGCGGACCTTCTACGCGCGGGGACAGACCGGTCAGCAGCTCTTGCTGGGGGCGTACCAGGCGCTGGCCCGACAGGTGCGGTCTGGACGGACGACGATGCTGCCGAGAAGAGAGGTGCTCGACGTCGTGCTGGTCGACGGGCAGGCCCGCGGCGTGATCGCGCGAGATCTGGAAACGGGTGCCCTGGAGAAGCATGCGGGCCACGCGGTCGTCCTCGCGACTGGGGGCTACGGCACCGTCTACTTCCTCTCGACCCTGGCCCTCGGCTGCAATGCCACCGCCGCTTGGCGGGCCCACCGTCGTGGGGCCTTCTTCGCCAATCCGAGCTTCGTTCAGATCCACCCCACCTGTCTGATGGCCCACGGCGACCACCAATCGAAGCTCACGCTCATGTCCGAGTCTCTGCGGAACGACGGGCGGATTTGGGTGCCCAAGCGGCCCGGCGAGCAGCGCGCACCTTCGGACGTCCCGGAAGAGGATCGGGACTACTATCTGGAGCGGAAGTATCCCGCCTACGGAAACTTGGCTCCCAGGGACATCGCCTCCCGAGCGGCCAAAGAGGTCTGCGATGCGGGCCTGGGCATAGGGCCGACTGGTCGCGGCGTCTACCTCGACTTCAAGGACGCGCTGGACCGATGGGGGCGGTCGACCATCACTTCACGCTACGGGAACCTCTTTCAGATGTACCAGAACATTACTGGTGCCGATCCCTACGAGGAGCCGATGCGCATCTACCCTGCCGCCCACTTCACCATGGGGGGCCTGTGGGTGGACTACCATCTCATGACGACGATCCCTCGGCTGTACGCCATCGGGGAGGCGAACTTCGCAGACCACGGCGCGAATCGCCTCGGAGCCAACTCACTGCTCCAGGCCTGCGTCGACGGTTACTTCATTCTCCCCTACACCCTGGGTCATGACCTCGCGGGCGCGTCGGAGCGACGGGGCGTAGCGGTCGAGCATCCTGCGTTCGAAGAGGCTGTCGGTCAGGTCAGGGAGCGAATCTCGCGACTGATGGCGCGTAGGGGGCGCACGAGCGCGGCCCGCTTTCATCGGCAGCTCGGCGCGATCCTCTGGGACCGCTGCGGTATCTCTCGAAGCGCTCCAGGTCTGGCTTCCGCGGCGTCGGACCTGGAGGCGCTCCACGAAGAGTTTCAGAAGGATCTGCGCATCGTCGGCTCGGCTGATTCACTCAACCCTTCTCTCGAGCGTGCTCTGCGGGTCGAGGACTTCTTCGAGCTCGCGCGACTGATGGTCCGGGACGCAGCCGAGCGCAATGAATCCTGCGGAGCGCACTTCCGTGAGGAGCATCAGACGCCGGAAGGTGAGGCGCAGCGTAACGACGAGGACTTCATGCACGTATCGGCCTGGGAGTTCGTCCCGTCCGGTCCTCCGGTTCATCACCGTGAAGCGTTGTCCTTCGAGCTCGAGCAGCCTGGGACGCGGAGCTACGTTTGATGAAGTTCCATTTGAAGGTATGGCGTCAGGAGCATCGAGAGAGTTCGGGTCGAATGGTGGACTACGAGGTCGACGACATCTCGCCCGAGATGTCTTTTCTGGAGATGCTCGACCGACTGAACGATCAATTGTCCGAACGGGGAGAGGCCGAGGTCGCCTTCGATCATGATTGTCGGGAAGGGATCTGTGGACAGTGCGGCGTCTACATCAATGGCCGCCCCCATGGACCCCTCTCGGGCCACACCACCTGCCAGCTCCACATGCGCTCATTCTCGGACGGTGACACCCTCGTCATCGAGCCTTGGCGGGCGGGGCCCTTCCCCGTCATCCGCGACCTGGTCGTCGATCGGAGCGGCTTCGATCGGATCATCGAAGCCGGCGGCTACGTCTCGGTGAACACGGGCACGGCGCCCGAGGCCAACTCGATTCCGGTGGGTCGGGAGGAGGCGGAGGCGGCCTTCGACGCGGCGGCCTGCATCGGCTGCGGCGCCTGCGTGGCCGTCTGCAAGAACTCTTCGGCCATGCTCTTCGTGGGGGCGAAGGTCGCTCACTTGGCCCAGCTCCCTCAGGGACAGGTCGAGCGGACCCGTCGCGTGCTCGACATGGTGGCCCAGATGGAGGCCGAGGGCTTCGGTGGCTGTAGCGTCACCGGCGCCTGCGAGGCCGAGTGTCCGAAGGAGATCAGCATCCGAAACATCGCGAGGTTGAACTGGGAGTGGCTCCGGGCTCGACTGAAGCAAGTCTTCGAGTGAAGCGTCGCGTTCCGAGCGAGAGCGCCCCCGACGCGCTTTCTGGATTCAGACTCGGGTCGAGCTCGACGCCGATGGCCCGGGTGGTTCGCGGCGGGTGGGCACGTCTACTTGGGCGCGTCGCCGGACAAGAGCCACGTGGCCAGTGCCTGGATCTCGGAAGGCTCGAGCGGTCCGTTGGGGGGGCCGTAAGCCTGCATGGCGGTGCCTCCGGCCCCTGCCCCATGGCAATGGGCACAGTGGGTTCGATAGAGCCCCTCGTGGTCCAACTCGGTCATGGCTTGGGGACCTTCGTCTTCTTCGGGTTCGGTTCCCGGCCTCGACCCTTCGCTCGAAGGCGGCCTCGACTGAGCCGTGGACGCCACGGCTCGCGCCTCAGGCTTCGGTGCCGGTGCACCCTCGCGCCAATCGGGCACGCTTGGCGCGCCCTCTTCCGAAGCGCGGAGATAGGCCACGAGCTGGTCGATCTCCTGGAGGGTCAAAGGGCCCCCATGGTCCAACCCTGGCGGCGAAGCAGTTCCGTCACCGATGCTCAACTCGGTTGGCTGATTGCCGCCGGCATACCCGGTACCACCATGCCCGGCACCACCATGCCAGCCTACAATTTGGACCTGTTCGATGTAGATACGGAGCGGTGCCCGGCCTGCGGCGGTCGACTTCGCCCGGTCGGCGCGGTGGCGCGACGGGAAGAGGCGCGGGCTGCCCTCGCCGCAGGGCTCTCGGTCTTGGGCGC
>CAYZFR010000109.1:0-13289 GCA_964477875.1 uncultured Myxococcales bacterium
CGGCGGGCGCCCGGCCCGAGACGACGAGGCCTATCTCGCCCAGGCGCGGGATCCACCGCCCGGCCCGACCCGAGGGGCGCCTCTGTTCGACGTGCCGCGCTTCGCTGACCGCTTCGGGGACGCGCTCGACGCGGCCCTGCGTACGAGCTGGTCCGGCGTCGATGACTCGGCGTAACCGGCTCCGCGCACCTGCGTATCTTCTTCGTGCTGGTTCCGTTCCTCGTCGCCTTTGGCTTGGCCTTCGGTTTGTTTCGCGTCTTCGAGGCGTGGAGCGGCTGCGCAGCCTGCACGCCGTTTCAGTCGGGGCCTATGCAGATCGCGGCCCTCTTCATCATCGCCGGCTGGGCGCTCTCGAAGTGGCGGAGCCATCGGCTCCGGCAGGCGATTCACAGGAAGTCGGTCGGGTCGACGTCGACGATCAGCTGAACCGCGCTCGGGACGTCGACGGCGAGGAGGCTGTGAAGTCGCTTCACCAGCGGAGCGGGGGTGGCGCTCCTCAGGAGCATCCGATGCCGATGACGTCCTTTGATGCGGCCGATCGGGGCTTCGGTGGGGCCGAGCACCGTCACCTCGGGGCCGAGGGCCCGGGCCCGGTCGGCGAGGCTGGCGATGGTCGACGCGGCGGCCTCGGGGTCTTCGCTCTCGCAGCGGACCATCCCGAGACGGCCGAAGGGGGGATGGCCCGAGAGTCTTCGCTGGCGCGCTTCGAACTCCAGGAAGCCGTCCACGTCGTGCTGGCTCGCTAGCTGGATCACCGGATGCTCGGGCTGCAGGGTCTGGATCAAGACGCGACCTCGACGCTCCCGCCGGCCGGCCCTACCCGCCGTCTGGGTCAAGAGTTGGAAGGTGCTCTCCTGGGCCCGAAAGTCCGGAAAGCCCAGCGAAGCGTCGGCGGAGAGGATGCCGACCAAGCCCACGCCTGGGAAGTCGTGACCCTTCGTGACCATGCGGGTGCCGACGAGGACGTCGGCGCGCCGGGCGGCGAAGTCGTCCAGGATGCCGGACAGCTTCTTGGGGGTGGTGGCCGCGTCCCGGTCCAGGCGGAGCACCCGGGCCTGAGGCGCCGCCTCCGCGATCGCCTCTTCGATCCGCTGGGTCCCGGTTCCGAAGGGCTCGGGGGTGCGTCCGCCGCAGTCGGGGCAGGGCGCCTCCACGTCTCGGCTGTAGCCACAGTGATGGCAGACCAGTCGGCGCGGCCGGTGGAGGGTGAGGCTCACGTCGCAGCTCGGACAGCGTAGATGGGTTTGACAGGTCCCGCACACGACGAAGGTGTTGAAGCCCCGCCGATTCAAATACAGGATCGCCTGTTCACCCGCCTCCAAGCACTGCTCGAGGGCTTCGCGCATCGGGGCCGAGATCAGCGCGCCCCGGTCGGCGTCGATCATATCGACGATCTGGATTTGGGGGAGCGGGCCGGGGTGCACGCGCTCCCGCAGATGCAGGGTGCGCATGCGTCCCTCTTCGGCGGCGGCGTGACTCTCGAGGGACGGGGTGGCGCTGCCGAGGAGGATCCGGGCGCCGACGCTCTTGGCGCGGACCAAGGCGAGGTCCCGCGCGTTGTAGCGAAGCTCGGCATTCTGCTTGTACGAGCTGTCGTGCTCCTCGTCGACCACGATCAGGCCGAGCTTTTGGACCGGCGCCCAGATCGCGGAGCGTGGGCCGAGGGCTACGCTTCGGTGGCCGTGGCGAAGCTCGCTCCATCGATCGAGGCGCTGCCGGGCGCTGAGTCCGGAGTGCAGGGTCACGACCCGCTCACCCAGCCGATCCTTGAAGCGCGCCTCGAGCTGGGGTGTGAGTCCGATCTCGGGCACCATCACGATGGCGCCGCGGCCTCGCTCCAGCGCCGCCTGGACCTGGCGAATGTAGATCTCGGTCTTCCCGCTGCCCGTCACGCCTTGCAGCAGGACGACGTCGCCCTCCGGATCCGTTTCCAGGGCCTTCATGACCCGGGCCTGGCCCTCGGTGAGGGGCGGACCTCCTTCGAAGGGCGTCTCGTCCGGAGGAAGGAACCGGCGCAGGAGGACCTCCTTTCGAACCATGCGATCAACGATGCGCCGGGCGTTCGGGCCCACGCGTCGACGGATCCGCTCGAAAGGGGCGGGTCCTTCGGCGAGCAGCTCGTAGACGTCTCGCTCGAGGGGCGACCGGCGGATGAGGGGCCAGGCCATCTTGGGGTCCAGTCCTCGCTGCAGCGCTTCCACGCCGACCTGGGCTTCGGCCCCGACCCGCAGCTCATCCCGCTCCTCCCACAGCCGGCTCCGGTCCAGGATTCGCCGCACGCGACTCGGCACCTCCTTGCGGATCAGGCCCTGCCGGGCCCGCTCCAGCCAGCTCTCGAGCTCCGGCGTCAAAGACAGCTCTGGGCCTGCGCGATCCTCGAGCACGGCGAGGCCTTCGGCGGTGGGGAAGAGCTTTTTGGTCGAGGCGCCGGTGAGGCGCGGGGGGAGGGCGGTTTGGAGCACGAGGCCCAGGGGCGCCACGTAGTAGCGAGCCGCGAAGAGGGCCAGCTGGAGGACGTCGTCCGGCACGAGGCTGTCTTCGTCTAGGCGCGCGAGGGCCTCCTTCACCTCCGCTCGCTCGACCGGCGCCGGATCGCTGAGGACGAAGGCGGTGGCCTGGCGCCGGCCGAAGGGGACGCGCAGGCGCGTCCCGGGCCGAAGCGGGCTCCAGTCGTCTGGCACCCGATAGTTGAAGCGGCCAAAGACAGGCAGCGTGACGGCGACTTCGATCTGACGGGGCACGTCAGCGAGGCGCTTCGAGGCGACGCGGCTCGAGCGGCGCGTTGGGTTCGACCCGATCGATCCGCGTCGTGCGAAGCACCCGGTCGCCGGCGCGCTCTTCGATCTTCTCGGGGAAGAAGGGGCCGGTCACCGGTCCATGAAAGCCGAGGAGCTGGGTCTCTCGAAGCTTCTCACCCTCTTTGTGGATCAGACGCACCGGCACCAGCAGCTCTTTGTCCAACCAGAGCTGGGGCACATCGAGCTGTCCTGGTTGGGCGCCGATGATGTACACCGGTCGCCGTTGTTGACGGCCCAAAGAGACGACCGATGGATCGACCTCGTGGTGACGCAAGAAAGCCAGGGCGTTGCGGCCGCCGGGGTCTCTGGAGTCATGGACGACCAGGGTGAGCCACAAGTCCTGACCGTGGGGCGAAGGCGGGCCGGCCGGCTCACCGAGCCGGTGGCTCCAACGCCGCCCGTCCCGGACCAGCTCGATCAACACGTCGTCGGGGCCCAGACGGACTTCGGTGTAGTAGCCCGTCCCGACCGCGAAGCCCCGCTCGAGTGGATGTCGGCGACCTCCCTCGACGTGGGCGCCCTCCACCCGAAGCGACTGGAGGTCGAGGGCGGCTCGTTTCTGGGCCGCCTTCTCGAGGATCACCGGCGCCGGATCGATGTAGGCCTGAGCGGTCGAAGGCACGGCGAGCAGGAAGAGCAGCCCGAGCTTGCGCAGCACCGGGACAGAGCTAACACGCAGCGCCATGGGCGAAAAGCCAAGCGGCGCACCGTGTCGGCCCTCGCCTTGGTGGCGTCGCTCCTCGTTTCGGGGGAGGCGGAGGCTCAGACCTACGCCACCTCCGAGCTCGTCGGTCTCTCTTCGGCACGGATCGCCCTCGGCACCGACACCGACGCTCTCTTCGTGAATCCGGCCGGTCTGGCCAGCTCTCGAAAGTATTTGGCCCGGCTCGAGTATGGAGACGACTTCCGCGACGAGGACCGGCGCTTTCACGCCTCGATCACCGACGGCCAAACCGGTCCCGTGGCGGGGGGGCTGGCCGTGACCTACGGCGTTGCCCGGCCCCGGGGGCCGGGACCCGACGTGCCCGGCCCCGCCGAGCTGTTGCACCGTGGCTTTCGGATCGATGGCGCCTTGGCGGTGCGGGCCGGAGATCGGGTTCGTCTCGGGGTCGCGGGACGAGGATTCCTCTTCAATCTGAAGGACGGCGATGAAGTGGTGGGCGACGGGCCGCGTCGCTTCACGGTGGACGTCGGGCTGCAGGCGCAGCTCTCGGACCAGGTGTACCTGGGGCTCGTCGGTCGAAATCTAACCAAGCCCGACGATCCCGAGACGCCGCTTCAGGCCGGCGGCGGGCTGGGGCTGAAGGCTGGCCTCGTCGACGTGGAGGCGGATCTCCTCTACGACGACTTCACGCAGAACCTGGTGTTTCTGACCGGTACGCGCCTCTTGTTCGCCGAGGTCGCGTCGGTGAGGGTGGGGACCGAGTACGACGCCGAGCAGGAGGAATTTGGGATGGGCTTCGGAGCCGGGGTGCAGATCGGGCGGCTCGGCATCGAGGCCGGATATGCGCAGCGCTTCACGAACCTCGACTTCAAGAGCGATGACGAGCGGATTTTCAGCGCCGGGCTGACCCTGGAAGTCTTCTGATTTTTCGTCATTCCCTCAGGCCGTGGACGGCGTGAGCGAAGCGCCTCGGCTTTGACGGCGGAGCAAGAAGACCAGGAGGACGAGAGCGACGCTCGCCACCAGCACCGAGATGATCTGCGAGGTGCTCACCAACTGGCCCAGCACTTCGTACTGACCCCGCGCCTTATCGCCCCGGATGAACTCGAGGCTCGTCCGCAGGATTGGATAGACGAACAGATAAGTCAGCAGCGCCTGGCCGTGGAAGCGCTTCAAGGTCCGGACGAAGAGCAGCAAGAAGAAGATCATCAGCTCTCCGAAGGCCTCGTACAGCTGCACCGGGTGAATGTGGGGCGTGAACTCCTGCCCGGGCGGGATCTGGCCGGTTCGCTCCATCGCGGAGTGCACGAGAGCGCCGTCGGGGAACTGGATCCCGAGCGGGAAGTCGTGGCCCACCTCGACGCCCCAGCAGCAACCCGCAGCCAGGCAGCCGATGCGGCCAAAAAAGTGGCCGAGGGCGACGGAAGGGATCAGCGTGTCGGCGACGAGGAAGAAGTTCCGGCGGTGTCGCATGCAGTAATAGACGCTGAAGACGACGGCGCCGATGAAGCCGCCGTAGAAGACGAGGCCGCCCTCCCAGAACTTCAGGATTTTGATGGGGTCGTCGGCGTAGCGGTCCCACTCGACGATCACGAAGAGCACCCGGGCGCCGACGATGGCCGCCACCAGGATCCAGAAGGTCAGATCGGTGATGAACTGATCGAAGTTCCCCTTCTCGCTTTGGTCGATGCGCTTGGCCTCGCGAACGCCCAGCTGCATCCCGATCATGAAGCCGAGGGCGATCATGAGCCCGTAGGTGTGCAGAGAGAAGAATCCGAAGAAGTCGATGAGTACGGGGTGCATGGCTCAGCTCGCTCTGGCTTCCCTAGGGTTCTTTCTGGCGGCGATGGCTTCGAGCAGCCACTCGAGCACCAGCAGACCCACCCCGACCGATATCGCGCTGTCGGCCACGTTGTAGGTCGGCCAGTGGTAGCTGCCGATGAACATGTCGATGAAGTCGATGACGTAGGTGAGGTGGAGTCGGTCCAGGAAGTTGCCGACCGCGCCCCCGAAGACAAGGGCGAGGGCGACCATGGTGAGGCGCTTGTCCTCTTCCAGCTTCCGGTAGAAGGAGATGATGAAGACCACCGCCAGGACCGAAATGGCGTAGAAAAAGGGGATGCGGATCGAAGGGTCCGCGTTCCGAAGAAAGCCCCAGGCCGCGCCCGGGTTCTCGACATAGCGCCAGTACCAAAAGCCCTCCATCACCGTCAGCGTCGGGCAGTCCGTCCGGGCTACGCCTCGGCACGGATGCTCCCCGCTCCAGAACGCCCACACCGACTCGAAGAATCCCGAGCTCTCATCGAAAGCCGGCGTCAGCGCGCCGACCGCCCAGAATTTGGTGGCCTGATCCAGGAAAACCACGAGGAATCCGATCCCCGCCAGCAGGGCCCAACGCCGCACGCCCCTGCCCTTACCGTGGGGTTCTGAGCGTGGGAACAAGTACCTCGCCGGGCAGGCGGACACTCCCTCATTTTGTGCTAACGGACCGCGAGGCATGGAGTGGTCCCGGTTGGGCGCCGACATCCCGGTAGACAGTGCGCAGCGCGTCGGCCGCTTGCTGCTCCTCGCCGCTTTGGTCGGCATCCTGGCGGGGCTCGGCGCCGCGCTCTTCGAGCTCGCCGTCGGCGCGTTGAAGTACGGACTCCTCGATTCCTTGGCCGGTTACCGCCCGCCGGCGGCGGCCGGAGACCATCCGCTCTTCGGTCACTCCGAGCAGCCCTTCCGGCCCTGGGTCCTCGCGCTGCTTCCGGTGCTGGGCGGGCTCGTGGGTGGCGTCCTGGTCTACGGCCTCGCCCCCAGCGCCGACGGTCCCGGCACCGACGCCGCCATCGACGCCTACCACTACCGTCGCGGCGTGATCGCGACCCGGGTGCCGCTGGTAAAGACCGTCGCCTCCGCCCTCACCCTGGGCACTGGCGGCTCGGCCGGACGCGAGGGACCGATCGCCCTCGTGGGCGCGGGGATCGGATCGGTCTTGGCCCGGGCGCTCAGGCTGGGGGTCCGGGAGCGGCGCATGCTGATGGTGGCGGGGATGGCGGCCGGGATCGGCGCCATCTTCCGCGCGCCCCTCGCCGCCGCCTTGTTCTCGGCCGAAGTGCTCTATCGAGAGATGGACATGGAGTTCGAGATCATCGTGCCCTCGGTCATCAGCTCCATCGTCGCTTTCTCGGTCTTCACCTTGATGTTCGGGGCTCAGCCCCTGTTCGTGACCCCCGGCTTCTCCTTCGAAGATCCCAGGGCGCTTCTGCCCTACACCCTGCTCGCCATCGCCTGCGCGGCAGGCGCCTGGAGCTTCGCTCGCATCTTCAAGACCGTGCAGGACATGTTCCGGTGGCTCCGGATGCCGGTCATGCTCAAGCCGGCCCTGGGGGGCGTGGTGGTGGGCGCCTTCGCCCTGGTAGCGCCGGAGACCATCGGCTCCGGCTACGGCTTCATCCAGCGGGCCTTCTCGACCGAGCTCAGCCTCGGGCTCCTGCTCCTCCTGGCGGCGGGCAAGATGGTCACGACCTCCTTCACCGTCGGCTCCGGCCAGAGCGGCGGCGTCTTCGGCCCCGCCATCGTCATCGGCGGCGCCATCGGCGGGCTGGTGGCCATCGGCTGCGAGGCGCTCCTGCCCGGCATCTCTCCGGTGCCGGGGGCCTTCATCATGGTCGGCATGGCGGGCTTCTTCTCCGCCGCCGCCAACACCCCGCTGTCCAGCATCATCATGGTGAGCGAGATGACCGGAAACTACCGGCTTCTCGTCCCTGCCATGTGGGTGTGCGTGGTCGGATTCATGCTCGTCCGCCGCTCGACCCTGTATCGGGGGCAGCCGGTTCGGCGCAGCGCCTCGCCGGTTCACTTGGGGGAGATGATGCAGGAGGTGCTGGAGGGCCTGAGCGTGGAGCACGCCATGCGCGTGGTCGAGGAGCCCTTGGTGGTGGTGAACGCCGGGACACCCCTCCGCGAGCTGGCCGAGCGCTTCGCCTCCACCCACCACGCCTGCTTTCCGGTGGTGGACGACGAGGGACGCCTCGTCGGCGTCGTGGACGACGACGCGCTGCGGGTGGCGCTGTGCACCGAAGGCCTCGTCGACTTCGTGGTCGCCCATGACCTGGTCGAAAAGGCGCCCTTTCTGTTCGCCGACGAGAGCCTGAACGTGGCGATCCACAAGATGGTGACCAGCGGTCACGACGAGCTGGTGGTGGTGCGACGCCAGGACAGCGCGAGGCCGGTCGGTTCGCTCAGCCGGCGCGACGTCATCGCAGCCTACGACCACCAGATCCACGCGGTCCGGGACGACACCGCGAGCACTCTTCGAGCCATCGGCTGAGCCCGCCTCGCTTTTCAGCTCCCGGCGCCGAAGCGCAGCCCCAGCCACCCGAGGGCGAAGACGGACTGGATCAGGATCGCGACCAAACTCCAGCTCCGCAGCACCGGTCCCGGGCGATGTCGCGGGTCGACTTCGGGGGCGGTCACGGCCAGATGGTTGAGGGCGCTCAGGATGGGCGCGGTCAGAAAAGAGAGGGTGGTGGCCAAGTCGACCAAGCTCCTGAGGGACTGGGTGAAGGCGCCGATCACCACCAGCGCCCCCACGCCGAGGACGACGATGCTCACCCCCCGCAGCCAGGATCCGGTCTCGGCGGGCCACGGCGAGGGCGCCATCAGCGGCACGGCCGCCGACAGGGCTCTCGGGAAGCCGTCGAGCACGGTCAGGGTGGTGGAGAACATGACCGTCAGGGCGGTGGCGCCGATCAGGGGCCGCGACCAGGCGCCCAGGGTCTCGCCGTACAGGTCGACGAGGGCGGCGGCGAAGCCGGCCGCCGAATCGGGGAGCGTGGCCGCCTGGGCGTGGATCAGACCCGCGCCCAGACAGAGAAAGCAGAGGGCGAGGAGGGCGGTCCCGAAGTAGCCGACGTCGAAGTCGAGGAGCAGGTCCTTCGAACCCGAGCGCCGCATGCGCTCCAGGGTCCACAGGCTCTGCCACGCCGCCACGTCGATGGCGGAAGGCATCCAGCCGAACACCGCCGCCATGAAGAAGAGATTCTCGGTACTGGGGGCCGGCCATTCGACCAAGGTGGAGACGTCGATCGAGGGCAGGATCAAGGCCGTGGTGACGAGCGTGCAAACGCTGAACACCGCCACCAGCACCTTCACCGCCCAGTCCAGCCCTTCGTAGCTGCCGAGGAGCAAGAGGGTGGCGCAGACGGCCAGAATGACGCCGCTGGTCAGGACGAGCCCCGAAACGCCGAAGGTCGCCATCGCGAGGCCGGCCGTTACCGCCGTCACCGCGGCCTGGACCGTGAACATGGTGACGAGGGTGAGGGCTCCGTACAGAAAGACGGCCGGCCGCCCTCGGCGTCGATAGCCGTCGAGGAGGGAGCGGCCGGTCCCCACCGCGTACTGGGCCCCAAAGCGGAAGGCCGGAAACTTCACCAGGTTGGCGAGCACCACCAGGGCGAGTAGCCCGAGACCGAAGCGCGCGCCGGCTCGGGTCGACTGAACGAGGTGACTGACGCCAACGGCCGCGGCGGCGAAGATGAGGCCCGGGCCCAAGACGCGCACGGGCCGGGCATCCCAGTCCGCGGTCCGACTTGTCCACCACCCCGATCCTCAAAGCCGGATTCCTTGCCGTCGGATCCGGTCCACCAGGGTGCTGCGAGGCATGCCGAGGGCCTTGGCGGTTCGGCTGCGGTTGCCTCCGAAGGCCCGCAGCGTCGACTGGATCCGGGCGTGCTCGGTCCGGGCGAGCGAACCCTTCGGGCTCCGATCCTCCAGCAGCATCAGCCGCGACGCGTCGACCACGTCGCTCTCGGCCGCCAGTCGGGCCCGGGCGATCGCGTTTCGGAGCTCGCGGACGTTGCCCGGCCATCCGTGGGCGAGGAGGGTCTGCACCGCGTCGGGCGTGAAGCGGAGTCCGGGACCGAAGTGTCGAGCCAGCAGCATCACGTCCTCGGGGCGCTCTCGCAGCGCCGGGACTTCGATCGGGAGGACGAAGATCCGATGAAAGAGATCCTCTCGGAAGTGGCCGTCGGCGACCAGGCTCGGCAGATCTCGATGGGTGGCGGCCACGATACGGACCTGCACCGGCCGCTCTCGCACCTCTCCCACCGGCCGAACCCGCCGCGTCTCCAGCACTCGGAGCAGCTTGACCTGGACGTCCAGCGGCAGCTCGCCGAGCTCGTCCAAGAACAGCGTGCCCCGGTCGGCGGCACGAAAGGCGCCCTGCTTGGCGCCCTTGGCTCCAGTGAAGGCCCCTTCGGCGTGTCCGAAGAGCTCGGCGTCGACCAGGTTGCTCGGCAGCCCCCCGCAGTTGAGGGCCACGAAACGGCCCGTACGGCCCGACTCCCGGTGAAGGGCGGCGGCGAGCCCTTCCTTGCCCGTCCCCGACTCCCCCAGCAGCACCACCGACTCCGGGCTGGGGGCGAAGTCTTCGATCCGCCGGAAGCAGTCCAGCATGCGCGAGTCTCGACTCCGCAGTCCGTGAAAGTCTCTCTCCATGGGCCGAGGCTCGTGCCGCCGGCCCGTCTCGACCATCGGTCGGTCGACGGATGGTGCTCGATGTCACGGCGATCCGAAAACTGGCGTCATGGATCGAGCGCGCTAGCGTGGAGGCGTGCGCTTGCTCGTCATCGCGCTTCTGGCCGGCATGTGGCCGGCGACCGCCCAGGCGCTGGACATCGCGAACGCGTGGTCGCCCCACAATCGCGAGCGGCCCCGCCGGGCCGTGACCCGCTACATCGTTCTCCACACCACCGAAGGCTCGAGCCGGGGCGCCCTGACCAAGCTCCGCCGAGAGGGCGAGGCCCACTACCTCGTCACCGAGTCCGGCCGCGTCCTGCGCATCATTCAGAAGGACCGGGTGGCCTATCACGCCGGAACCAGCATGTGGCGCGGCCAGCGCGGTCTGGACCGGATCTCCTTGGGCATCGAGGTCGCCGGCCGGCACGATCGCGAGCTCAGGCCGGCTCAGATCCGCGCGCTGCGGGAGCTGCTCCGGCAGCTGAAGAGCGTGTACCGGATCAGCGACGACCGAGTGCTCAGCCACTCCATGGTCGCCTACGGCCGACCCAACAAGTACCACCGCTACCGCCATCGTGGCCGGAAGCGCTGCGGGATGCTGTTCGGCGATCTGGAGCTGCGGGCGAAGCTCGGGCTGGGGCCGGGGCCCGCTACCGATCCCGACGTCGCAGCGGGGCGCCTGAGGGTGGCGGATCGGCGACTGTTTCGGCGGCTGTTTCCGCCGCGTCCAGACCCGGCTCGCGTCGCGTCGGCCAAGCAGACCCGCCGTGCCCCGCCCCAGCGGACGCCGGTCGCCGAGCCCGATGCCCCGGTCGTCGCCGCCAAAACCGCCGAGAGGTCCCCCCAGCCCGAGCCCCACGGCGCCCGAGGCGGGAAACGGCTCGAAGACGTGCGGGTCGTGACCCATCGCTGGCGCAGCGCGAAGGCGCTGGTCGGCGAGGACTGGGACCGAGAGACCACCATCTATTTGTTCCCCAGCGGATTGGTACGAACCGGCGAGGAGCTGCGCCGCGACCCCGAGGGCCGGCGCTTGCTTCAGGCGCTCCCCCGCGGGACCCGGGTCGTCGCCCATCGACGCTTCGGCGGCTATGTGGGCGCGCGACGGGCTCCGTCCGACATCGCCGGCCACCGCTGGAACGATCCCGAGACCCTCTACCGCTTCCCCGACGGGCGGCTGGTGCCCGGCCATCGGGTAGACGCGGGCCGGGTGCCGAAGTCGACGATGGTCTTTCCGCCCGCCTGAGTCCGGTCAGACTCGAGCCTTCAGCGAAGCCTCGAAGTCTCGGACCGCCGACAGGAAGGCGTTCGGGGCGTCGGAGTAGGCCATGTGGCCGGCCTCGGGGATGGCGGCTCGCCGCGCCCGGGGCAGCCGGCTCTGAAGCGCATCCAGGGTCCGGCCATAGCTCGGGCGAGAGCGCGCGCCGCCGACCAGCAAGACCTCGAGGTCGAGGCTGCGCAGGCCCTCGAAGTCCGCTGCATGGTCGAGGAGGGCTCGGCAGTCGCCGGTGATCCCTTCGATGCTCCGAGCGGCGCGCCGCCGAAAGACCTCGGGCATGGCGGCCCAGGACTCGAGAGTGAGGACCTCGCGGAGGAACAAGCGGCCCGCACCCTCGGGATCGGTGGCGCGCAGTCGCTCCATGGCGCCGAAGAAGCCGCGAGGTCGAGGCGGCGCCCCGGGACCCTCGGGCAGCGGGGGCTCGATCAGGACCAGGCCTCCGGGCAGAGGCCCGGCGGCGTCCCGCGCCCACTCCAGCGCCACCACCGCTCCGAAGCTCGCTCCCACCACCAAGGAGGGCGAGTCGCAGGAGGTCACCACCGCGTCCAGTCGATCCACCTGCTCGGCCAGGCTCGCCGCCCGGGCCTCGCGCCGCTCGTAGCCGGGTCGGTCGTACATGACCAAACGCCGGTCCGGCGTCCGGGCGACGAGGCTTGCCCACGTGCTCGCGTCGCTGGCGCTGCCGTGGACGAGGACCCAGCTTGGTCCCTCGCCCCGAACGACGACCTCGCTCACTCGCCGCCGTCCTCGTCACCGGCTTCAGCGCCGACTTCGGCGCCCCGGACCTCGTCCGATTCCCGAAGCCGGAAGCGGTACACCGCCTTCTCGCCCGGCTTCACCATGATCTCGACCGTCCGCTCTCGCCGCCCGTCGCTGCTGCGAAGCGTGAGGCGCTGAGGCCCGGCCGGCATCTCGAAGTCCACGAGGGGCGACCGGCCCAGGCGATGGCCGGACTCGTCGAAGACGACGCCGTCGGGCTTCATGCCCAAGGTGAGCCGCCCCGTCGCGTCGTCGGCGACGCTCGCCGTCCGGCTGAAGTCGGCGTGATAGTGCTTCTGTTCACCGATCTCCAGCTGCCCCCGGAACGAGCGAGCCTTCTCGAAGGGGCCCTCGACGGTGACGTCCAAGGGACCCGGCTTGGTGGTGGCCTCTTCGAGGGGCGTCCGCCCTCGGGTGTAGCCATTGATCCGGACTTTGGCCCCTTCGATGTCGCTGGTGACGGTCACGGTGGCTTCGGGGGGCTTCGGAAGGTCGAGGCGCACCGTCCGCTCCTCGCCGGCCTCGACGCGGATCGTGGTCTCGTAGGGCTCCGCCCCTTCGAGCTGAAATCTGACCTCGTACTCCCCCGCTTCACGCACGAAGGTGGCCGGGGTTTGGGTAATGACGAGCTCGCCGTCGATGAAGCCCTTCGCGCCCTTGGGATAGGTCCAGATCCGCACGCTGCCGAGGGTGATCGGTCGACCCGCGTCGTCGAGAGGGCGTTCGGGCTCTTGGCAGCCCCCCAAGACCAGGAGCAGCCAGGCCCATCGCGCGGCCTTCAAAGCCCCTCCTCGAAGCGGACGCCCATCCTGAGGCTGCTCACGAAGCCTGGTTCGGTTCCTCCGAAGAGCACCACCGCCCCATCCAAACGCAGGTCGAAGGCGATGTCTTTTCCCCACGTCAATCCGATCCCTCCCCCCGTCATGGGATCCGCCCCAGGAAGTCTGAGATCGATGCCGAGCAAGCCATGGGTGCTGGCCTCGGCCGGCCCCCAGCGGCCCAGCACCCGGCGGGCGTCGAGCTCGACGCCCAAGGTGACCGGGCCACCGGTGGCGAAACGGGACTCGGCGAAGGTGGGACCGACGTGGGTCGAGAGGCCGAGCTCCCAGGCTCGGGTTAGGCGGTAGTGAAAGCGAGCGAAGACCCGCGCGCGGCTTCCGGTACCGAGGCGGCCCAGCAGACCGATGCTCGCGCCGGCCCGGGATGGCGAAGCGCCGGCCCCGGCGAGGGCGGCGCGGCGCCGCGAGGCCTCAGTCGGGGTCAGGACTTCGAGCTCGAGGGGGCCCAC
>CAYZFR010000110.1:0-13265 GCA_964477875.1 uncultured Myxococcales bacterium
CACCTCGGACGAAGGCCCTCGTTTTTCAAGTTTCTACTGACTCAGGACACTAGGGCCGACGCTTTGCGTCGAGGCGCTCGTCTCGGCGAGCCGAGTCATCGACTTGGACGGCGCTGAGCTCGATCCTTCAATGCTGGCGCATCGAACGCGTGTACGACAGGCGATCTTCAGTGCCCCCCCTAGTGCCCGGATTCTGGAGCTGGTAGCGCGGCAGCTATGAAGCGATTGCTGCTCCCTTCTGCATTGACCTTCGTAGGTGCCCTTGCGCTGGCCCCCTCCGTCTCGCGGGCTGATCCCGTCGAGCGCCCCGAGGCCGGTGATCTCTCCCTGAGCTTCGGCGTGCCCAGCGGCGGCAACGACTATGCCGCCGGCGCCGCCGGTCTGTGGTGGATGGCGTCGGACTCGCTGAACCTCGGCTTCAACCTGGGTCTGGGCGTCAACTTCGACCAGGACAACGCGGTCGACGTCCTCCTGGCGCCTGCCCTCCGCTACTATTTCCTGAAGGCGGACCGCGTCAGCCCCTTTTTGCTCGGGCAGATGAACCTTCGAATCTTCGAAAACGGACCGGACGCCGACCTCAACTTCGGGTTGTTGACGGGCCTGGGGGCAGAGGTGTGGCTGATCTCGGAGCTCAGCCTCGCGGGCTACGTCGGCATGGGATTCGACCTCTACCAAGGTGAAGGGGGCTCGGCTTCGATCGGCACCCTCACCTCCGGCCTCACCTTGAACCTCTACTTCGACTTCGCCGACGGAGACGGATGATGCGCATCGCATTGCCGCGGCGGAGGTCGATCCGGTATGAACAGGCCGTGAGGTGGACGAATCGAAGCGTTTGCGCGCTGCTGGCGGGCTTGGGCCTTTCATCCTGTGGAGGGCTCGACGAGGCACCGTCTCGCAAGCAGGCCGTCATCGTCAGGGGAGGTGGGGTGGACGCGGCTCTGGTCCAGGACGAAGACGGAACGGTTCGCGCCTATTTCGCTCCTGAGATCGTAGACGCCATCGACGCCGGCCTGGTCCACAAGCAGGGCGGCGGCGGTCTTCCTTTCGACCCAAGCGAAGGCTTCGGCTTGGGAGAGAACGAGGACACGGGCTTCCGCGTTCGGTCCGGTTCAACCCGCTTTTCCGGCAGCACCGGCGGCTCGACGAGGTTCACGGCGACCACCGGAGGCTCCAGCGGCTTCGACGCCAGTACCGTTTCGGGAGCGTCCTTCGAGGGCTCTCTTCGGAGCCCGCGCGTGACGCCTACATGTGACCTCGGCGTGCTCTGTAGCTTCGCTTCTTCGCCCGCCGACAGGAACATGTGCCGAAGAGGCGTGCGGATGGCATTGGTGCCCGTCAGGCTGGACGCCTTCCTGTGCGCCTTCGTCGACTTCTTCCGCTGCGCGGTCGCGGTCGCCGATACGCCCGCCTTCTCGGGAGAAGTGTGCCTTCCCGAATTGCAGCGCGTCGTCAACGAAGGCATCCGAACCGGCCTCTTCGACCCCAACGACGTCGTCCGCTGATTCTCCTGCTCCCGCAGCCAGTGGGAACTCAGTGGGCTACCTGGGTGCGCTTCGGATCGAGGAGCTTACGAGCGCGGGCTCGGACGGCGGGGATGGGATGAGACTGTGCGTCCTCGAGGATGGTCTCGGCGAAGGTCTTGTAGCGCTTGGAGCGGCGTCCGAAGACGACCAGAGCCTCCAGGGCGTAGTTCGCGACGATGGACTTCTTGCTGGCGAGTAGACCCAGTAGTGTGTCCCACAGCTCCGCCGACATCCGCACTTGCTTGGGGTAGGCGAGAAGAAGGCGGCAGAACTGTTCCTGGGCCTCCCACTGGGGGAAGTAGCTCATCCGGCCGCGAAGCTCTCGAAGGGCGGTCTGGGTCAGGCGAGGGTCCCCTTCGCAGCCGGCCCGCAGGGCGTGCATGCCATGGAGGACGAGGAGCTCGTTCTCGGAGTGGTCCAAGAGGACCCGGATCAGATCCTCCACGTCGATGCGGCCGTCCTCGATCATCCGCGCGACCTTTGGCGCCTGCCCCAGGGACGTTCGCTGGCCGCGGCTCAAGAGCTGGACGATCTCCGACAGGGTCATAGGCGCAGCCTGCGAACTGAGCGGCCGTCGGTCCAGACCCAAGCCCTCGAAACTCCTTCGGGGACCATTACTGGTGGTCGGAGGTCCCATCACTTCCCTGGTGGAGCCTCAGTCCTTCTCCGATGGGCCTCCGACCAGCCAGTCGATCAAGGCGCCGGTGTCGGCTAGGTCGAAGATGCGCCAGTCGAGGAAGGCGGGGTCGCGCTCGTCGAGCCTCAGCGCGCCTTTGCGCTCGGGCCAGGCGAGCTCGGGGCCGGGGGTGCCGTCGTCGAGCTCCAGGCCGACCACCGGGGGCGGGACGCCGGTCCTCTTCAGGCTGTCGAGGAGCCCGTGGGTCACGGGGTCGGCGTCTTCGAAAACAGCATCCCAAGTCGTCTCGGTGGACTCGACGGGTCCGACGAGGTGGGTCTCGACAGTGACCTCGGCGCCGCGCCAGGTGCGGAGAAAGCCTTTGGCGTACTCGCTGAGCTGCTCTTGGTAGATCTGCTCGGCGTGCGAGCCGGGTTGGGGGCGGTCGGTCTTCCAGTCGACGATCGTCCAGTGGGTCCGGTTTTCGTCGGTCGGAAAGACCAGGTCGATGATGCCGTTCACGACGACGGGTCGCTGGCCGTCACGCCGGTAGGCGAAGGGCGTCTCCTGCCAGACTTCGGGGGCGGCCCCCAGCGCGACCATGACGGGGTGCTCCAGCAAGGCTTCCAGCGTCTCGGTGGCGTTCGAGGCGGCTTCATCGGACAGCTCCATCAATCGGGCCTGTAGCTGCAGCTCTTCGAGGGCATCGGACTTCAGGGCGCCGGGGGCCGCCTGGAGGTCGACGTTCTCGAGCACGCGGTGGACGAGGCTGCCGGCATCGGCGCCGATGCCGGTCGAGGGGCCGAAGGGCACGCCCCGGCGCCGCACGCGTTCGGTGGCGATCTCTTTGACGCTGCGCCACGGCGTGCTGCGCCGGGTGGCGCCTCGAACGAGCTCGGTCCGTTCGGTGCGGAAGGCCTGTAGGCGGAGAGAGGCGTCTCGAGCTCGTTCGCCCAGGTCGGCGGTGCTCCGGGCCATGGCCTCTTCAACCACGGGGAGCCTGGCTCCAAAGCGGCTTCGGGCTGCTGCGGACGCGTCCAACGGAGACATCCGCCGGATCTGAATGGAAGCGGCGCCGACCCGGACGATGGCGCCGTCTTCGTGCTTGGACGGATCGGGGAGCCGTTTGCCGATGGCAAACCCGAGCGCGTCCCTTGGGTCGTCGGTCTTGCGGTCCTCGTGCCAGGGGAGGACGAGCTGATCCTGGGCGCGGGTCGCGGCCACGTACATCCAGCGGATGCGCTCTTTTGCATCCTCGCTGTTGTCGTCGATCTTGAACTGGTCCCACCTCGAGGGCCTGAGGGGCGACAGGTCGACCGCCAGCTCGTTGGTCATCCGGCGGACGAGAGGACTCTGGCTTCGCTGGACGCGCTCGGGGTGGGCGACCACGACGATCTTCGCCTGCCGACCCTTGGCCTTGAAGATGGTCGTGATCTCGACCGCGTCGGCGGTGAAGGGACGAAGGGGCAAGTCTTCATCCTTGTCCCTGGACCTTGCCATGCCCTGGAGGGTCTCGACGATCGACGTCCTCGTCATGCCCGCCGCCTCCATGTCCCGCACCAGGCTCCGGAGCTTCTCGACGTTGGCGAGGATGCCCGTGCCTCGGGCCATGAGCGACCAGACGCCGAGCACGCCGCTCTCCTCCAGGATCTCGTCCAAGGGCTCGACCAGGCTGCGGGCGCCTCGTTTCCGCCGCGCCCGCTTCAGAGCCTCCAGAGACGGGCCGAGGGGGCTGCTGGAGGGCTGCGATGCCGCGGTGTAGCGCCAGCCCCCACCCAGCTTTTTGTGCTCGGCCAGCTCTTCGAAGGAGTGGCCGAAGGCCCCTCGAAGGACGGCCACCACGGACTCTTCGTTCGCGGGCTCGCCGAGGGCAGACAGGATGTGCAGACCGACCTCGGTCTCGTGGCGCTCGAAGAACGTCTTGCCGCCGTCGACGAAGCTCGGGATGTCGGCCTTCGACAAGGCCTCGTGAAGGCCCTCGGCCTTCGACCAGGCGGGGAGCACGATCATGCAGTCCCTTGGTTCGACTTCGCCCGACCCGATGAGCTCGTCGAGATAGGCCACGATGGCCGCCGTCTCGTCCTCGGCCTTGGTGCCCTCAGGGCGCAGCAGGGCCACCGGCGCCAGCTCATCGCTGGCTTCACGAAAGGCCTGCTGCTTTTGAACCCGGTCTTGGCCTCCGAAAGCTTCGTTGACGAAGTCGACGATGCCCGGGACCGAGCGGAAGTTGCGGCTCGCGGACAGCCGGTCGCCGTCGGCGGCGATGGTGTTTTGGAGCTTGTTCCAGGTCGCCCATTCGGCCCGGCGGAAGCGGTAGATCGACTGGGCCTCGTCGCCGACCGCGAAAAGGCGTCCAGGAGATGGCGGGCGGCCGACCCAGTTGCCGGTGGTGTGGTCTTTGGCCGCCAGCCGGGCCACGATGGCGGCCTGGAGCGGATCCGTATCCTGCACCTCGTCGATCAGGATGTAGTCGAAGCGGTCCGAGCTGCGCTTCCACACCTCGGGGCTGGTCCGCAGGAGCTCTTCGGCCGCGAAGAGGATGTCGTCGTAGCCGGCCAGGGCGGCCCGGCGCTTCTCCTCCGCGAAGAGTGGGACGAAATGTTCTTTGGCGTGCAGAAGCACCGTCCGAAGAGTCTCCGGATCGAGCGAGAGCTCTTTATGAATGTCGATCGCGCGGTGGTAGTGCGTTTTTGCTTCATCCAAGGAAGCGTCAGGCCAGTCGCTGCTGCGTCCCAGTTGGCCAGCTCGTCCCAGCGGCTGCTCCGGGAGGAGCGAGGTCAGCTCGTTCGCATCGGACGCCGAGCGGATGGCCGCGAGATAGGGGGTCGCTTTCTGAAGGAACTTGCACTCTGCGGGCCTGGTGCACCGTCCGGAAAGCTCGTCCAGGCCCCGCAGCGTTTCGAACAGCTCGGACTTCAGCTTGGGCACGTCAGACGGATCAGGAACGACCGGCTCCAGGTCCCGGTAGGCGCTCAGGGCTTCGAGGGCTTGGTCGAGGGTGTAGGTCTTGACGCTCCGGGCGAGCTTGCTGGCCGTCTCGGGATGGTCGGCCAGGAGCTTCGACCGCCACCGCTGGCGGGCGGCGGGCAAGGGGAGGGTCTGCAGGACCGACTCGGTGATCTGGGTCGAGGGCAGCCAGCCGGCGACGAAGGCCTCCTGCTGGATGAGGTCGAGGGCGAAGGCGTGGATGGTAGTGACGGCCATGCGCCCCAGGCCGGCCCGGGCGGCGGTGAGCGTCTCGGAAGCGCGCCCGTCGCCGATACGCGCGTCCAAGCTGATTCGGATCCGGCTCCGGGCCTCGCCGGCCGCGGCTTCGGTGAAGGTGATGGCCGCGATGCGCTCGGGACGGGCGCCGTCCTCCAGCAGGCCCAGCACGCGCTCGACCAAGATCCGGGTCTTGCCGGCGCCGGCCCCGGCGGCGAGGGCGATGGACCGGTCGCGCTGCTCGACCGCGGCCTGGCGGAAGGCGCCGTCACTCATGCGCTGGGATCTCCTCGCAGGGATGTATGGACGGCCACCCCGGGATCCTCGCCGAGGAGCCCCGACTGGGAGCGGGTCCGTTCGGCGGGCTTCTCGGTGAGGTTCGGAAAGAGGCCGGCTCGCGCGCGAGCGGTGGCCTGCTGAAGCGCGGTCAGGACAGACGCGCTGGCGTCGGACGTTGCGAGCTCAGCGCTCTGGCTCGAGGGTCGGACCAGCCGGCCAGCGCGGACCGGGGCCTCGCTGGAGGACAAGGCCGTGAGGGAGATGCTCAGCGGCCAGTCATCGCCAGGTTCGAGCTTCTTTGTCCGCATCGACAGGCCCTCTTTTTGGGGCCAAAGCAACTTGCCGTCGGCTACCAGGAGCCTCTCCGAGGCCAGCCTCCAGGGGAGCTCGTCGTGAAGGACGGTGTCCTCGGAGATCGTCAGGCTGTCCGGCGCACCGAGGGTCTTCTCGAGCCAGTCCCGACCCAGGTCCGCGAACGCCGACTCCACCAAGGGCCGAGCATCCTCGCTCACCATCGCTGCGTTCTGACGGAGCTGGTCTTCGAGCCTTCGATGAAAGCCTTGGGTCCAGTCGGTGGACTCCTTCAGCGCTTGAAGCAGCCAAGAGCGTCCCGCGTTCCGCATGCGCTTCTCGTCGGTCACGTCGATGGGCGCTGGGAAGCGGCGGACCCCGTGCACGCCGAGGAGTCGCTTCATGAGAAACCGGGCCGGGCACTCGATGAGCAGGGCCAGCTCGTCGATGCGGATGGGCGCCGACCAGCCGTCGTCTTGGATGAGCTCGGGCGAGATCCGTCCCGTGTAGGCGTCCAGCTCGACCGGACCCTCGGCGGACCGAACCCGGTCCTGACTCAGGATCGACTCCACGATGCGCCGTGTCCCCGGCTCGGCTATCAGCTCGGCGATGGCGGCCTCGTCGCTCTGGGCCACGCGGGCCAGGACCGCTTCGGCCTCGTTGACGGCGATGGATGGATCCCGGGTGAGCCCGGTCGACTGGGTAGCGCCGTCGACCTGGAAGCGCTGCCTCGCGCCGGGGCCTCGACCGTGGCCCAGGCTGGCCACGACCTCGTCCAGGTAAGGGCTCGGCTGAAAGGCCCGGCCCTTCATCATGTCGCTCTTGCCCCAGGTGAAGACGAGGCGCTCGCGGGCAGCGCCGACGACGGCGGCGAGGCGGCGGCGCTCGAGGTCTTCGTTGACCTCGGTGCCTTCGAGGCGGCTGCCGAGGTGCGCCCGCAGCTCTTGGAGGAGCTCGTCGTTCAGCACCGGATCCGGGCTCGGCGGGGCGGGGAAGGACTGGTCGGTGAGGCCCGGGACGATGACGGTGTGAAAGCGGCTCCCCACCAGCGCCAGCGGAGGCGCTACGCGAATGCAAGGCTGATTGACCGTCCCCGCCGTGAAGGCCTCGGCGTCGAGGAGACTGCGGAGCAAGGCGAGGGCGGTGGCCCGAGGGACGCTGCCTTCCAGTGTGGCGGGTCCGCCGGCGCCGAGGAGCTTGGACAGGCGGTCCGCATCCGGGCTCGTGCGAAGCTGATCGTCGACGACGATCCTGAAGTGGCGCCTCCACTCGAGCCAGCTCTGCTCCGCCGGCGTGCGGCACGCGAAGCCGACGGCGTCGACGGCGCTCGAGAGGGCGTCGAGGCTCGAGATGTCGGCGTGCTCGGGGTCGGTCCGCTGGAGCTCGAGCCGCCGCTGTCGAAGTTGCTCCTGGATCGCGTCCAGGCCTTGGACCAGACCGCAGTCGACCAAGTGGCGGCGCCAGCGGCCGGCCCCGGCCTGGGTCCCCAGGGCCTGGGCGGGCCGGCGGATCTCGGGCATCTCGAGGCGCTCGTACACCTCCTTGGGGGTCAGGGTGGCCGGGTGGGCGTCGACCAAGGTCAGCAGGGCCCTGGCCGCAGGAGTCGAAGAGAGCGGTGGTCCCGCGAGGTAGGATGCCGTGAGGCCGGCCCGATCCAGCTCGGACTGGAGCAGCTGAACGTGCTCGGCGGAGGGGAGGGCGATGGCCACGCCGTCCGCGGGGGCGCCATCCTTCAGAGCCTGAAGGACCTCTCGGACCACCTCCCGCATCTCTCGGCCGTCGTCGATGGCGCGGACGATCCGAAGGGCGCCGCGAGGCGCTTCGGCTTCGACGGGCATCGTGGGCGGGTCCTGGAGCAGGTGTCGCCGGAGGGCCGGAAGCGGCCCCTCCTCCTCCTCGGACTCACCCCGGACGGTGGGGGCGTGCTCGGCCGCCCGGCGCAGGCCGGTCGCGGCGACGGGGGCGGCCTCTTGGGGATGGAAGACCAACCGCAGGCAGGGGCGGATCTGCAGCCAGGCCCGCAGCGCGTCGAAGACGGCCGGCGCCAGGGTCCGGTCGCCATAGACGACCAGCGCCTGATCGCGCTCGACGGGCCGAGGGAGGGTGCCGTTCTCGACGCAGGCCGAGGCCGCTCGGGCCGCGTCGGCGCCCGAGAAGAGCTGGGCCTCCTGCCGGGCCTTCTGGACCTCGTCCTGGAGCCAGGCCAGCAGCTCGATCCGCGCCGGGTCGGCGGGGCCCGGGATCCGGCGAAGCGACTCCGCCTGGAGTTCGGCCCCGTCCAGGCGGCGAAGCGCGTTGGCCAGATACGGCAGCCAGCCGGGATGGCTTAGCTTCGATAAGTACTTATTGAACATTTCGCCTTCGTGGGCGGCCCGGCCCCAGGCCTGCTCCAGCAGCTCGGCGATCACCGTCTCTAACCAGCCCGGGGGCTCTGGGCGGAGACCTTGGCTGGCCAGGATCCGCTCGCCCATCTGGCGGACGAGCTGTTCGGGCTCGACGAAGCGAAAGCGGAGGAAGCCGGTGGGGGACTCGGTGAGGAGCCGGCGCCGCAAGAAGCCGTGGCTTCCGTTGGAGGGGGCGACGACGCAGACCTGAGGATGGGGGCTGTCGACGCCCTGGGCGCCAAGCCCCTCTATGATGCGGTCGAAGAGGGTGCTCATGACGACAGCTCCACGATGGCGCACCAGTCTCGAGCCCGGCTGATGCCGACGTAGGTCAGGGACTGGGTGCGCCGGGTCCACTCATCGGGCTCGATGTCCGGCGGGCGGCGGACGGTGCTGGGCAGGACCACGACGCCGGGCGACTCCAGTCCCTTGGCGCGGTGAAGCGTACTGAGCCGAACGCCTTCGCCGTCTCGACCGACCTCGTGGTGGGCCAGGCCACGCCGCCGCAGACCGGTCGCGACCGCGTCGAGCTGGGCCTGGGTCCGGGCCAGGACCAAGATCTGTTCGGGAGCGCCGGCGCGCTCGGCGATCCACTCGGCCACCGCCTCGGCGTCGTGGAGGCTGAGCCGCTCCGGCGGGGGTCCGTTCCGGACCGAGCGGTAGCGCCGGTAGCCCGGCACGTCTCCGTCATCGAGGGGGTCGGCGCTCTGGCCGCTGATGACCTCGACCGCCGCCGCCCGGATCCCTTCGGTGGTGCGGTAGTTGAGGCGCAGGTGGTGGGAGCGACCCACGATGTCGACGCCGCAGTGGCTGAGGGGCACGGGGGTCCGGTAGATCCGCTGGAAGCCGTCGCCGGCCAGAAAGAGGCCGTTGGCTTTGGGCTGGCCCTGGTCGTCGGCGGCCAGCCGGGCAAGAAAGCGCAGGCTTTCGGGGGCCATGTCCTGGAGCTCGTCCACCACCACCGCCGCGAAGGGGCTCGACGTGAGGGCGGACTGGGCGGCGCGGCTGAGCTCGATGACGTCTCCGGCCCGGGCCTCCTGAAGGGCGGCCTGCAGCGCCTCGATGACGGCCCAGGCCGCCCGGCGCTTCCCTCGGTCCAGCCGGAGGGCGCGCCCGGAGCGCTTGGCGCGCAGGTACTCGTCCTCGGTCCAGGCGTCGTGCCGGGCCACGACCTCCCTGCGCTCGGCAGCGTAGAACTTGGCGTCCAGATCCAAAGTGTCGTGTTTCAGGGCTTCGGCCCACAGCTCGGCCATGGCGGCGTCGTCCAAGAAACCGTACGCCTGGCTGTGGACGGTTCGCAGGATGTCTTGCGCCACCTTGGTCGAGGTCTCGAAGCGCACCCGCTTCATGAGCTCGGGCCGATCCGACACCAGCCGAGAGAAGCTGCGGCGCATGTCGTCGACCAAGGGCTGAGAGAAGGCCGTCACCAGGACGGGGCGAGGGTCGTCGGCGAAAACGGTCTCCACCAGGTGGCGCGCGCGGTGGAGCGCCACCACCGTCTTGCCGGTGCCCGGGCCGCCGGTGACCTTGACCGCGCCCTTGGCGTCAGCGTGGACGATGCGTCGCTGGGACGGGTGCAAGAACACCCGCCACGCCTCGAAGTCGCCGTCCAGGGCCCGGGCCAAGGCCTCCTCTCCCGGCGGCGGCACCCAGAACTTGTGCTGGTTGCGCGGGTTGGCCAGGGCTTCGGCGATGGAGACCTCGGTCCCGGTTTCGGCCTGCCGGGCCTGATAGGTCCGCAGCGCCTCGTCGAAGCGCTCGGGCTCGGCGGCGAGCTCGATCAGCGCTTCGCCCAGGGCGGGCTTCAAGCTGGTCGCGACCTCCATCACCGCGTCTTCGGTGGGGAGCCGGCGCAGGATCTGAGCGAAGACCGGCGAGACCTCCATCCGCTTGAACTCCCGGTCTCGGACTTGGGCGAGGGGCCCTTCGACCACGAAGTGCGAGGCGGGGGCCTCGGATGGAGGTACGTCCTCGTCTTCGATGATGGTGCGGACCAACCGGATGACGTCGCCGACCTGGTGGAGCCTGTGGCTGGTGGCCCACTTGTAGGCTTTGTCATGCTCGTCGACGTGGAGGAGGACGCAGACGCCGTCCTTGAAGTAGGTGACGGCGCGCAGCGCGTTCCGGTTGACGCTGAAGCCATGGAACTCGCAGGCCTCCAGGCCGTGAAGCTTGACCATGCTCGGGCCGCCGGTGCGGAGCTTCTCGACCGCTTGGTTGACCTCGCGCTGGGTCATGGCGTCGAGGCGGTTCCAGGCCTTCCACCAGGACTCCGCGAAGGCGAGCCGAGGCGGATTCAAGGCTCGTCCGTCTCCTGAGGGCAGGCGGCCATATGGATCTCGTCCCCGGGAATCTCACCGGACGCAATCAACTCTCGGGCCATCCACCGCCGCCGGTCCGTGTCCACGCAGCGCAAGATGCCCAACCCACCGGGCAGGAAATGTCCGCCGCACGGAGTTCGGGGATTCCCGCGGCTCGGGGAGCGTCTAGGACGCCGCCGAGGGAAACGAAGTTCGTGTTCTCGTCGTTTGGGCAGCAAGCAATAGTCGAACTTGGCTCTGCTGGTTCCTGCCGTCGAAGTATGCTTCTTCGCTCCAGACACTGCAGTTGCCGGCGGCGGTGTTGCTTCAGAGGTCGATGTCGATGACAGAGCTTCTTCAGCACCCCCCAGGACAGGACAAAGCGGTCTCCGGATCGGTTCGGGTGAAGGAGGGCAGTCGGAACCGAAGGTTCCTTTTTACGTTTTGAAAAGAGGAAGCTTGACGAAGCTCGGCGAGACTTGAGAAAGGCACTTTTGTCATGGCTGTTCGTTCCATGCGTTTCGAGGCCGCTAAGGCTCCTGACTACTCGACAGAGCTCAAGAAAGTCCTGGATGAGGGGCTCACCGCCTTTCGGGCCATGGGTCGGACAATCTCAGCCGAGGAAGCAAACGAGGTCATCCGCGTCGTCGAGCAGATCCTGCTCGATGTGGACGGCGCCGGTGGCCGCGCCCGAGGTCCGAAGGTGATCCGGAGGAGCCGCTTCGCGAAGTGGACCAAACAAGACTTTGAGGCCCTCGCAGAGGCGAACTGGGACGTCTTGGACCCCCTCTGGGAGAAGGTGGTGGCCGGTGACGTGGTGGCCGACATCGAACTCACGCAGGCGCAGCAGCTCGCCATCAAGCGAGCCTACAAGAAGGTTCCCCAGGACGCCCGAACGGAGCGCTGGCCGGAGTCCCAACTGATCTCCAAGCTCCGCTATCTGGTGAAGGCCTTCAAGCACGCCGAGCAACGATAGCCCGAGCGCTCCGCTCGGATTCGATGCGCTGGCAGCGCGCGCACTTCACCATTCCGGTTCGGCCCGGGCCGACGGGTCGGCCACACTGGGTGCAGTCTCCCTCCAGATACCGGCGCCGCTTTTTCAGCCGAAAGTAGGCTCGGCACCGGTCGCAGTTCTTGAAGTCTTCTTCGTGGGGCTCACCGCACCGCACGCAGCTTCGTCTCACCGCGCCACCCTAGCCGAAGAACGAAAGAAAGGGCACCTCTGATCCGAAGAGCCCCTTCTACGACCACTTGCTCACCTTGTCCCGTCGCAGCAGGGAGCAGGTGCAAGGAGCCCGCCGGCTGGCCCAGAGTCCGGTTCAGCGGGCCGACGGCGGCGAGGTTCGTAGGCCGGCGCCCGGGCTGTTGTGGCCCTGCACGCGGGTGCTGGGCGCGGTCGAAGGAAGACGCCACCACGGGGTGCTGGGATTCTCGTGGTGCTCCCGGTGGTATCCACCGAAGTGGAAGCACGTCAGGAGGCTGCCGAGCTGGGTGAGCGAGGTGCTGTAGGCGTGGTGGGGGTTGGTGTGGCCACCGGCGGGCGAGCGATGAGGAAGGTAGGTGCCGAAGTAGAACAACTGGCCGACGCTCAACAAAGAGGGCAGGGCCCAGAACGCCAAGAAGTTCGGGGTCTCGACGATGAGCTGAACGCCCCAGAACAGGAAGAGGAGCCGGCTCAGCTGACCGACGGTGAGATAGCGACCGACGAAGGCCAAGAACCACCAGCCGACTCCCGAGCGTCGCCCGTCGTGCCAATCGGGATCGCCCGCACGAGCCGGTCGAGCGTGGTGGCGACCATGCGCCCGGCGCAACATGCGGTAATCGAACATCGCGTAGGCCGCGACCGCCACGGCGCCGATGGCGTGATTCAAGCGAGGATGGGCTCGGGTCACGGAGCCATGCATGGCGTCGTGGCCGGTGATGAACAGGCCGGTGAACAGCCAGCTCATCCACGCGACGGCCAATGGAGCCCACAACCACACCCAAGGGCCGTGAAGCGGGGCGCCAAGCAACAGGACGAGGGAGCACGTCCACGCCAACACAATGGTCGACGCCATCCCAAGCCCGAAGGCGTTGGAAGCAGTGGATTCTTCGCGCCGTTCGGACACCGCCCGGACCCTAGGTACCTCGGGCGGAGGGCTCAAGGACTTCGCTGCTATCCTTCTCTTGCGCTTACGATTTAGCTTCCCCCTGTGTCGGCCCTCGAAGTCTTCAGCGCCACGGTCATCGCGATCGTCGTCGCTTGTGGGATGGAGCCTTGGTCTCGCGTCGTTCACCGTCGCTTTTGGCATGGGGCCCTGTACGGCATCCATCGGAGCCACCACCCTCGGCCGCAAGAGAGAGCGAAAGGTTTCGAGGCGAACGACGGGTTCGCTTTGGTCCACGCGCTCCTGGCGATGGGTGCCCTCTATGCGAGCGCGCGTGTCTTGACGGGCGCTTGGGCGGTGGCTGCCTTGGGAATGGGCTCGGGCCTGTGCGCCTACGGCCTCGCTCACCTGATCGTGCACGACGGACTGACCCACGACCGGCTGCCGGTGCGATTTCTTCTGCGCTGGCGCTATTTCCGTCGGGTGCGCGCGGCCCACGAGATCCATCATCGTCGTGGTGGGCCACCGTTCGGCCTGTTCCTCGGCCCCGAGGAGCTGCGACGAAGCCGAAAAGCCCCCTC
>CAYZFR010000111.1:0-13164 GCA_964477875.1 uncultured Myxococcales bacterium
CCATCTTGAGGGGGTGGCGCCGCAAGGCATGGGAGTTCGAGTCTCCCCCGCCGCACATACGAAACTCCGGCATCAGGCGTCCTGCGGGCCCAAAGTCTTCTCGTGGGCCATCCAGTGGCGGGGCGCCCTGAAGTACTGGGCCGGTGAGTATCCGAACAGGTTCCCGACCCGGCTCGTGTAGACGCAGGCGAACTTCTCGACCTGGCTCCCGAAGCGGGTCACCTCGCTACCCTCCTTGAACGCGCTGCCCCAGTGGGGATTGAAGGCGCTGTCGATTTGCTGCTGGAGGACCCGGGTCTGTTCCACCAGCCTCCGCAGCTTGCCTTTCGCCTCCTCCAGACGCCGCCGGATGGCAGATCGCTCCGGGCCTTCGGCGAGCTGGGCCATCCGCTCCTTGCAGCTCGCGATCACGTCGTCCAGCTCGGTGCGCTGGGCCTCCAGCCGAACCAAGGCCTGGGAGCTGTCTTCTACGAGGTCGAGGGTGCGGAGCTCTCGCTCCAGCTCGCTGATCACGAGGGCGGTGCGCCACAGCCCCTGCTTCTTGCTGCGGATGATGTCCCCGTAGATATGGTCGCCGACGTAGAGCACCTTCTCGCCGCCTTCGTCGCCGAGGAGCTGCTCGATGTGGCGAAAGGAACCTCCGCGGTACAGCCCCTTGGTCGCGAGGCGGCTGATGGGTTGGTGGTTGATCACGTCCATCAGAGCCTCGTTGCCGGTAAAGAAGCCGGGCTTACGGGCGTCGACGACCGCGAAGTCGAAGTAGGCCCGCCAGTTCGGGTAGTCGCTGCTCACGCCGTCGAGCAGGTGGGTCATCACCGCCTCGGTGAAGCTTTGCTCCGAGTTGGTGAGCAGGAAAGTCCGCTTTCCGCCCGAGCGCAGCTTGTGCAGAGTGGAGGCCACCGAGGGGTCCCGCGGAAGGTAGCGCGGGAGGTCCTCCAGCATGGCGCGCTTGAGGGTGCCGTCGGCGTGCACCTCGTCGTTGGCGCTTCGTACGTCGTCGAAGAGCTTGCCGTAGGCGACCCGATCGACGCCGAGCTGGGTCTCGTACAGATCGACGAGCTTGGCGTACAGCCCCGCCTCGGGGAGGGCGAAGAGGGTGTCGATCCAGTGATAGCGGGGCGCGGAGAGTCGGATCTTCTGGCCCCGGTACTGCTTCCGCCGCTCGTCTTTCGTGAGGCGCCGGGTGCCGTGAAAGACCCGGCCCACGTGCTGGTGCCGGTCCATCTTGAAGATGTTGCCAAGGCGTCGATCGACCACCAGGCCTCGAACGACGAAGTCGGGGTCGTAGTCGAGGCGGGCGACCTCCTCCGGGTAGCCGTGGGCTTCCACCAGCCGCTCGGCGGCGCGCCGAAAGATCAGAGGCTCGATCTCGGCGCGATCATAGGCGGCGAGGGTGTAGTCCATGTCGAAGCCGACCCACTGGATCCTCTCCATCCTCAGATTTCGATTCACGAACACGCGCCGGGCCGGGTCGCGCAGCCATTGACCGGAGTCCTCGACGGGGCGAGCCAGAGCGTCCATCATCCGACTGTAACCAAGGGGCCCCTTGCCTCCTATCCCTCCGCTCGGTCGAAACCCTTTGGCCCGGGCGTGATTCCCGGCTCCCCCCCTGACCGAGGCGGTCCGTAACTTGAAAATGGCGCCTCCATAGGGGCGAATCGCGACATGCGATTCCGACGCCTATTCGGGCTTTTGCTGGTGGCCCCCCTCTTTGCGGCCTGTTCCGAGGACCGAGAGTGCGTGACCGATGGGGACTGCGCCTCGGGAGGAGTTTGCAGCCCGCAGGGCGTCTGCCTGAACTCTTCAGACCCGATTTCTCGCGACTTTGGACCGCCCATCGACTTCGGGCCCATCGTCCTGCCGGATCTCGGCGACACCGGGCCCGACATGGCGGACATGGGTGCCGATGAGGACATGGGTCCGGAGGAGGACATGGGCGCCGAGGACATGGGCTCCGAGGACATGGGCGGCGGCGGCGGCACGGTGGGGCCCATCGTGCCGGTCCCGGACCTGACCGTCCTCACTCAGGACGTCATTCTGGAGGTGGAGCGTCGCTCTTTGGCGGGGACGGGCACCTTGGTGGCCACGGCCGGGGTGCGGGTCGAGCCGGGCAGCCGCAGCTGCAACGAGACCGTCTCTCCGGCCATGATGGGAGCGAACGGCCAGCAGTGCATCATCGTCCAGCGGGACTGCGACGGCCCAGGGACCGGTCTCGCGACCGGTGGTGCGAGCCACCGCTTCGCGGTAGGCGCCAACCCGCCCCGTAGCTTCGGCCAGGGGGTCTCGTCGACCAATCCAACCTGGCTCTTCCGAACCCTGAACTTGAACCCGCTTTTCACCTCGCCAGCGGGGGTCTCCTTGGAAACGTCGATTGCCGGCGGTGGTGCCGGTGGGCTGATGGCAGTGCCGAGCACAACGATCCCGACGCCCCCTGATTTCCGGATCCAGACCCCGAATCCCGGTGTCCAGGGAAGTCTCGACGTCACCCTGGTCAACGGCTTCACATTCAACACCAGCAGCGGCCAAGGTCGGGACGTCTTCTTCGAGATCTACGACGAAGAGCGCACCCGGATCCTTCGTTGCGAAGGACCTTTCGGCACCTTCTTCCCCTTCGACCCTGGCATCCTTCAGAGCTACCGCGACACCATCAACCCGATGGCGGACCCGACCTTCTTCGCCGAGGTCGGGTTCGAAGAGGCAGTCACCCGCGAGGTCCCGATCGCCGGCGGCGGGATGGTCGAGGTCGCCTTCAGCTTCCAGTGGGTAGCCCAATACACCCAAGTTGGCGGCCTCTGAGGACGCCCCGGCTTGCCCCGACCATTCCGGGGCGCCATCATCTCCTCATGCCCTTCCCCTTCTTCGAGCCCACCGACCTCGACTTCGAAGACGTCCGCGTCCTGACCCACGCCATGATGTCCCTGGCTCGGGTCGACGGCGTGCACGACAACGAAATGGCCCTGGTTCGGAACTTCTACGAGAGCTGCGCCCGGAGCGGCGACCCCAGCCTGGAAGAGATCGCGGGCGGCGAGTTCGACGCCGAGCAGGCCAAGCAGCGCTTCTCCGACGATGAAAAGAAGCGGACCCTGTTCGTGAAGAGCTTGATCCTGATGGCCTACGCCGACGGCCGCTACGCCGACAAGGAGCGGGCCATGGTGGAGACGATGGCCGAGGCGGTGGGTCTATCGCCCGGGGAACTGGAGAGACTCCGGGAGGCGACGGTCGACTTCATGATGGGCGGCCTCAGCCACATCAAGAACGTGGACGCTCTGCGGGAGGTTCGCCGGACACTCGGCTGAGGCGCTCCCGCTTTTCCCTGGGGACACTCCGCCCCCGTTCTGCTACCGCCCCGGATCGTCGTGTTTGGCCGCCTTTTCGGAGCCTTCGGTTCCGACATCGCCATCGATCTCGGGACCGCGAATACCCTCGTCCACGTCAAAGGGGAGGGGATCGTCCTCGACGAGCCCTCCGTCGTCGCCATCACGAAGAGCCAAAACCGCAAGGTCCTCGCCGTCGGGCACGAGGCCAAGGAGATGCTCGGTCGAACGCCCGGCAACATCGAGGCCATCCGCCCGATGCGGGAGGGCGTCATCGCCGACTTCGCGGTCACCGAGGCGATGCTCAAGTACTTCATCCGCAAGGCCCAGCGAAAGCGCGGCACCTCCTGGAGCCGGCTCGTCATCTCGATCCCGGCCGGTATCACCGACGTGGAGACCAAGGCGGTTCGAGAGGCCGCCGCCGCGGCCGGCGTTCGCGAGGTGCTCCTCATCGAGCAGCCCATGGCGGCCGCGGTCGGCGCCGGGCTTCCGGTGCTCGACGCCCGGGGCAGCATGATCGTCGACATCGGCGGCGGCACCACCGACGTGGCCGTGATCAGCCTTGGAGGCCTCGTCACCTATCGGACCCTGAAGGTGGCCGGCGACAAGATGGACGAGGCGATCATCCAGTATGTTCGGCGGCGCTCGAACATCCTGATCGGAGAGCGCTCGGCCGAGAGCCTCAAGATCAACATGGGCAACGTCCACGCTTCGGTCGACGTGCCCGAGACCGAGCTCAAGGGTCGGGACCTGGTCTCCGGCGTGCCTCGCTCGATCAAGGTCACGGGCCAAGACGTCCGAGAGGCCCTGATGGACACCATGCAGCTCATGGTGGAGGCGGTTCGGACCGTTCTCGAGCAGACGCCTCCCGAGCTGTCGGCCGACCTCGCGGAGCGAGGCATTGTCCTCGTCGGCGGCGGCGCCATGCTCCGGGGCATCGACACGCTGCTCCAAGAAGAGACGGGCATTCCGGCCATGGTCGCCGATGAACCCCTGCTCGCGGTGGTGAACGGCGTCGGCATGGTGCTCGAGGACCTAGACCGCTACCGCGGTCTGCTGTTCTGAGATGGCGACCCGCCGCAGCCCCAAGGGCCGCAGCGCCAAGACGGCCGACCCTTTCGTCGAGCTCGAGAAGTCGGCGCCGAAGCCGGTCTACGCCATCGACGGCGAAGAGCGGGTCCTGGTCGAAGGCTTCGTGGCCAAGCTCCTCGAAAAGTCGCTCCCCGCCGCGGCCCGGGACTTCAACTACGAGAGCTTTACGGGCAAGGAGGCCGAGCTGTCCCGGGTCCTCGACGCCGCGATGACGCTGCCGGCCTTCGCCGAGCGGCGGGTGGTGCGGGTGCAGCAGGCGGACAAGATGAAGATGGATCCGCCCGAGGCGCTGCTCCGGTACTTGGAGAAGCCCTCCGAGACGACGGTCCTCATCTTCATCGCCGACAAGTTCGATGCCCGGGGCAAGGTCTACAAGGCCTTCCAAAAAGCGGGGGCGGCGCTCCGCTTCCCTCGACCCAAGCCTCAGCAGATGCCGGATCTGATCGAGCGCCAGGCCCGAACTCGGGGGATCGAAATCGAGCCGGGCGCGGCCCGCCTGTTGGCCGAGACGGTCGGGCCGGATCTCACCGCCGCCACCCAGGCGCTGGAAAAGTTGGAGCTCTACAAGGGCATCGGGGAGCGGATCCAAAGCGCCGACGTGGCCGACGTGGTGGCGACGGTGCGGGAGGAGTCGGTGTTCGACCTGGTCGACGCCATCGGGACCCGAGATCGGGCCCACGTCTTCGAGCTGCTTCATCGGCTGATGGGCGCCCAGCGAGAGCCCGGGCTTCGGCTCCTGGCGATGGTGTCTCGACACTTTCGGCTGCTGCTCCGGGCCCACGACCATCTGGCCGCCCGGGGGGCACCGCGGGAGCTGGCGAGCGTCCTCGGCATGCCGCCTTTCCTCGCCGACAAGCTGGCCCGGCAGGCCCGCAGCTTCGAGAAGGCGCAGCTGGTGGCCGGCCACGCCCAGATCAAGCACGCCGACCGATTGCTGAAGAGCAGCCGCCTCCCCGACCTGCGGGTCATGGAGCGGCTCGCCCTGGAGCTGATGCGCTGATAGCTTCTAGGGGAAGTGAGAGGCAGGGTGCTGAGCCTCGTCGCCGTGGTCGGAAGCGCCGGCTGCGGCGAATCGCGCTGTCAGGTAGCCCTCGAAGGCGGCGACTGCCAAAGCTCGGCCGACTGCATCGAGGCCGGCTTCACGGAGCTCGCCTGCGTGAACGGGCGCTGCCGGGCGATCTGCTTCCAGGACCAGGACTGCCGCCAGGTCCCGGACGCCGTCTGTAGCGTGGATCCCGCGGTATCTTCGGCCATCTGCGTGCAGCGGACCTGCGAGGCCGGCTGTCCGGCCGCGCCCTGTCCGGCGGGCGAGCGCTGCTTCGATGGGCGCTGCGCCCTCTATAGAGAGAGCTTCGAGGGCGACGATGGCGGCACCCCGAACCTTGCCAGCCTCGGCTGGGGCGGCCTCGGTGAGCTTCGCAACCCGAACCTCGGCCTCGCCCTCGACTGCACCGACGACTGTGGCGCCGCCGACCCCGGGGGGCCGGCCGCCGACGGCCGACGCTTCGCGGTGATCGGCACCGAGCCCGCGCCCGAGAAAGGAACCGCCCGCACCGCGCCGACCTGTCGGGCCTGCGCATGCTGTCTGGGCTGCATCCTCGACCCGCCCCTCGTCGCGCCGTCGATCCTCGACTGTCCTACCGACCCGATCCCGGCTCGGCTCTTTTGCGGACCTGAGCGGGAGAGATGCGACGAACCCGCCCCCGGCGACGCGGTGCCGACCGAATGCGAGGACGTGTGCGCGGCCTGCGACGGCTGCGCCGATCGCGACGAGGCCATCCCCGGCGGACTGTTGACCAGCTGTGAGCGCCGCGCGGCCGAGAAGGTCTGCCGTCCTTGTGCCCAGTGTGACGACCTCGTCTGTCGGGCATGCCGGGACGAAAACTGCGCCGAGGCCTGCGACGACATCCTCTCCGAGGCCTGCGAGCAGTGCGAAGAGGCGGCAGGCTGCGCCGACTGCGTCTCCTGTCGGGACTGCACCGCCTGCGAAGACGCCGAGCAGCCCGGACCTCGCCAGCCCGATCTGAGGGGCCGCTGTGATGCCTTGGGGGCTGACGGCTGCTTTCCGACTCCGGTCGATTATCCCCGGGCCGAGCTCACCGACGCCGAGCAAGCGCTCACCTCCCCGCCCATCGATCTGTCCGCCGCTTCGGGGCCCGTGCTCCTGGAGTTTCGCTACGTGCCCTTCAACATCGGCTCGGTCCATACGGTCACCGAGCAAGGAACCTCTGCTTGCGAGTGGGCCGAAGCGCTCCAGGAGGTGCGGGTTCAGGTCTGCGGCGGCGGCTGTGATAGGCCCGAGGCCTGGGTCGATCTCGCGCTCTCCGTGGAAGGCGAACGGCTTCCGCCTGACGCGCAGCGCGGTAACGGGCTTCGGCTCGCGGGCCAGTCCGGCATCGACTGGAGCATCGGGCGGGCCCAGGCGACCTTGCCGGCGGAGCTGGTGGGGCCTCAAACCCGGATCCGTTTTCTTCCTCGGCTGAGCGAGTTTGCTCGGCTCGGCGTGGACGCGATCGTCATTCGGAGCGCCCAGTGAGGGCGGTTTGGCTCCTTGCCGTCTTGCTCCCGGCCTGCGGCGAGTCCCCGATCCTGCGCTTCGAGATCGCGCGGTCCGCCGAACCCCTCCTGCAGCCGATTAGCGGCGGCGCGACCCGGCTTCGGCTCGAGGTGCGTGGCGCCGACTCGGGAGCCTCGGCTTTCGTCGAAGGGCCGGCCAGCGCCGAGGTCTTGGAGCTCGCCGACTTTCCCGACGCCCGCTTCAGCGCCACCCTTCAAAGTCTGGACGCGGAGGGAAACGTGCTCGGCTTCGGTCGAGTACGAGAGCGCAGCGTCGAGGCCGAGGCCCCCCGGGTCCTCCTCCGCCGCAACCTGGCCTTCGTCATCCACCAGGACGATCCCGTTCCCGGCGAGCCAGGACGGGTGCTGAGGGCGGTGGACGTGGTCCGACGAACGGTCGAAGCGCGACTGGCGATCGGAGAGCCGGGCTCGGTGGCCCGTGGGATCACGGCGTGGGGAGGCCGGGGCTTCTTAATCGCGGAGCAGCGCGGGCGGGAGGGCAGGGCGGGCTTTCTCGACGCCGACACGCTCGCCTACCGAAGCGTGACCCTCGACCACGTGCCCGACCTCGTGCTCGGTCCTGCCGGCGCCTCGATCGGACTCGCCGCCGGCGGGGGGCAGCTCAGCTTCTTGGATCTGGAGGCGCTCGAGGTCGTCGGCGATCCGATCTTGGTCGGAGGCCGAGTGCTGGACGCCGCCGTCGATCCGGGCGGGCGCCGAGCCCTGCTGGCGATCGATCTCTCGCCGCCGGGTTTGGTGTCGGTCGACCTGCGACGACAGCAGGCCGAGTCCTTGTCGGTGCTACCCGATGCGGCCGGTCTGGCCGTCGACCCGTGGGCACGGGTCGCCTACGTCACCTCGTCGAGCCGACCCAACCTGGCCGCGGTCGACCTCGCCTCGGGCCGCAGCGTCCAGGTAGAGGGCCTGCTCGCCGCGCCCGGCGGCTTGGCCGCTTGGTCCGCGGTTCTGGAAGGGATCATCACCGCGTCCGAAGCCGGGCCGCGTTCGACGCTGTACGGCTTTTCGGTCCTCGGGCTGAGCGGGTTTCCAGGCAGCGTGGCCGGCTTCGACGACGTGCGGGCGGTGGTGATGGACGGCTCGGGCCGCCACGGTCTGGTGGTGGCGGGGGGAGAGGCCGGCGGCGACCCGGGGCTCACCCTCTTGCGGGCGTCCTCCGGGGCCCTGCCCGAAGCCAGCAACACCCTCTATCCAGAGGATTCGCTCGAAGGGATCCGCTATCGTCCTCGCGGGGCCGCGATCCTTCATGGAGACTGAGCACCAGCGGAGGCGAGGGGCGGAGAAGGTGGCCGAGGTGCTGCGAGAGGCGGGCCACCAAGCCTACTTCGCGGGGGGGAGCGTCCGGGATCTGCTCCTCGGGCTCGAGCCCAAGGACTACGACCTCGTGACCGACGCCCGGCCCGAGCGCATCGCCGCCCTCTTCGAGCGGACCCAGATGATCGGCGCCGCTTTCGGCGTGGTGCAGGTCCGGCTGATGGGCCACGCCTTCGAGGTCGCGACCTTCCGCTCCGACGGCGCCTACCTCGACGGGCGTCGCCCCGAGACCGTGACCTACGCCGATACCTTGGAGGAGGACGTGGCCCGGCGGGACTTCACGATCAACGCGCTCCTCATGGACCCGAACAGCCGAGAGATCATCGACGTGGTGGGCGGCCGAGCCGACCTCGAGGCCGGCCTGGTGCGGGCGGTGGGCGAGCCGGAGCGCCGCTTCGCCGAGGATCGGCTCCGGATGCTGCGGGCGGTCCGCTTCGCGGCCCGCTTCGACTTTTCGCTCGAAGCCGAGACCCGGGCCGCCATCGAGCGCCACGCCTCCGAGGTCTGGGACGTCAGCGTCGAGCGCATCGTGATCGAGGTCGACGGGATCCTGAGCGGGGCCCACCCCGAGCGCGGCCTCGACCTGCTGGACGAGACTGGTTTGGCCGCGGCGGCGCTTCCCTTTCTGCCTCGGGCGCCCGAGGCCCGGGGCCAGGTCTTGGACCGACTCCGGCACCACCAGGCCTGGCGTCGCCTGGAAGAAACGGACCGACTCAACTGTGCGTGGGCGCTGCTCCTGGGCGAGGAAGACAGCGCCGAGGCGGCGCTTCGGCCGATGCGCGCGAGCCGGGAGCGGATGCGGGCCTGTCAGGCCCTGCTGGATCGACGGACTCTGCTCCGGCGTGGCGGAAGCGGACAGGAGCCCGAGTTCGTGCGCATGGCCGCCGACGAGTCGGTCACGACGCTGGACGCCTACGCCGAGGCGCTGGGGGCGCAGGCAGGCCGTCGAGCCCTCGAGGCGGCGGCCGAGAGTCTGCGGCGCGCGCCTCTCCCGAAGCGTCCGATCCTGAGCGGCAAGGATCTTCAGGCGATGGGGCTGTCGCCCGGTCCCGCCTTCAAGCGCCTGCTCGCGGGCCTGGATGAAGAGGTCCTGGCGCGCCGGATCCAAACGAGCGCCGAGGCCGAGGCCTGGGTCCGGGCTCAGCTCGACTGAAGCAGGCGGGCGAGGTTCTTCTGCTCCCAGGCCTGGGCGCGGGCGTGATCGGGATGAGCCTGCTCGGCCCGTCGAAAGGCCGGCGAATGGATCACGCGGCGGCCGCTCGGGCTTCGTTCGATGCCGAAGACCTGGTGCAGCATTTCGTGAAAGACGACCGAGGCGACGTAGAAGTCGGGGACGAAGGCTTGGTCGAGGGCGGGGTGCACGCGAATGAGCCGAAGGTCGTCGACGTAGGTTCCGAGGCGGATGGTCCGCTTGCGGCCGCCACGCCGGGGGCGGCGCTCGGCCCAGGTGATGTCGGCCTCGATGCGGCCCTCGAAGAAGCGGTGGTTGAGGGCCTCGAAGATCGCCTGCAGGTCGTGGACCTGGCCCCGTGGATTGATCCGGCCTCGATCCGCCGACTGTCGGCGGGGCGTGGCGGCGTCGATGAAGCGATCGATGGTCCGTGCCCTGGCTTTTGTGTAGCGGCCGACTCCGGCGAAGGCCGCCACCGCCCTCAGGACCGGTAGCTGCGCTTCGGCAAAGACGCGATGGAGGCGAAGATAGAGGACGCCTCGGCGCCACTCGTAGGACAGCATCGTGCTCCGGTTGGAGTTCAGGCGCACCAGGACCTTCGGGCCGGCGATGCAGCGCAGCATGTACTGAACCCGCTCGGTGTCGCTCCAGCCGCCGGAGGCGATCCCACGACGTGGCGCGGGCCCGGCGCAGGGCGCGGACTGCTCGAAGCTGAGCTCGAGCTGCTGCACGGAGGTCAAGCTAGCAGCTAGGATCGGTGGGAGCCATCCCCGTCGATCCTTCGGCGTCGCTGGGGGCCTTCTGACCGGCGCGCTGGGTGAGCCCCGCGACCGGCTCCATTCGGGCCGCCGTCCACGCGGGGAGCAAGGTGGCAATGGTGGCGAGGAGCATGGCGCCGCCGATGATGAGGGCGATCTCGATCGGGTTCACGACGATGGGCATGTTCTCGACGTAGTAGACCCGGGGGTCGAGGCGGAGCCCGTAGCGGCCGATGAGGCCGCAGACGACCAGTCCCAGGGCGAGGCCGCTCAGACAGCCGGTCAGGCCGATCAGCTGTCCGTCGAGGACGAAGATGCCGAGGATGGAGCGGTCGCTGGCGCCGAGGGATTTGAGGATCGCGATCTCGCGCCGCTTCTCGAGGATGAGCAGAAACAGCGTCGCCATGATGTTGAAGGCGGCGACGAGGACGATGAAGGACAGCACCAGGCTGATGACTGCCTTCTGCTGATTGACGGCGCCGAACACGCTTCGGTTGGTCACCGACCAGTCCTTGATCTCGTAGGCCAGCATGTCGACGCCGGGGATCTCGGCCAGGGCCTCGTGGACGGTGGTGTTGCTGGTGCTCGGTTCTCGAGTCCAGACCTCCAGCCCCGTCACGGTGTCGCGGAGCTGAAAGAAGGACTGGGCCTGGGGCAACGCGATGAACACCATGCGGTTGTCGAACTCGAACATCCCGGAGCGAAAGACCCCCGCCACTTCGAACTGCTTGGTTCGGGCTCGGCCACCCTTGCCGCCGTAGGGCGAGATGATGGTGACGGGGTCGCCGGCCTCGACGTGAAGGACCTCTTGCAGGCCCTGGCCGATGATCATGCCGGGCAGGGGAGGTCGACCCGACTCCGTCTCTTCCTCGCTCGGCGCGACCCGCAGGCGCTCGAACACGGTGGCGGCGCTGGTTCCGGTCCGGGTCACGTAGGCAGCGAGGGGAAGCTCCAGGGCCTGTTCCGGGTCGACGCCCTTGATGGCGACCCCCTGTACCCCCCGGGCGGACTGCACGATCACCTCGGAGTACACGATCGGTGAAACCGTCTTCACCCCCGGATGGGCGCGGAGCTGCTCGGCCTTCTCTTCGTGGTCGCGGAAGACGTCGAAGCGACGGAGGACGACGGCGTGGGCGTTCACGCCGAGCAGCTTCTCCAGGAACTCGCGCTCGAAGCCGTTCCACACCGATGTCACCACCGTGAGCGCGGCGACGCCCAGGCCGACCCCCGCCACCGTCAGGAAGCTGGTCAAGGAGATGCCCGCTTTGCGACGGGCCTGGAGGTACCGGAGCGCGACCTCGACTTCGAAGGGCATCTTCATGGAGAGCAGGCCGCGCTTTGGTTGACTCGGGCTCGTCTAGCCGGGCCCACTTCGAGGGTGGCGATCGCTTCTTTCGTCGTAGCCATCCTCGCGGTGGGTGTCCTGATCATCGTGCACGAGGGCGGCCATTATCTGGCCGCCAAGTGGTCCGGCATGCGGGTGAGCCGCTTCTCGATAGGCTTCGGCCCCGTTATCTACAAGACCGGGACCCGAGGGGAAACCGAGTTCGTCGTCAGTCTCATCCCCTTCGGCGGCTATGTCGCCATCGACGGCATGAACCCGGAGGATGGGACGCCCCGGGACGACCCGGCGGGCTACCACGCCAAGCCCTTCCTCGCGAAGTTTGGCACCATCCTGGCCGGGCCCCTCGCCAACTACATTCTCGCCTTCCTGATCTTCTTCGTCTTTTTCGCCTTCCTCTACGTGGAGAAGATGCCCCCCATCCAGGTGACCGACGTCAACGCCGAGTCCCCGGCCGCGGTGGCGGGGCTGGAGGCGGGCGACGTACTTATCGGGACCGAGGGGCAGCCTTTCGAGGCCTTCGACGACGTTCGGGAGGTCATTCAAGCCTCCGGCGGCGAGCCTCTGCGCTTCGTGGTCCGGCGCGGAGGCGCGGAGGAGCTGGTCGAGGTCGATCCCAAGGAGGTGGCGGGCGGCTATCTGATCGGCATCCGCTACGACGGAACCGGGAGCCGCTCCAATCCCTTGGGCGTGGCCCGAGGGGCGGTGGTGGCCGGTCAGAAGGTCTGGCTCGCCACCCGCAACGCCTTCATGGGATTGGCCGGGCTGTTGACCGGGCAGGTTGGGCTGGACGCGGTGGACGGACCGATCGGTATCGTGAAGCAGCTGTCCGACTCCGCCCAAAGGTCGGCCCCTGGGACGCTGGTGATGGTGGGCGGCCTGTCCGTCGCCTTGGGCTTCTTCAACCTGTTGCCGTTGCCGGCGCTGGATGGCGGGCGCCTGATGTTCCTGCTCTTCGGCGCCATCCGGCGTCGGCCCATTGAGCAGCGCGTCGAGAGCTACATCCATGTAGCAGGGTTTTTGCTGTTGCTCGGCCTGATCCTGGTGGTGAGCTACGTCGACTTCCAGCAGTAGACGGTGGGGCTCGCGAGAGAATGCTGGGGCGAGTCCGGCTTGACAAGCCTCGGCGGATCCCACAGTCCCTTTCGACTCTGGAGACCGACTGGCGATGATGATGTTGAGGCTGGCCCGCGCCGGCAGCAAAAAACGTCCCGTTTACCACCTCGTGGCCGCCGACCGGCGCGCGCGGAGGGACGGGCGCCGCGTGGAAAGCCTCGGCTATTACGTGCCGGCCCAAGACGTCCTCGTCCTGAACCAGGAGCGCATCGAGTACTGGCAGGGCCACGGGGCTAGAGCCACGCTGACCGCCGACCGCCTGATCCAGCGGGCCAAGAAGCAAGGCAACACCGAGCCCAAGGCGAAGGCCGAGTACGTGCCACCGCCGGTCATGCCGGTCGAGCCACCCAAGAAGGACGAGCCGGCCGCCGGGGCTGCTCAGCCCGAAAGCGGCACAGATGCCCAGGCCGAGGCACCGGCCGCCGAGGCCGCGCCGGCCGCCGAGGCCGCGCCGGCCGCAGAAGCCGCGCCGGCCGCCGAAGC
>CAYZFR010000112.1:0-13030 GCA_964477875.1 uncultured Myxococcales bacterium
TCTCAGGGGCCACGGCGAGCACGTACCGTTTCTGCGGTCCTCAGAGCGCCATGCGCTTGGGCGAGGAGCCCTGCGCGGCCAAAACCTCCTTCGCTTTCTGAAGCGTGTCGTAGCTTCGGCTCTGAACCCCGACCAGGGTCTGTCCGCCGCCGACGGCGCGCTCGACCCGCTCCGCCTCGTGCGAGGGGACGCCGTAGCCGAGCAGCGTGGCCAGCAGGCCCCCACCTAGGCCGAGGGCGACGGCGGGGCCGACCACCATCAGCCCGATGCCGGCCGCCGTGCCCATCGCCGACAGCCCGCCCAGCACGCCGCCTACCGATGCGCCCAGGGTCCCGCCCGCGACGAAGCCCTCCTCGGAGTGGTCGGTCCCAAAGTCGTCGTGGGTGTCCTTCGACATCAGCACCGTGATGTCGTCGGTCTCGATCCCCGCGTCGCTCAGAGCGCTGACCGCCTTGCGGACCGCGACCTCGTCCTCCAACAGCGCGTAGACGATCTGCTCGTCCTGGTGCCGTTTCTCCCCCAGCTCCTGCTTGAGCAGGTGGGCTTCGACGCCGACGCCCCGCCGCAGCGGGTCCGGGACCACGACCACGGTGGCCGGCACCTGCGCCGCCAGGCGCTCGGCGTGGGAGCCGAAGATACGCCGTCCCCAGGTCCCAATTCCGCTGGAGCCGATCACGACGAGGTGAGGCTTGTTCTCCTGGACGTAGCTCACGATCCGGTCCACCGGCTCGGCGGCCGACATGACGTTGGTCTCGATGTTCTCCTCGGGGCAGACGTGGGCGATGAGTGCATCGAGCTTCTGCTGGTGGTCGGTCTGCTGGGCGATCTCTTCGACCATGACCGCCGAGCTCGGCGACATCGGGAAGTCGGCCGGAACCGCGAACGGTCGCGGGAAGATCGAGATCGCCGACATCGAGCCGCCCGTGTCTCGGGCGATGCGCCGGCCCGTCCTCAGGACGGGTCCGCTGACCGGCGACAGGTCGACGGAGCAGAGGATGTTCTGCAGCCGATCCATCGTCCCGCGATTCTTGCCGCAGACCACGACCGGGCAGTGGGCGTAGCCGATGATATTGCTCGTGACGCTGCCCATGACGGCTCGCCCGATGGCGCCTCGACCTTGGGTGGCGACGACGATGTACTCGGCGCCAGCTTCTTCCGCCGCTCGCGCGATCTCGTAGGCAGGCTCGCCGTCTCGGACTTCCCAGGTCTGGTCGATGTCCTTCATCTCGAGCCGGATCGTGCCGAGCTTGTTCTCGGCCTGGTTGCGGGCCAGGTCCGGGTTCAGCACGGCACCTTCGGCATAGGGCAGCGCGGCGCCCCCGAGCCCGGTGTCGAGAACATGCACCAAATGCACGCGGTCGGCCTTCAAGAGCTCGGCGAGCTGGCGGGCGGTCGCCAGCGCGGCCTCGGCCCGGGGGGAGAAGTCGGTGGCGGCGACGATGGTCTTCATGCGCTCCGAGAGAGCATGAGCTGTGCCGATCCTGCGCGCCCCGTCCGGGCCCGGCGACGCTTCAAATCGGTAGCAGCGGGCCGGGAGCGCCCGTTACCTCTTGGTAGCGGACTCGGCCAGGGCCTCGACGAGAGGGCCGTCGGCGGGTGGCATGGGGAGGGACCGCATCGCGTCCGCCGACACCCACCGAAGTTGCTGGCCCTCCTGGGGCGCTGGCGTCCCGCGGATGATCCGGGCGCGGTACAGCAGCAGATGGACGGTGCGTTCGGGGTAGCAGTGTTCGACCTCGGATAGGAGCGCGCCGACCTCGCAGTCGATGGCGAGCTCTTCGGCGAGCTCTCGGGTCAGGGCCGCTGCGTCGCTTTCACCCGGTTCGACTTTCCCGCCCGGAAACTCGAAGAGCCCTGCCAGGTGCCGTCCTGGTGGCCGGTCGGCGAGCAGCCAGCGGCCCGACTCGTCGGAGATGGCGGCAGCGACGACGCGGAGGCGCACGCCGGCTCCGTAGCCGCTCAGGCCGCTTCGACCAAGAACTCGTTGTCCTGCTCGGCGGTCCGGTGGCGCCAGAGATCTCGGCTTCGGGCGAAGACCTGGGCGTGGTGGGCGGGGTCCTTTACCCGGCGGACCATCCGGCCCTCGGCCCGGTTCTCGAGGTAGCCGGTCCCGCACGCGTGGGCGAGGAAGGCGCGCCGGAGTCGGGCCTCGACCTTGCGGACCTTGGCCCGGTTCCAACCCATGGCCCGCGCCGTCTTCTCCTGGGAGCTGCTCGCCAGGAAGCGGATCTCAAAGAAGTCTCGATCTTCATCCTCGAGGTGCTCCATGAAGCCGACCACCAGTCCGTAGACCTCCAGATTCTCGACCTGCTCGTCGGTGGCTTCGCTGTGCTGCGCGGACAGGCTCGCCTGCCGGGAGCGGACCCAGTGCTCGAGCGCCGTCATCTCTTCGGGGCTGCTGTCTCGCATCAGGGCCTCGCCGACCGGGATCTGGCGCTGCTTCGCGGTGAGGTCGTTGATGACCGCGTTCCGGGCGATGGTGAACAGGTAGTTCTTGTACAGGCGGATCCCGTCGTAGGTGTTACGCGCCCGCTCGCCGAAGGCCCGACGGAAGGTTTCGTGCAGGATATCGTCGACGTCCGCGTCACTCAAGCGGCCGGCGAAGTACATGTTGCGCCCTTCGCTCTTGAAAGCGAAGCCCCGCAGGATGAAGTTGCGCAGCGGCCGCTTGTAGAGCCGATAGACCCTGTCCAGGGCCCAGGCTTCGCCTTGGCGGAAGGCTTGCAGAAATTCGGGTCGGTTCTGAAAGGGATCCGTCTGCATGTCCACGGAACGAAGTACAAACCGCGTGCCATTGGTCACGAAGGTGATGATAGCGCTCTGCGTCGCAGTGATTTAAGGGCGTTATGAGATTTGACGGCCAGGAACGTGCGTTGCAGGGGGCGAAACGCTAGGACACCGGCGCCCTACCCCCTACATGATGTCTACAGCCACCGAATGCGAAGCGGTGGTAAAAAGGTGGTGAGCGAGTCGCCCTAAGGAACGGCGACGACGGCCAGCGTAAAGGCCAGCGCGGCCAAGGACGCGCCCAGCCAGATGATACGGGACAGCCGCTTGGCCCGCTGTAGCTGCTCGGGCCGGACGACCCGCTCCACGTGGCCCTTGTCGTCCTCCATGGTGCCGTGCATGACGTGGCCGGGGCAGGTTCGAAGCAGGCCCTGCAGCGCGCAAAACACGGCCATGAAGAAGGGCACGAAGATGGTCAGGCGGATCCATCGCTGCGTTTCGGCCTGGACGAGCACCACGGCGAGAAGCAGGCCGACGAAAACCATGACCGAGGCCAGGCGCAGGCGCGAGTTCTGGCCCGAGCGGCCCAGGTTCGTCCCGCTCATCAATCCGTCTTCTCGAATGGGCGCCATACCAGGATTGTTTGCCCATCGTCGCGATCGTGCAACGGTCCATGGTCGAAACAGCCCGGGACGGGGCTCGTAGCAGGGCTATCCATGAATCCAAGAACACTCTGCTGGATCGCCTGCGGTCTGATGGGCTGCAGCGCCAGCGACCTCGGTGGCGAGTGTGCGACCGAGGACGACTGCCCCTCGGGCGGCTTCTGCCTCTTCGAAGCCAGCCGAGGCACGACCTTTTGCTCCCAGGAGTGTCAGGGCGACCTCGACTGCGACCCGACCGAGTTCTGCGGCGGCGTGGTCTTGGAGCCCAACGCCAGCGACCAGAGCCCGGAGCGCGCCCTTTGTAGGCCCCTGGTGCAGCAGTGCCGAGACCAGGAGATCTGCAACGACCTCGACGACGACTGCGACGGCACCATCGACGAAGACTGCGTCGTCCAGACCTGTCAGTTCGACCAGCTCTGCGCGCCCTTCTCCTGCATTCCCGGACCGGCTGGCCCCCAGGCTGGCGGTTCGCCCGAGTGTCAGCCCCGGGTCTCTCGGGACCGAAGCTTCTTTCGAACCTGCAGCGACGGCTCCGAGTGTCCGAACGGGATCTGCAATACCGGCTTCTGCTCCCCGCTGTGCGCGCCCGTGTCGGGGGACGAGACCGCCCAGTGCCCCGACGCGGTGTCGCTCGAGACCAGCCCGGGCGTCGACGAGACCCTCCCCCTGGTGTGCGCCAATCAAGTCCTCGAGGGCGACATCGTGCGGCACGACGCTTGTCAGGTCCCCTGCCGCAGCGGGGCAGACTGCCCCTTTGGGACCTCCTGCGTGTGGAGGACGGTTGGCCTCAGCCGCACGCTACACGAGTCGGTATGCGCCGAGCCCCCCTCCGACCGGAGCCCGCTCGGCGCGTCCTGCCCCAACAACTTCGTCGAGGGCGACGCCACCTGCGGATCCGGCCTCTGCTTCGGCCTCGTCTGTACCCGCTTCTGCGCCGGCAGCAGTGACGACTGCAGCGACGTCGGCCCAGACTTCGTCTGCGAGCCTCGGGAGCTGGTCTACAGCGACCAGAGCGGAACGCTGCGCTTCATGGATCTCCGCATTTGCGTGGCGAGCGAATGAGAAAGCTCCTCCTGTCGCTCCTCTGCGCCGCCCTCGGCGGCTGCGCCAGCACCGCCGGGAGCGCGGTGAGCCGCAGCTTCGAGCGGGAGGTGGTCCAGGTGCTCCCGCTGCAGCGCATCGACGTCGTGGTCGAGACGAAGCCGGTCTACCGGACCAAGGACGCACTTCAGCCCGACGCCTTTCCCCCGCCTCGCCTGGACGCCCAGCTCGGGGCGCGCTTCGCCGACCCCGACCAGACCCGGGCCCTGCAGGTGGCGCTCCGAAGCTGGGCACGGGCCCAGGGGTTCGAAGTCGGCTTTTTGGAGCTGTCCAAGGATGCCACGCTCGCCGACGCCCTCGCCGCCTCGGAGGCCGATGCCGTCCTGGTCGTCCGGGGGCTCGGGGTCGACGAGTTCGGCGTCTTCGACACAAAGCAGAGCCAGCGCTTCATCGAGCTCGGCTCCGGGGAGGCGGCGCGCGAGGTGGTGGGCAAGCCCCTCCCCAGGACGGGTCGGCTCATCGTCGGACAAGCCTTCCTCTTCGATCGGGACACCGGCTTGCGGCTCTGGAGCCGGCAGATCCCGGACTACCCGATCGAGGGCAAGCTGCTGCCGAACGATCCCTTCTTTGCCTACGGCTTCGTCCAAGAGCGCGGCGCCTCGGAGCTCGACGCCTCGGTCAAGGCCGAGAAGGCGGCCGAGGCTTTCGTGCCCGCGATTCTGGACGGCTTTCCTGCGCCTCACGCCGGAGACGAGGCGGCGCTGGCCGATCTCGACACCGAGGCCCTGGCTCGAACCGCCGAGCGGGATGCCTTCTATGACGGTGCCCACTGGTTGGTGGAGGTGGGCACCGGCTGGAGCCTGAGCAACGCCTCCATCGGGGCGCAGCTGGTACGAGATGCGCAAGATCCGATGGGCGGCGACGTCGTCGAGGTCCCCCCGCTGGGAGCCGGCGAGCTTCTGCCATCGGGTGTATTTCGCTTCCTGCAGCCCCGGGCGACCCTGATCTTCCCGGGCGGCTTCACGATGAGCGGCCATCTCGAGTATGGCGCGATTCCAGGGAGCTTTCGCCGGACCCTGGTCGCGCCCGCGGCCGACCCCAACGCAGACTTCGATCAATTCGCCGAGCTCGAAGTCTCGGGGGGAGACGCCGTCGGCTTCGGCCTCGATTTTGGCTACGCCTACTGGCAGTCCGACCGCCTCCTCTTCCTTCCTCAGCTCGGCTTGGGGTGGGAGCTGCTGAACTTCGACGACCCGAATCGGCTCCTCGAGGACTCGACCCTGGACCGCCCCTTCATGCGGGGCGATCTGGGGCTGGTCTGGTTTCCGTCGCAGGGCTTGGGGCTCTACCTTCGACCCACCCTGGGCTTTCGGGTCGGCTGGCAGATCGAGAGCGGCTCGGTCTACGGCGGGTTGGACGTCGATGGCGCCGTGGGCGTGATGTTCTGAGGGTATATTCTCATCCGGGCGTCTCGCCGGAGCCGCCGAGGAGCTGATCGGCAACGCGGTCAAGCTCCGGAGCGCTCCGTTCGACCCGTACCCGCATCTCTGCCGCTTCAAACTGAACGTCTTCGCCCTGCGGCAGAGCCCGGTGGTCCTTGCCGGCCTCCATCCAGGTTCCGACCAGCGCATCCAACGCGTCGGCCACGGTCAGCCAGGCGTCTTGGCTCGGCCCGCGGAGGAAGCGAACGTCGATCAGCGTTCGGTGGCGGCCTTCGTCGATGCTCGCCGTGAGCCCGCGCGGTTCGCTGGCGTGGAGATCGACGGCGAGGCGGTCGAAGGGGCCGTGGCGCTCCCTCAGCAGCTCGGCCACCACCTCGGGCTGCGGGGCCTCTCCCCAGTGGGTGGACACGGGTCGGGCCTCAAGGTCCGTATTTGATGACGAGGCCCCTCGCCTGCTGGGCAAAGGGCACGCCTGGCTCCGCCTTCGCCCACACCCGCATGGCGATCCGGGCCCAGCGCATGCCCTCCCGGGCCTGCTCGTCGACGAAGATCTCGTCGGCCTCCTCTTCTTCGCCCCCGATCTCGTGGACCAGGGCCCGGGTCAGGGCCACCGTCATGTAGTTCTTGCCGGTCTCGTAGCGGCCGCGGATCCGCTTGCTGAGCTTTACGCCGTCCCAGTGCTCGCGCCACTTGGCGGCCACACCCCAGGTCTTGTCGACGATGCTGCGGACGTAAGGCTCGACCGCGGCGTAGACGATGCGGTCTCGGCCCGCGCTGAGTCCGGGGCCGACGACCACGTAGCTGTCGTCGCCGATCTCGAGCGTCCGATAGGCGTCGTGGCTGTCCAGGGGGTTCGGCACGACGATCAAGGACGTCGGGGCCCGGAAGTCGGGGTCGGCGATGATCTCGGCCGCTCGGTCGAGACCGCTTTCGATTTCGACGCTCAGCTCCTTGGCGAGCTCCCGCTGCTCGGTGGCCAGCTCGTCGAAGAGCGCCGTCAGAGAGGCCTCTTCGGCGAACTTCTCGAGGGCTGCCAGTTCCCCTCGAAGCTTCTGGGCGTTCTCGGAGATGCGGTCCTCCGGGCCCGCGATCATCGCCGCGAGGTAATCTTCGATCGGGTACGGGTTGGCCTGGAACAGCTTGCGGACGGCCTCGGTGACCGGCTGGTCCCGGAGCTCGCGCAGTGCGTCGCGGACGTCGATGCGGAGCGGATGATAGACCGGCGCGCTCAGCGGCGGAGCGCGGCGCTTGCTCTCCTCGGCGTAGCCGGCCGCATTCAAGGCCGCGAAGAGGCGGAAGACCTCCTCCTGAAGCCGCATTTCGACCCCGGAGTCGGTGTAAATCTTGGTTGGGGCATCCTCGATGGCCCCCGTGAGGGCGAGGGGAAGCGTGAGCAGAGCGAACAAGGTGGAGTGGGCTTACGAGAGGAGTGGCGATTCGGCAAGCCTGGCTTCGAGGCTGGGCTGTAGAAGGGGCCTCGGACGAGGGATGGGCCGTACTCGATGCTTGCCGTCCTGGTACAGCCGAGGGAAAAGCCGTGAACATGTCTTCAGCCCCTCTTCGCGCCCTCGGCGCCGCTCTGGCCGCGGCGCTGCTCGCGCTCCCCGCTCCCGCTTTGGCCCTCACCGTCGGCACCCTGACCGAGCTCGACGTCGATGGCCTCGACCCCACCGTCCGGCAGGACGCCCCGACCCTGTCGTGGGACAGCGCCCGCGGAGTCTGGGTCATCGCGTGGGAGGACTATCGCTTCACCAATCCTGGTGACAATCAGCCCCGCTCCGACATCTTCTTCGCCACCCTCGAGGCCTCGGCCAGCGACCCGACGGGGGGTGCGCTCGTCCCGCAGGATCAGGACATGTCGCCTGGTCCCGATGGCATCCAGCTGACGCTCTCGACCGCCGACATCCAGGCCGACCAGAGTAACCCCAAGCTGTTCTATGACGTAGCCAACGCCCAACACCTGGTGGCCTGGGAGGACAATCGGACCGGGGATCTCGACGTCTACACCGACTCCTTCTCCGTGGTCGGCGGGGCGACCTCAGGCCTCGACACCTTGGTCTCGTCCAACGACACGACCAACAACCGCTTCCCCCAGATCGTGAAGGCCCAAAACACCTTCCTCGTCATCTACCGTCGCGTCGACAACGGCAACGACTTCATCTACGGCCAGCGCTTCTTCCCCGGAAGCTTCGCGAGCTTTGAGAACGACGCTTCCCCCTTCGACATCTCGGGGCCCTTGATCGGCAACGGCGGCGGCGCCGGGCTCGCCGCCGTCTCCAGCAATTTCTACATATTCTGGAGCGACGACGGCGACATCTTCGCCCGCTCGCTGCAGGACAACATGCAGATGCCCACCGCTGGCGGCGGGACCCTGGTCGCCACCTCCACCACTACCGTCCTCTTTCGACCCGAGGCGGCGACCTTCGGCACCAACGTCTACGCGACCTGGCAGGCGGGCGCGGCCGCAGCGGCCGGCGTCGAGGGCGCCGGCGTCAACGTCGCCCTGGCCCCGGTCGGCACCCAGGCCAGCTTCGCCACCAGCGCCGCCGACGCCCGCTTCCCGGACGTGGCCGGCGGCGCCAACGGGCTTCTGGCGGTGTGGCAGGACTCCCGTGGCACCTCGCCTGCCATCTACGGAGGCCGGGTCGACGCCTCGGGCAATCTGGTCGACGACGAGCCCTTCGAGATCCTCCAGCTGCAGGCCGGCTTCGAGAGCCCCGTCGTGGCCAAGGGCGACGGCGACGACTTTCTGGTGGCCGGCGTCGTACAGGCCGCCACGCCTCGGATCTGGTATCGGCTGGTCCGAGACGAAGATCCGGCCGGGATGATGACCAACTCCGGCGACATGTCGGTTCCGGCCGACGGTCAGACCCGAGCCGCGATCAGCTTCGGACCCGCCACCGGGCCGACGGGACCGCCGCCCGGCAACCGCCCGCCTCTGCCGGTGGCCGACGGGACCGTCTACACCTTGACCTGGACTTCGGCCACGATCAGCAACTTGCTCATCGAGCCTGCCGACGCCGATGGCGATCCGAGCAATGGCCATCAACTCCTCTCCGAGAGCGGCAGCGTCGACTTCGACCTGTCGACCATCGAGCGCGGCATCGTCGATCTGACCGTGGTCTCGGACCAGGGCTCGGCGATGGGGACCGGCACCGTGACCTTCCAGAACGTGCCTCCCGTCGCTTCCACACCGGTGCTGGAGGGGATGACCGACGCAGAGAATCCTCGGGCCGACGACACGCTAGTGCTCTCCTACGAGTACTCCGACGTGAACAACGACCCCGAGGTCTTGATGGGCAGCGGGCGCACCACCATCGCCTGGCAGATCTCGGACCGAAGCGGCGCCCCTTTCGAGGACCAGGCCACCGTGGACGGCGCCGCCATCGGCCCGCCAGGCCTCCGGAAGGGCTCGGAGTGGAACGCGCTGGTGCGGCCCGGTGACGGCACCGATCAGGGACTCCAGGTCCGATCCAACAGCATCGTCATCCGGAACACCCCTCCCGAGATTTTGGCGGCCGAGATCTGCGAGACGGGGGGCTTTTGCACCGACAATCCGATGTTCGACCTCAGGACCGACACCGGAGGCTTGTTCGTGGACGTGGCCCAGGACGACTTCGACAACGACATCGAGGCCGAAGAGGAGCGGCGGGTTCGTTGGTTCGAGAGCGGAACCGTGGTCCCAGAGCTCGAGAACATGAACGAAGTGCCGGGTGACCGGATCACCAAGGGCCAGACCTGGCGGTACGCGGTCCAGGTCAGCGATGGCGAAGAGTTCTCGGAAGAGGTCTTCTCTTCGACTGCGACCGTCGTGAACACGGCGCCGGTGGTTCGGGTCGGTGACAACATCGAGGCCACCGAGCGCGAGATGGTCACCCTCTCCGCCCCCGACTCCTTCGACATCGACGACGACACCCTGATGTACACCTGGGTCCAGGAGAGCGGCATCGACGTCGAGCTCGACGATCCGAATTCGCCGACTCCGAGCTTCACGGCCCCGAACGTCACCGCCTCCCGGACCCTCAGCTTCCGGTTGACCCTCAACGACGGCGACGACGACAACCTGCCCGACGGACAACCCGACACCGAGCCGCTCGAGCTTCGAAACGATTCGGTGCTCGGTGTGGTCGTGGCCGCCCTGCCCGACGCCGACGGCGACGATCTCGACGACGAGCAGGAGATGGTGCTCGGCACCGATCCCAACAACGAAGACACCGACGGCGACGGCCTCCCCGACGGCTTCAATCCAGCCTTCGCCGACGACATCAGCGAGCGAGGCGAAGTCAGCTTCCAGGATCTCAGCGTCCAGCGCTCCGATCCCTTGGACCGAGACACCGATGACGACGGTCTAGCCGACGGCGACGAAGGGCGCATCTCGGCCGGCAACGCCAGCAACCGGATGCCTCATGGCGACGCCGATGGCGATGGCCTCAGCAACGTCAACGACCCCGACGCCGACGGCGATGGCGTGGGCGATGGGACCGAATTCGGGCGGACCGTTCCTCAGGCCGCCGAGGGCGACATCCTCGGGACCGACACGACGGCGGGCCTGTTCACGCCCGACGCGGACATGGGCCGGACCACCACCAACCCCTTGAACACCGACACCGACGGCGATGGTTTCTCGGACGGCGAGGAAGACACCAACGCCAACGGCCGGGTCGACGAGGGTGAGACCGACCCGAACGACCCCGAGGATCCGGGCCAGGCCTGCCCGAACGGCGACGCCGACTGTCGTCCGGGCTTCGAGTGTGGTGCCGAGGGGATCTGTGTCCCCGGCGCCAGCATGAACGATTGCACGGGAGCCACGGTCGAGGACCAGGGCTTCGAGTGCTGCGCCGGTGGCGAGCTCGCGGAGCCGATCTGCCAGGCCAACGGTATGGAGGCCTGCGGCCCCGGCGCGACGGTTTCGTCTCTCGGCACCTGCTCCGGCGACGGAGATGCCGGTAGCGGCGGGGGGGGCGGCGGCTGCTCCGGCTTCCCGGCCGGTGACCTCTCCTTCTGGCTGCTCAGCGCCCTCGGGGTGGGCCTGCGGCTTCGCCCTCGACGGGCCCGTAGCTGAGGCGGCGAGCCTCTGGCGCCCGAAGGTCGAGGTGGAGCCGAGTCGTGGTGCCTGGCTTCACCTCGACCTTTCCCGCCCACTTCAGGCGCAGCTCCGCGTTCACGACCTCCAGTCGATGCTCGCCGGCCGTGATTTCGGCCTCGGGCAGCGGGGTGAGGCCGAGGTCCCGCCCGTCGAGGCTCACCTCGGCCCAGGGCTCCACCCACAGGGCCAAGCGTCCCGGGGGGCCTTCGGCCGCGGGCTCGGGCGCCTCGTCGTCGGGTAGCGGCGAGCTCGAGCCCTCCTCCGGAGGCCCTGGAGGCGCCCCGGCCGGCGAGTCGACGGCTTCCGCGGCAGGCTCGGCTTCTGGCCCTCCGGCCAGGCGCGCAGCCTCCGAAGGGATCCAGCCTCGTTGCGAGGCCCAGACGCCGGCCCCGCCGAGCAGGAGCAACCCCAGCGCCACCGCGAGCCTCCGGCCACCGGGCCGCCGGAGGTTCGGCTCCTTGGCGAGCTCGGCTTCTTCCGGGGTCCATATGGGCGGTGCATCCTCGACCGGACCGGCTTCGGCCGGGGTCGGAGCCGAGCTGGGCTCGGGCCGGTGTGACGGCGGGGCGCCTTGGGGGCCTTGGATCTCGGTCGGCAGCTCGCCGTCGTGGGCGAGCTCGTCGGAGCGGACCTCGGCCGGGCTCTCCTGGGCTTCGCGCAGTGGGCTCGACATCGCGCCGGTCGTTTGCAGAGGCCCCCCTCGCGGGTGTTGCGTGGGTGGAGGCGAAGCCGGTGGCTCGGATGCGGTCGGGTCTTCCAGTTCCGACCGGCGCTCCGGGGCCGGCCGAGCTCGGGTGGTTTGGGGCGGCGGGGGAGGCGGCGGCGGAGCCGCATCCCGCGAGACGATGCGGACGGCCGGCCGGTCCGAGCCCCGAGAGTCGGGGGCGCGGCGCGCCGGCGCGGTCCCGGCGTCGGGGAACAGACGCTCGACGAAGCGGCGCACCACCGAGCGGGCGTCGCCCATGTCCTTCAATACGTCTCGCTCCAGAGCGCCGGCCATCTGCTCGGGCCCCTCCCAGCGGTCTTTGGGCTGGCGCTGCAGCGCCTTTAGGACGATGCGCTCGAGCGCTGGCGGGTAGCCGGGCAAGATGGTGGTGGGCGCTTCGACTTTGCACGCCAGCACCGCGGCCCGGGCCTCCTCGGCGGTGCGGCGCTTGAACAGCCGCGCTCCGGTGGTCATCTCGTAGAGCACGATGCCGAGGGCGAAGACGTCGGTCCGGGCCGTGGGCGCCCGCCCGTGGAGCTGCTCGGGGGAGGCGTAGGTGTAGCTCCCCTGCAGTGGACCTTCGGGCCGCGCGAAGAAGGCGCGGTTGATCAGACACGCCCGGGGCACGTGGATGGCGACGCCGTACCCCTCCCGCGTCACCCAGATCTGTTGGGGCGCCACGCCGCCGTGGCAGAGGGTGTGGGCCCGACCGGCCGCCCCGAAGCCGAGCGCGGCGTCGGCGAGGACTCGGGTCGAAAAAGCGAGCGGCAGCGAAGCCTGCTGGCGGTAGGCCTGGTTGTAGACGGCTCGGAGGTCGTGGCCGGGGCTTCGGCGCTCGGCCAGCGTCGGCACGCCGTCGATGGGCTGGGTCCAGATGACCGGGGCGAGGTTGCTGTGGCCGGCGCCCTCACAAGCCCGGGCCGCCTCGAGCACAGCCTCGGTGAAGCGCTGCGAGCGGCTCAAAGGGGGGAGCAATTGCTCGACGACGACAGTGCCGCCCTCTTCCCCGGCGCAGCGCCAGATCCGCGTGGCGCCGCTACCGGCCTGCTCCTGTAGAACTTCGAACGGGCCGAGCCGATCGGTCACGGCTGCGACCGTACTCGATCGCGCCCATGCTGAAAAACGAAGCCGATCTGGGCCCGTCGCCCGCGGGGGGGGAGAGGAATGAAGTCGCCACTGTCTTCGGGTCTCTTCTTCCGGTTGGTCGAGGGCGAGGGCGCTTCGTGCCCTGCACGCTGACCGGCCAGAAGCACGAGGCCGAGCCCGAAGAGGAAAAGTCGCCTCGTCACGCCCACCCCTTCCTACGGCTTGGGATCCGGACACCGAGCCCGCCCAGGACGAGCCAGACCCAAAGCCCAAAAGAAGG
>CAYZFR010000113.1:0-5347 GCA_964477875.1 uncultured Myxococcales bacterium
TTTCCCTACACGACGCTCTTCCGATCTGGCGGGGGCGCTGCTGCTGGCGGCGGCGGTCCCCAGACGACGCAATGCGGCGGCTCTCCGGCCGGCCCCGGCACCTCGGGCGGCGCGCTTTTCGCGGGCGGCGCCACTGCTGGCTGTCCCAGCCCCTTGTCTGGCGGCCTCGCGCTCCAGGGCAACATGGCCGGCTTTGGCGCCGGCGAAGGCTTCACCGGCTCGTCGGCCGCGGGCGGTGGGGGCGGCGGCCCGCCCCCCGAAGCAGGCGGCCCCTTCGCCGAGGCCGGCCAGCTATTCGACGCCGAGGGCAATCCGATCATGCTGTCGGGTCAGCCCATCGACCCCTTCGGTGAGTTTGGCGGCTTGTGCTGCCACGTCGACTGCGAGGGCGGTCCCTCCCCCGAGTGCACGTACGTCTGCGGCGATGGCGTCGTCGAAGGCCCCGAGCTGTGCGACGGCGACTGCCCGAGCAGCTGCGACGACGGAGACGCCTGCACCTACGAAGAGTTCTTCGGGAGCGCCGACTACTGTTACGCCGCCTGTTTGAGGGCCCCGGTCGGCTGCCTGGACGGCGACGGTTGCTGCTCCGACTTCGGCTTCCTCACCGGCTTTTGCAACAATCTGAACGACGACGACTGTCCGGCACCGCCGGGCGACGTCGGCAGCCCCTGTGCCAACGCCGAGCAGTGCATGACCGAGCCCGACGACCCGAACCCGGACGGCGTGGCCTGCCTGCCGGCCCGTCAGGAGGACGCCGAGACAATCTTCGCCAGCGCCTTCGCGGGGGGCTACTGCACCCGATTAGACTGCGCCTTCGAGGGCTGCCCCGAGGGCGGCACCTGCGTGCAGGGCGTCCCGATCGTATTCGACGCCGGCTTCGCCATCGCAGGGGCCTGCCTCGCCACCTGCGAGCGGGACGCCGACTGCCGCACCGAAGGCTACGCCTGTTACGACACCAACGACGACGGGACCCGGGAGTGCTATCTGTCCGGCACCGGCAACAAGGCCTTCGGGGAGACCTGCAACGGCATTTGGGAGTGCAGCGGCGGCGCCGACACACGCTGCAGCATCCCCCTCGACTTCACCGGCGGCTTCGACGAGGAGGCGGACGGACTCTGCACGCGGCTGTGCGATCCGACGGATTCCGAAATCTCGGCCTGTCCCGACCAGTACGCATGCTTCGGGAACAACACCTGCCAGCCCTCGCCAGATCCAGTGAACCTCGGCGGCCCCTGCACCGAAAATTCGGACTGTGGCGGACCAGGCATCAACGGGAATCGCTGCCTGACCGAGCTCCAGGGCTACAACGGCGGCCTCTGCACGACCGGCTACAGCGACGAGCAGTGTCCGGCCGGCAGCCGCTATGTGAGCGTGTCTTCGACCGGCCGTGACCGGCCCGCCTTCTCGGGCTGCGCCATCGAGTGCTCGGGCGACGCGGACTGCCGGAACGAACCGGGCCACGGCTGCATCGATCCGGGCGACGGCGAAGGCAACGTGTGCGGGGGCGTCTGGGACGGCGACACACCACTCGGAGGTGATTGCGAGGGCAACTGGGACTGCAACGGCGCGGAAGAACAGTTCTGCGCGAACGGGGTCTGCACCCAGTCCTGTATCGAAACGCCCTGTCCCGCCGGCTTCGGCTGCTTCATCGCCAGCTGCCGGCCGACCTGCGACAGCGACGCCGACTGCGAGGACGACGAGTCCTGCATCGATTTTCAGCAGGGCGTTGGAAAGGTCTGCATCTGATGAAACACGGAATGATTCGACTTCGATGGACGCCCCTTTTGCTCCTCGCCCTCGCTGGCTGTGGCGGTGAGGAGGGAGGCGCCAACGGGACCGATGGCAACGGCAGCGGCGTCGTTCCGAATCCCCAGCCGCCCGAGATCCTGACCGAGACCTCGCCTCTGATCTCTCCCGATCGGCTGGAGACGACCTTCGAGGTGGACTTCAAACCAGGGATCCAGCGGCTGCGGATGAAAGACCGCTCGGCGCTCCTCCTGGTAGACGAAGCGACGGGGACCTACACTTTCGACACCGTCCTCGCTGCCCAGGCCGGCCTTCAGTTCGAGACCGGGCAGCCCCTGCTGGTCGACGGCCTGGCGGTTCGCCGCATCACCGGCGTGTCGGAATCGGGTGAAGAGACCATCGTCCGCACCGACCCCGGCACCCTGGAGGATGTCATCCAGGACGGCGAGATCGGCTACGAGTACGACGTCGAGTTCACGCCCGAGATCTTCGAGAACGCGATCATCAGCACCCAGCAGGCCAAGCTGAACAAGAACGGGGACCTGGAGCTGGGTCCGGTCAACACCGAGGCCCAAGGTCTCGTACCGCCCGAGGACGTCACGTTCACCGTCAATCAGAGCACGGGGGAGGTGGAGCTCAAATTCAAGAAGGGCGACATCGAGTACGAGATGGGCTTCATCTTGAATCAGTCCACGGCACGAGCAAGGCTCAACATCATCAAGAAGGTCGGGGGCGAATCCAAGGCGCGCTTTTCCTTCATTGGAGAAATGACCGCGCCCAAGAACCGCCTGCGGGCCACCTACGCCGATGGCGAGCTGGGTACGGTGAACTATCGGAGCGACGGACTGAAGGGGACGCTCGAGTTCCAGGTCGCTACGGCCGGCTCGAAGGGTACAGACGTCGAGTTCCCGATCCCGGTCCCGACCTTCAAATACCCGATACTGATCGGCGGCGTCATCCCGGCCACCATCGAGTACGGCGCAGGCTTCGCCGTGAAGACCAACATGCCCGGCCGCGCCTCGGCCCAGCTGAGCAACACATTCGAGTTCGACACGACGATGGGCTTCGACATCGTGAACAAAGGCGTCATGACCCAGTCCCGTCTGGGGGCCCTCGATCTCACCAACGGCATGGCCGATCTGGCTGCGGAATTCGTGAGCGCTGGTGCCGGCATTCAGGCCAAGTTCCCCCGGGTCAAGCTGGACATCATGGGGAGCTCGGCGGTGGCGGAGGTCTACCTCGTCTTCGAGCTGGTCGGAAACATCTCTTTTGGGCCGGTCTGCCAGAAGGTCGATCTTCGGCTCGGCGGAGAGGCGACGTACTCGACGTCGATCTTCGGCGTCATTCCCATCGCGAAATCCAAAGAGCCGGTCAAGCTGTTCGACGAACGCAAGCAGGAGCTGCAGGACAGCTGCCCGATGTAGCCGCCGGGAGAGGGAGCAGCCGCTCTGAGACGGGAGTCACCCGCTTCAACTCAACCCTCCTCCTCCTCCTCCTTCGCGATCAATCGACCCCCCAGCCGAACCTGGGGCCTGGGCGCCACCGTCCTCTCCGCTCGACTGTCCCGCTACGTCGTCGACTTGAATCGCCCGCCGGACGGCGAAGCGCTCTACCCGGGTCGCTTCGAGTTCGACGAGGAGAAGACCGCTCGCATCCGCCCCCTCCTCGAGGCCATGATGGTGGCCTTCCGAGACGCACGCCCCTGACTCACTCGAAGCGGACGTCGTCGATGTAAAACTCGAGGGGCCGAACCTGGCCAGCCGCGACCCAGTAGAAGGGGGTCTTGATGCGGCGGAGGTCCTTGCCCTTCAGGTCGATGCGATAGCGCTTCCACTCATCGGTCAGCTTCACTTCGATCTCTTCCCGGGCGGTGTCGAAGTAGTCTTTGTCCTCTTTTAGGAGTCCGAAGCCGAACTTGACCCGCTCGCCGCCTCGCCCTCCCCGGGCCCAAAAGCTCAAGGTTCGGCTCCCCGAGAGGTCGAAGCCCCCGGGCTGATCTCCCCAGTCGTTGGCCGGGTGCTGCCAGGCGACCCCGGCCCATTCATCACCGCGCTGGTAGCGGACGCGAAGGCAGGTCTCGCCCCGGTGGGGATCCTCGCAGGCTTCGGGATCCATGGTGATGGCCTCGTGGGTGCCCATGTGGCCCGACGGAATCCACGGAGAACTTTCCCCTTCCCCAGCGACGACGACGGGAAGCCTCAATGCTGGGCCAGCCGCCACATCTTCTTCCCCTCGGACCTTGAGCGGGACGTTGGCGACGGCAGCGCCCCCCGCTCCGTCGAAGGCGAAGCCGTAGAGTCGGAAGCGGCCCGGCACCTCGGGCATCCGAACCGCCACCGCCTTCTTTCCGTTCTCTTTGATCGCGCCCTCGAGCGGGGCCGGCTCCGGCTGAGCGTCGCCACCCGTGAGGTACTCGCGCTCCTCAGGCTCGAGCTTCCACTCGATCCGCAGCTTGTCGTCGTCCGGATCTTCGACCAGCAGTCGAGCCTCGAAGGTCTCGCCGGGCTGCAGGACGGTGTCGGTCTTGGGAATGAGCTGCATGATCCGGGGCGCCTGATTAGCGGGAGTCTCGCCCGACCAAGCCTTGGCCATGACGTCGACGGCCGCGGTTCGCTGGCCGCCCCGCAAGAACATCCCGAACCAAGTCGCGGTCGACTCCCGCTTGTATCCCCACACGAACATGAAGGAGCCGAGGGCCAGCTCTTCGTCGCCCGCGATGCTGTCGTAAGCGCGACGGTAGAAGGAGGCCTTCTCGGTGCTGTTGGGCTCGATGGGTGCCCCCCAGCCCGTCTTCTCCACTTCCCAAGCGCCGGGAGGCCCGGTCTCGGTGACGATGTACGGCTTGGTCCCGCCCGCCTTTCGATAGCGTTCGGGCAGAGAAGTCACACCCCCATAGGCGTTGATGCCCATGATGTCGATGTCGGGGCAGAGGCGGTGGACCGCCTTCACGCGTTCGCCGCCGATCTCGGCGGTCACGGTCATCGTTGGATGATGCGGGTCCAGCCTCTTGGCCAGGGCGGCCACGTTGTTGACGGCGGACCAAATCGCAGCGTCGTCACCCTGACCAAGGCCCTCCATCTCGTTCCCGATCCCCCACAGGAGAACGGCCGGATGGTCCTTGTACGCGCGAATGAGCCGACCCGCCCGATCGTACTGCTCCGCCACTTGCTCGACGTCGGAGTAGTCGAAGCCGTGCCGCTCGTGCCCGAGCCAAATCCCCACCGCGACCGCGATGCCCTGGGCATGCGCCGCGTCGAGCCGATCACCAATGTCTTCGGCGCCCCAAGTTCGGATCGCGTTGCCCCCCACCGCCGCCAGGAGCTCCAGGGAGCCCGTGCCCCCCGCTCCTTTGATGCGGAACGGCTCTCCACCGCGAAGAAGGGTCCACCCCTGCTCGGTCCGTCTGACTTCGACCGGGATGGGCTCAGCTGTAGCCTCCGCCACGGGGAGCAGCATGACGGCCGATACCACATGTGCAAGGAGGGTCTGCCCGCTCATCATCGGCAGCCTCCTACACGGATGGGCGCGAGCCAAGATCTCCAAGACACTAGCTGGGATTGACACCTCGCCGCATGGCCGGTCCGGTGAGCCGTCGTGCTCG
>CAYZFR010000113.1:5447-13029 GCA_964477875.1 uncultured Myxococcales bacterium
ACTAGCTGGGATTGACACCTCGCCGCATGGCCGGTCCGGTGAGCCGTCGTGCTCGCCCCCCGGACGCTCGCTGACGTAAACCCATCCTCTACGGGGTCTGCAGCGAGAACATGGGCAATGACGCTCGCTCTTGTGCCGGCAGCCACGACCGCGTCCGCCCAGACCAGCGTCCATGACTTCGACCTCGGCGGCAGCGCGCAAATCGCCAGCGAAGACTGCATTCGGCTCACGCCGGACGCGCCGTATCGGAGCGGCTCGGCCTGGTTTCGGGAGCCGGTCGACTCGAGTCGACCCTTCGAGGTCCACCTGAGCCTCGTCCTCGGAGACAAGGACGCCGCCGGCGCGGACGGCATCGCTTTCGTTCTTCATCCTGGCAAGCAGACCGGCTGGCGAGGCGAAGGCATGGGCTTCACCGGCCTCTCCCCCTCCCTGGCGGTGGAATTCGACACCTACCAGAATCGCCACCTCGCCGACCCAGTCCAGGATCACGTGGCCGTGATGGTGAACGGCGACCCCCTTCACGCCCGCCCGAATGCCGTCCGGCTCGGCAACCTCGAAGACGGGCGGCGCCATCCACTCCACATCGAGTGGCGGCCCAGCGACGGCGTTCTGAGGATTCGCCTCGACGGCGCCGACCGGATCTCGGTCCCCGCCGAGACTCTTCGACTGCTCTTCGGACAGGAGGCCATCCTGCACTGGGGCATGACGGCTGCCACCGGTCGCTCGAGCAACGACCAGTTGATCTGTGTCGAAGAGCTGCTCTTGAGCTGGGTGACCCCATGAAGTCTGCGCGGAGTCGAAGGCCCGCACCGCTGCTTTTTGCTCGTTATCGAACCCGTCAGCGGTAGTAGCGAGGGGCCCGGGCCGACGCGAGGACCTCGTAGTATTCGGCGAGGAGGTCGTCGGGGGTGGGGGCGTCCTCGTCGACCCCGGGAAGCTCGTCGCGTTCGACCGCCTGCCTGGCCGCGTCGGAGCGGAGGAGCTCGAAGGCGCGGATGGCGGCGAGCTCGTATTCGTGGAGCTCTCGAGGCTGAAAAGCCATGTGCTGGCGGAGAAAGTCGGCGATCTTGAACTCCTGATAGGGCTCCTTGAGATCCTCGAATGCGCCCATCTTTCGGAGCAGCCAGGCCAAGCTACGAAAGGCGTCGTCTTCGAGGGCCTCCAACGTCTTGGGGAAGTCCATGGGCGAGACCTCCTCACCGAGACGACGGGGGTACAGCAGGCCCTTCTTCTTCATCTTCTTCCAGAAGGCTTCTTCCGAGTCGACGTCGGCGTAGTCGGCCACTTGGTCCAATACCAACTCACGCGGCGCCTTCGCTTCCATGATCGCGCACAGCGTGTGGTGGCCGTCGACGACGAAGAAGCGACGCGGGCCGCGCACAACCCGCACGCCCTTGTTCTTTTCCCGCTTCTCGCCCAGGTAGCCCTGGACGCCGGCAAAAGACATGAGCTTGAAACGGTCGGCTTTGAGCCGTACCTCGAAGCGGCCGATGCAGGCCTGGGTTGGGGAGAGCTCCAGCGTCTGGACCTTGACGGGCGTTCCCTTGTCCACCGCTCGAGCCGTCCTGGTTGGCGCGCGGAGGTCAAGCTGGCGGCGCGAAAAGACCAGCTTCTCTTTGGAGGCCCTGTCCTCTCCGCGGAGGGTTCAGCGCGACTCGACGACCCGGGCCCGACCCCGAACCTGCCGCGCGCGCTGGCCGCCCCCGATGACGCCCAGGTCCACCAATCCGGCCAGCGCCACCAGCAGCCAGCCGAAATCTGGCACCACGCCCGCCGGCTCCAGCGAGTTGACGGCGTACGCGAAAGCGAGGGTCGTGAAGGGTAGGAAGAAGAAGCCGAGCACGGGCCAGAATACGGCGGGGAAGGCCTGCCCCAGGTATCCGCCTCCGAACAACCAGGTCAGGATGATGACGATCCTTGGCATGCCGAGGAGCAGAAGAACGATGAGACACGGCACGACTTCGCCCTAACACCGATCGAAGCGCCCTGCCTACCGCTCCCCAACCCGCTTCGGCTCAGCGCTCGAGGGCCGGGTCGTAGGCGAAGTCGGCATCGAAGAACCCATCCCGTCCGTAGGCGACCTCGGCTCCGGTTCCGCATGAGATCGAAGCTGGCCGGCCAATCGACGCAAGCGGGGGCGGGGGCGGTCAACGCCCGGGCGCTCCGCCAGTCGACACGGAGAGTAGGCCCGTGGCCCCCTATGCCGAGTGCTTGCCTTCTTCACTCTTCTCACCGTGGCCGCGGCGAGTGCGGTCGGGCTCCGCCTGCGGCGGTCCGGCCGCTGGTGGGGGCTCGCCGTCGCCGGCACAGCGCTGCTCCTCGCCGCGTTGCTGGTGCCCGACGGGTTGGCTCTCGACAAGATCTTGGCGCGCCTCGTGCTGCCGGCCGGCTTGGCGTGGTTGGCGCTGAGCGCCAGCGCCTGGATGGCCGTCATCCGCGGGCAGGACCGAAAGGCAGGCCTGCGGCTGGCGGCCGCCCTCCTGGTATGGCTGGCCGGCGCGCCGGTGGTCGGCGACTTGCTCATCGACGTCATCGAAGCCCCATTCCGCGACATCGAGCCTCTCGAGGGGCCCCGCCTGGACGCGGTGGTCGTCCTCGGCGGCGGGACCTCCAATGTGGAGGGTCGACCGCGGCTCGACATGGCCGGCGATCGGGTCCTCCTGGGGGCCCAGCTCTATCGCGTCGGGCGGGCGCGCCGACTGGTGACCACGGGCTCTTCGCTGCCGGCTCTCGGCCCACCCCGAGACCTGACCGAAGAGACGGCCGCCATTTGGCAAAGCCTCGGTGTCCCCGAGGAAGCGATCATTCGGCTGCCCGACCCGAAGAACACGCGTCAGGAGCTGGAAGCCGTGAAGGCCTGGGTCACGACCTCCACCGCCGTCCGAAGCGTCGGCCTCGTCACCTCGGCCTGGCACCTCGGCCGCGCCCTCGCCCAGGCGGAGCGAGTGGGTCTCGAAGTCCAGCCCTTGCCCGCCGACGTACGTGGCAAGGGCGTCAGCGGACGCAACCTGCAGGACTACATTCCCGCCGGTCCGGGCTTCGACGCCGTCCACCGCGCAAGCTGGGAGCTACTCGGTCGCGCCGTCGGCCGCTGAAAGCCTCCCGGCAGCACCTGCTCTCTTTCGCCCGCCGGCGGGCCAAAGATGACGCGAGTGGACGGGAACGCTAGATGGAGTCCGTGAAGAACTGGGCAGACCGGGGCCAAAGCCCCCAGCAAGTCGTTTCCCACCTCCAGAGCGGCCAGACGGTCTTCCTGCACGGGGCCTGCGCGACGCCGACTCCGCTCGTGAAGGCGATGGCGGCCGAGACCCGCCTGGAGGGCGTGGACCTGTATCACCTCCACCTGGCGGGCGAGCTTGGCTTCGAGACGGCGGATCAGAGGGACCGTTTTTTTTCGCGCTCGCTCTTCACCGGGCCAGCCCTGCGCAAGCCCATCGCCGAGGCCCGAGCCGACTTCATCCCCGTCTTTCTCTCGGACATCCCGGGCCTGTTCACCCAGGGGATCATCCCGCTCGACGTGGCCATCGTGCAGCTGTCCCCGCCCAACCAACACGGACACTGTACCCTCGGCACTTCTGTGGACAGCGCCCAAGCCGCCGTCGACTCGGCCAAGATCGTGCTCGCCGAGATCAACGAGCGCATGCCCCGGACCATGGGCCCTTCCGTCGTACCCCTGGATCGCATCACCGCCTTCACCCACACCGACCGTCCTCTGGTCGTTCATCCGGCCAACCAGGAGGAAGGAGCCGTCGAGGCTCGGATCGGCGAGCTCATCGCGAACCTCGTCGAGGACGGCTCGACGCTGCAGATGGGGATCGGCGCCATCCCCGACGCGGCTCTGGCCCGGCTGAAGGACAAGCACCAGCTCGGGGTCCATACCGAGATGTTCTCGGACCGACTGATCGACCTGATCGAGTCCGGCGCGGTGACCAACCGCGAGAAGAAGGTCTACCCTGGCCGGAGCGTGACCAGCTTCGTGGCCGGCAGCCAGCGGCTCTTCGACTTCGTCCACGACAACCAAAGGGTCGAGTTTCACCCTTGCGATCGCACCAACGACACGGCGCTGATCCGAAAGAACCCGAAGGTCGTAGCCATCAACTCCGCCATCGAGGTCGACCTCAGCGGTCAGGTCTGTGCCGACTCCATCGGCTTCGACATCTACTCGGGCATCGGCGGCCAGATGGACTTCGTGCGCGGAGCCGTCCTCTCGCCGGGCGGCAAAGCGATCATCGCCCTCCCCTCCACCGCGGCTCGGGGCCAGATCTCTCGGATCACCACCGCCCTGAAGCCTGGCGCTGGCGTCGTGACCACCCGAGGCCACGTCGAGTGGATCGTGACCGAGTACGGCGCCGTGAATCTACACGGCAAGAGCCTCCGCCAGCGCGGCGAAGCCCTCATCGCCATCGCCCACCCCGACTTTCGGCCCGAGCTCACCCGCGAGCTCGCCCACGCTCGCCACTACGTCGTGTGAAGGTCGCAAGCCTGCCCCCCCAACCGGCTGAGCTTCATTCCTCGAAAGAGACGAGCTCGTAAACTTCGACGCCATCTACGACGGTGCGAAGCTCGTACGCCTTCAGCTTCTCCAAGTAGAGGCGCTGGAGCTCGGGGTCGGCGGCGAATCGCCCCCCGCCGGGCTTTGTGACCACGAAGAGCGGCTGGGCGTCGAAGATGGCCGCCAGCGCTTCGGCGGGGCCATATTCCGGGCCCTCGACGGCACGCAAGAGCTCCGCGCGCAGAAGGTTCTCGGGTTGGGCGGCCATCCGAGTTGGCGGATTCAGTCCGAGATGCCAGTAGGCCAGGTGCGCGGTCTCCATGAAGACCGGGCCTTCGCCAACCTCGAACCCCTCCAAAATGCGCGCGACCGTGACCGTCGTTCCGTAGCTTCGCGCGGGGAAGGGCTCATCGAGCCAGCCTCGATAGGCCCTCAGGAGCGGCCAGGCTCCTGCGCCCATCAGGAGCAGCAGCCCCACCCCCGCGACCCATCGCCGGGCCGGGGCGCCCATCGTCCCCTCCAGGCCTCGGCCGACCAGGCCACCGAGACCGGCCGCGGCCAGAGGATGAAACTGATTCCACCCGTGCCCGGACAGCCCTCCCATCGAGAGGGTCGAGACCAGCACCGTCGCCGAGCTAACCAGCCACCAAAGCCAAGCTGAGGGCCGACCCCGGGGACCGATCTGCATGCGGGGACGTTCGGAGGCCGGGGGAAGGGCCGCCACGCCGGTCCCGATCAAGGCCGCCGGGGCGACGAAGACGGAGCGCAGCCAAAGACTCAGGTGGCCGGCGACCCCGTACACCAAGGCTAGGAGCGCGAAGGGAGCCGCCAAACCGGCCAGAAAGCCCGGTGCCCGCGGGCGATCCCGCACCAGGAGGAGGACCAGAGCGGCGACCAGGACGAGGAGGAGGTCGATCCGAACGAGCGAGGCCACGCCGAGCGCGGCTCCTCCAAGGACGGCCGATGCCGAGCCCGAACGAAGCGCCAGCGCCGACACGCCGAGCAGGAGCGCCGGCGCAGCGACGGTCTCGCTCAGAGTGGCCTGACCCGAAGCCTGGATGCTCATGAAGATGGCGGCTCCGACGCCGGCCAACCATCCGCCGGTGCTCCCCCCCATTCGATGGCCAAGACGCAGCGCGCCCGCCGCCGCGAGCCACACGCAGAGGGCCCCGCCGATCCGAACCCCCGGCACCCAACGGCCGAACAGCTCGATGAAGAGGGCGAAGGCGGCAAAGCAAAGGGGCGGCTTTTCATCCCAAAGCTGAACGTAGGGCAGCCAACCGTCCAGCCACGCCTGACCCATGAGGACGAGGGTGCTCTCCTCGGAATCGATGACGTCTTCGAAGAAGAAGGGCAGCCGAAGGATCAGAACCAACAGCGCCAGGAGGAGATAGGGGCCAAAGCCTGGAGCCTCCGACCGAGGCCGCAGGGACAGAGTCGGCTCCCGGGGCGCCATCGGCACTCCCATACCAAGACGCTTACTCGAAATCTGCGGCCGATTTCGTGCAGACGGAGATTCGCGTCCGGGTCAGCTCATTCGCGGCGCTTGGCCCCGCTCGAGAATACCGAATGACTCAACGTGTCCTGGATGACCAAAGCGGGTCGTCCTTCGTCTCTCCTGAGCAGGAAGCTCTCCACCTTGTTGAGGGCCAAGCCGAGAATGTAGGCGCCGTCTGCCTTGGCGGCGTAGCTCGCGCCATGGTTCTTGCGAAAGTAGCGGGTCCGTGACTCGTACCAGTAGGCGGGAAGACGCTTCATCTCGGCGCCTCGAACCGTCACGCCCGTGGACTGGCCGGCGATGTGGGTCACGCGGGCATCGGGAACGTACCAGCACTCCCAGCCTGCACGACGCGCGGCGAGGCAGAAGTCGGTCTCCTCGTAATAGAGGAAGTAGCTCTCGTCCATGAGGCCCGCGTCTTCGAACACCTCCCGGCGCACGATCATCGCCGCTCCGGGGACCCAGTCGATGGGGACCCGCTCGTTGGTCATGTTCTGCGCAACGAGCCGGGACCGGAACAAGGTCGACACGACGTCCACGCTCAGCCCTCCCACGAACTCCGAGGTCGCGGTGGGAAACTTGAAGGCGACCTTCCAATCGCTGCCGTCGGCGTTTTGCAGTCCAGCCCCCGCGATCCCGACCGAAGGGTTGTGCTCCATGAACTCGACCAGGGTCTCCAGGGCGCCGGGGTGAACGGATGCGTCGGGGTTGAGAAGGAAGAAGTAGTCGGGCGGGTCGTCCTCCTGGAGCGCCGGCCGAACCGCTCGGTTGTTTCCGTAGGCGAAGCCGCCGTTGCGCGGAGCAACATCGAGCCGTGTCCAGCGCTCGAAGGCAGGATCGGAGAGCCCTCTCTTCAGGACCTCTCCGTCTCCCGAGTCGTTCTCGACCACGACGACGTCCAAGTTGGGCATGACTCGACGAGCCGGGAGCAAGGAGCGGACGCCTTGGAGCGTCAGGCGCGCGGTCTTGTAGTTGACGATGATCGTACGGACCCTCCGCCGTAGATGCTCGGCCGCCCGAACGGCCGGCACCGCGTCCCCGTCCCAAACGCGACCCAGTCGCTCTGAGATTCGCTCCGCATGGGGCTCCTGCAGGAGGCTCGTGTGGCCCCCTGGACAGTCGACGACCTCCAACCGGCCCCGGCATAGCTCGTCCCAGCCCAAAGTCCGATCGTCTTCGTAAAGAAGGCTGTACGGCACGTCGTCGGGTCCTTCATTTTTGGCTTCAGTCGCCCGGAAGAGCACAGCTGGACATTCCCAGGGCACGGGCTGAAAGCGTCGCTCGGCGGCGTCATAGACCTGTTGGACCGAGAGAGGTGCGAGGGCTCGGCCTTCCCTGTCCTGCAGATAGTCGGTCAGCGAGATCCTCGCCTGCTCCTGAAGCTGCTCGTAGCGCGACCCCACTTCGTAGCGAACGAGATTGCTGGCCTTTCGAACCAGCTCCGTCCCGATGCGCCGACTGGTGGCGAGGGGCCTGTCCGTCCGGAACCGAGAGAAAAGCTCGGTCAAGCGGTGTCCCCGCCTCTCCGCCGTGTTGCCCCGCTGCGGAGATCGGAAGAGCACACGTCTGAACTCCAGTCACGTGAAACGATC
>CAYZFR010000114.1:0-12821 GCA_964477875.1 uncultured Myxococcales bacterium
CGTCATCACGCCGAAGGCGGCTGGGCCGTCCGGTTGCGCCGGACCGGTCCCATCGAGGTTCCGGCCGGGGCCGAAGATCGCTTCGTCGTCCGCTTGGCCCAGATCCCCGATCTTCCAGAGCTCGAGCTGCCCCCCGATCTGCACTGGGCCCGGGTGAAGGTCCCGCCCCGGCCGATCCTGGAGCTGAGCGCCGAGCCGGACGGATTGCATGGCGTCTGGCGTTTCGACTACGACGGCTTCCGGGTCGGGCCCGAAGACCGGGGCGCCCACGTGGCTCAGCTCGACGGCCGTCATCTGATGAAGAGGGACCGGACGGCGGAGAAGAAGGCCCGGGAGCGGCTCCGGGCGCTGGAGCTGCTTGGCGACGCGGGCTGCATCGTCCCCCGAGAACGGGTGGCGGAGGTGGTGCGGACGCTGCTCGGCGAAGGTTGGGGTGTCGAGACCGACGGCGAGGTGGTCCGGGCCGGCGGTTTCCTCAAGGCCAAGATCCGCTCCGGCATCGACTGGTTCGATCTGGAGGGGGGCGCGGTCTACGACGACGAGGCGACCGCTTCGTGGCCCGAGCTTCTGGCCGCCGCCCGGCGAGGCGACGGCCTGGTCCGGCTGTCCGATGACTCGAAGGGCCTGATGCCCGACGGTCTGGAGCGCTACACCGCCCTCGCTCGCTTCGCGGCGCCGCGGATGGACGCGCTGCGCTTCAGCAGCTCCCAGGCCGGTGTCCTGGACGCGCTGCTCAGCGGCCAGACCGAGGTCGATGCCGACATCAAGTTCGAACGCCTCCGTCGGGCTTGGAACGAGATCGACGCCCACAGGGTGGAGGAGCCGAAGGGCTTCGCCGGCCAGCTCCGGGACTACCAGCGCAAGGGCGTGGCCTGGCTGCGCTGGCTGGAGGCGACCGGCTGCGGCGGCTGCCTGGCCGACGACATGGGGCTGGGCAAGACGGTCCAGGTGCTGTGCTGGCTTCAGGGCCGGCATCCACCGGGTGGGCAGCGGCCCGGGCCGAGCCTCATCGTGGTTCCGAAGAGCCTGGTCGGCAACTGGGTGGCGGAGGCGGCCAAGTTCACCGAGCTCAGGGTTCACGTGCACGGCGGAGCGGACCGAAAGCAGGCGATGGAGCGGCTGCAGGAGGTCGACCTGGTCGTCACCACCTACGGCACCTTGCGCAGCGACATTCTGGAGCTGATGGACACCCGCTTTCACACCGTGGTCCTCGACGAGGCCCAGGCCATCAAGAATCCTCGCTCCCAGTCGGCCAAGGCGGTTCGCCTGCTCCGCACCAACCAGAAGCTGGCCGTGAGCGGGACGCCGGTCGAGAACGGCCTCGATGAGCTGTGGTCGCTGTTCGACTTCTTGAACCCGGGGATGATGGGCGACCTCGACGGCTTCGTCGCGCCGGGGCGAGAGGCCGACGACGACTGGCTCGATGCGGTCCGCCGAAGCCTGAAGCCCTTCATGCTCCGGCGCACCAAAGAGCAGGTGCTCGAGGAGCTGCCCGGCAAGATCGAGCAGACGATCCGCATCCCGCTGTCCGACGACGAGCGCCGGCGCTACGATGAGCTTCGGGACCACTACCGCCGGGCCCTGAGGGGCCGCATCGAGGCCGAGGGGATGGGCAAGAACCGAATCCAGGTCCTGGAAGCGCTGCTTCGACTTCGCCAGGCGGCCTGCCATCCCGGGCTCATCGACCCCGAGCGCCGCTCGGAGTCTTCGTCGAAGCTGGACTTCCTGGTCGAGCGGATCACCGAGCTGGCGGGGGCCGGGCACAAGACCCTGGTCTTCTCTCAATTCACCGCCATGCTCGAGATCGTCGGCGCGGCCCTAGAGCAGGCTGGAATCGGCCACGTCCAACTCGACGGCCGGACCCGAGACCGGGACGCGGTGGTGAATCGCTTCCGTGAGACCGAGGACTGCAAGGCCTTCCTGATCAGCATCAAAGCCGGCGGCTGCGGCCTCAACCTGACGCAGAGCAGCTATGTCTTCATTCTCGATCCCTGGTGGAATCCGGCCGTCGAAGCCCAGGCCGTCGATCGCGCCAATCGCATGGGCCAGAAGAATCGCGTCGTCGCCATGCGCCTCATCGGCGAAGACACGGTCGAAGAGAAGATCGTGGCTCTTCAGGCCGAAAAGCGAAAGCTCGCCGACGCCATCGTCACCGCCGAAGCTCGTACCCTCAAAGACTTCGAAGCCGCCGAGGTCGAAGCCCTGCTCAGCTAGGGGTTTGCTAGGGGGTAAATGGGGCGGATGTCGACCGGGACGTCGTCGAGGCGCTTCAGGGCGGCTTTGACGGGGGGCGTGAGGACGCCCTTGGTGGCGAGGAGGGCGTCGGCGGCCTTCTTGTCGCCTCGGTGCTGGAGCATGAGGAGGTCGCGAAGGAGGGCCTGGTTGGCGTTGGCCAAGGCATCGTGGTCGATCTCGAAGCGGCCCCTCACGACCTTCACCGCGCCGTCGTCGAGGTAGCGGTTGAGCTGGACGGCGGCGCCCTTGCCGTGGGCTTCGGAGGTGCCGAAGCGGGCGCTCCGGAACAGACCTGTGAAGTAGGAGGTCAAGAAAGGCACCCGGAAGGCCTTTGGCATCTCGCCCCGCTCGATCATGTACAGCACGTTGTACGCCCCCATGACGTCCGCTTTGCACTCCTCGATCGGCGAGTAGGAGGCTCCGAGCGCGAATCGGACCTCCTTCTGTTCGCCGTCGACCTCGGTGAAGGCTGGCCCCAGGGAGTGGCTGAGCTCGTGGAAGAGCACCTGGTCGAAGAAGGCTTCGGCCGAGAGCTGATCCTGGTGCGCCTCAGCCAGGACCTCGGCCGCGATCGGCCGAAGGATCTTCTCGAACTTGGTCTCGATCAGATTCCGAAGCAGCACCTTCTTGGCTCCCTTCTCCTTCCGCACCCGTTCGTCGTTTGGAAGATTGAAGGCGATCGTCTGGACGGATTTCCGGGCGTCACCGGAGCTGAAGACCAGGTCCACGACCCGGATCGGGCTCTCGGCGCCGCGCTCGGTCTTCACTTCGTCGGGGACGGGCAAGTGCTGCTCCATGGCCGGGAGCAGCTCCTTGTATTTCGCCAGCTCCTCGGAAGCGGCGGGGTCGCTCACGGTGACGAATGACTCGAAGGAGGCCTTCAAGCCCATCAACTTGTCTTCATAGGTCTCGTAGGGGCCGATGGTGACTTCGACCCGGGAGTCCAGATCCATCCAGGCCTTGTCGGACGCATAGTAGTCGTCGGAGCGGAAGGCGGCCGCCCGCAGCTTCAGAAAGCGGGCCAGGCTCTCGTTTTCGGTCGCTTTCGCCGCCGACTCCAGCTTCTCGGCCGCCGGCTCCAGCCATCGGGCGAAGGCCTTGCTGTAAGGCACGGCCTCGAGCCCGTCCTTGCTTCGCTTCACCATGGTGAACTGGCTCTCCAGGGCCTCCTTCTGATCCGGGTGGGCGTTCACGTAGGCCTTGAACTCGGCCTCCGTCAGGTCTTCGGGATAGAAGCCGGCGCCGGGCGGGCGTTCGCTCTCGACCGCGAAGGGGGCGTGATGGTCTTGTCGATCCCACGGACCCCGCATGATCCGAAAGTAGGCGAGCTTCGACTCCGCACCCTCGGCGTCCTCGAGCTCGGCGGCGAGCTCGGGGTTTTGGGCCCAGGCCTGGCGGTCGAAGATCGGATCCAGCAAGCGCGAGGCCGCGATGAGGTCTTTCAGCGCGTTCTTTCCCGACTCGGGCAGGCTCGACAGGTCGGCGCTCAGCTTCGCCGGCGCGAATTGGGCAACTTTCTTTGCCAGCCGGCCCTCGCCCCGAGATTCGGCCTCGGAGGAGGTCTCGGGCTCTACCGGGGCGCCGGCCGAGACCGAGCGCTGGGCGTCGGGGCTCTCGGCGGGGCATGCGAACACGACGGAGGCGATGAGGAGCAAAGCACGGCGCATGAGGGGCCGGTACTAGATCGGGGCCGCACCGTCACCCACGGGAGCCGCAGCTGAGGTTCACGCCGCCGGGATGGCGGCGGGCGCAGCTCGCGACGACCTCCATCGAGCAGCGGTTCGCCTCCTCCAGGCAGCCGACGTAGGCCGCGAAGGCGGCCCGCTGCTCCGGCGAGCAATGCTCGATCCGCTCCTTGCACATGGCATCGGGGGTGTAGGCGACGTCCGTCCCCACGCAGGTCCGGGCGAAGAAGGCGTCGCGGCGGCCGCAGAGGTCGGTCGCGCAGCCCGGAGCCAAGAGCGCGAACAAGAAAACATGGCGCACGTTTCCACCGTCCGTCCTCCAGAGCCCCGGGTCAAACCGGTTCGGATTGTGCGCGCCGTCCCAGCGTGCGATGGCAGGGCTCCGTGGAGCTGGGCGCCCGCCGTCGAAAACGCAGTCCCCTGACCCTGCTGATCCCGATCCTCGCCGCCTTCGCGGCTGGGACGTACGTGGGTCTGCGATCCGGGACCGCACCAGGCCTCGAATGGGAGGCGCCGCCGGCCTTTGGACGCAGCGCCGTCCTCGAGCTGAAGGTGAGCCCGAGCTCCCGTGGCGTGGAGCGGCTCCGAGTGCTCGCGCAGCAGGGGGACAAGGAGGTGACGCTGCTCGAGGAGCGCCGGAGGGTGGTTCCGGTGTGGCGGGTCGGCAGCAGCACCAGCGGCTTCGAGCGGCGCATCGAGTTCTCGCCCATCGAGCTCGGGTTCGAAGAGGGGCCGGTCCAGATCCGAGCCGAGGCTCAGCCGGCCAGCGCCATCATGACCCGACCGGCGCCGGCGGAGGCTCGGCTCCAGCGGCCCATATATCTGCGGCCCCCGCGCCTCAGCGTCCCCTCCCAGGCCGTCATCGTCGCGCAGGGCGGCAGCGAGCTGGTGCGCTACCAGGTCGGTGATCGAACTGCGCGCCACGGCGTCCAGGTCGGCCAGCTCGTCTTCGAGGGCCAGCCTCTGGAGGGCACGCCGGACATGTTCGCTCTCTTCGCCGTGCCCCACGACAAGAGTGACCAAGAGGGGATCGTCGTCTTCGCCGAGGATCAGGTCGGCAACCGGGCCGAGAGCGACTTCATCCGGACCTTCAAGCCGAAGCCCCTGCGCCGGGACACCATTCGCGTGACCGACGCGATCATGGAGCGGGTCGTTCCTCGGATCATGGCGCAGACGCCGAGCCTGGAGGATCAGGGGAGCCTCCTCGCCAACTACGTCCAGATCAACGCCGACCTCCGGGCCACCCTCGCCGACCGCCTGATCGATCTCGGTCGGGACAGCGCCTCCGAGTTCTTGTGGCAGGGCGCCTTCGTCCAGATGCCGGCCCAGGTGGTCTCCAAGTTCGCCGATCGGCGCACCTATCTCTACCAGGGCGAGAAGGTCGACCAGCAGGATCACCTTGGCTTCGACTTGGCCTCGGTGGCCCAGGACGAGGTCCCGGCCGCCAACGCGGGGCGGGTGGTGCTGGCGGAGTACTTTGGGATCTATGGTCAGACGGTGGTCCTCGACCACGGCTTCGGTCTCATGAGCCTATACGCCCACCTGTCGCGCATCGATGTCCAGGTCGGCGACCAAGTGAGGAAGGGGCAGGTCATTGGCCGCACCGGGGCCACCGGGCTGGCGCTCGGCGACCACCTGCACTTCACCACCCTGATCAGAGGGGTCCCGGTGTCACCGCTGGAGTGGTGGGACGCCAGCTGGATACGGAACCGCATCGCCGCCAAGCTCGGACCGGCGGCCGACGTGATGGGAGACGACTGAGGATGGCCAAGACGAAGACGCGCAAGGACAAGAGCAAGAACAAGAAGCCAAAGCTGGCCAGCAAAGCGGACAAGTACGAGATGTATCAAGCCGCCGTGCAGGCGCCAGACGTGGACGTGGAGTTCTTCGCCCGGGTCTACCGCGAGGTCTACAAGGGGGTCGCGAAGCGGCTTCGAGAAGACTTCTGCGGCACCTTCGCGGTGTGCTGCGAGTGGGTGAAGAGCCACGCGCAGCGGACCGCGATCGGCGTCGACCTCGACCCCGAGCCGCTCGACTGGGGACGGCTCCACAACCTGGCGACCCTCGATCCGGAGCAGAAGAAGCGGGTCCGGCTGCTGGAGGCCGACGTGCTGGCGGCCGAGACCGAGAAGGTCGACATCGTCGCCGCCCAGAACTTCTCCTACTGCACCTTCAAGACCCGGGAGGAGCTGCGCCGCTACTTCGAGGTCGCGCGCCGGGCGCTGGACGAGGAGGGCGTGCTCATCTGTGACCTCTTCGGAGGCTACGAGTCGATGGAGGACGACCGGGAGGAGGTCACCGAATACGATGGCTTCGACTACGTCTGGGACCAGCACACCTTTGATCCGGTGACCCATTTCGGCACCTACCGGATTCACTTTCGCTTTCGGGACCGGAGCGAGATGACGAACGCTTTCGTTTACGACTGGCGCCTCTGGTCCATCCCCGAGGTCCGGGAGCTGATGCTGGAGGCGGGCTTCGAAGAAGCCCACGTCTACTGGGAAGAGACGGAAGAAGAGTCCGGTGAAGGGAACGGCAACTACGTCCGCGTCGAGAGCGGCGAGTGCGACCCCGCCTGGAACGCCTACATCGTCGGCGTCAAGTGAGGCGGGGTCGAGCGCGGGCCCACACCCCTACATCGCGCAGGCGCTTTCGGCGGCCTGACTCTCGGAGACGCAGATCCCCATCATCCCTGCTGCGTCGCAGTCAGCGTTCGCGATGCAGTTCGCGAAGGTTCTGATCGCCGACTCGCAGGCGGAGGAGACTTGCCCGACTTCGATGTCGGGGTCGCTCTGGCAGGTCGAGCGGCAGTCGACCGGCGCGCCGACTGGGATGCAGCGCTCCAGGAAGGTGCAGGTCGCGTCGCAAAGATCCGCCTGCAGCTCGGCGACGGTATTTCCGCCGCCGCCGCCGCCGTTGCCGCCGCCGTTGCCGTTGCCGCCGCCGTTGCCGTTGCCGCCGCCGTTGCCGTTGCCGCCGCTGCCGTTGCCGAGGCTGCCGTTCATACCGTCCTCTTCACCGCCGCAGGCGGATACAGAACAGACGAGGAGAGAACAGAGAAGGATGCTGGTGATTCGCATGAAGACTTGCGTAGACGGTCATGGACCGAGCCGCAAGGTGCCTTCCCCTGTAATGTCGCCGTGGGGATGGTCGGTTCGCCCGGCGCACGGGCAGCTCAGGCGCCCGCCGAAGCCTCCTCCGGTCGCGGTTCGGCTTCGTCTGCGGCCGGGAGCTCTCCCGGCGAGGGCTCTGACGCCGCTGGGATCTCGATCCAAAATATCGAACCCCGTGGGAAGGCGGGTTCAACGCCCACGCCGCCGTTCATCGACTCCATGAAGTGTTTCACGATGGCGAGACCGAGGCCGGTGCCGCCCATGTCGCGAGAGCGACCCGGGTCGATACGGTAGAAGCGCTCGAAGATCCGGGCCCGATGTTCGGGCTTGATTCCTGGCCCATCGTCCTGGATCTCGACTCGGATCATGCCGCCCCTTTCGAAGGCGCGGACGGCCACGTGACCACCCTCGGGTGTATACTTGATCGAGTTGTCCAGCAGGTTGAGGAGAGCCTGGTCCAAGGCCTTGGCGTCTGCCCGGGCGACCAAGCTGGGCTGGGCATTGACCTCCACCGAGATGCTCCGCTGCTCGGCCTTTGATTCCACCGCCTCCGCTGCCCGCGTCACTGCCGGGGGCACCGGGACGTCGGTCAGCTCGAAGGTGTAGCGCCCCGCCTCGACCCGTGACAAATCGAGCAGGTCGGCGATGATCCGAGAGAGGCGCTCCGAGTTGCGGTGCAGGGCCTCGACGAAGGCTCGGGCTCGCTCTGGGTCCTCGAGGGCGCCGCCGAGCAGCGTCTCGGCGTTGGCGCGAATGATCGAGACCGGCGTTCGAAGCTCGTGGGAGACGTTGGCTACGAAGTCCTTTCGGACCGTCTCCAAGCGCCGCATCTCGGTGACGTCGTGCATGACGATCACCGCGCCCGAACTGAGCCGCAGCGGCCGTGCTTTTCCAAGGACCCGCCTCGAGCTCTGGGTTCCGAGCGGAAACTCGATGGAGGCGGTGCCGGTCAGGCCCTGCTCGGCCAGCTGGATCAGGGAGGGCACCTGGACCGCCTCTTCCAAGCATCGGCCTACCGGGCTCTCCTGAAGACCGAGGAGCTCCAGCGAAGCCTGGTTGACCAGCGTGATCCGCCGGTCTTCATCCAGCACGAGCAGCGCCTCGCTCATGCTCTGCAGCACCGTCTCGAAGCGACTCCTCTCCTGGGCCAGCTGGGCCACCGTCTGCTCGGCCTGCTCGGCCACCTGGTGAAAGGAGCTGAGCCGGCGGGTGCCGTCGTTGGGCCGGGCCGGAAGCGAAGCGAGCTCGCGAGCGCTGTTCTCCAGGCGAAGCAGAACCCCGGTCATCAGGTAGGAGGCGAAAAGGCTCAGCAAGAAGGCGGCGGCGAGGCCGATCAAGGAGCCGGCGAGCAGAAAGAAACGGAGCCGGCTTCGGGCTTCGTCCAGCACGTCGACCGGCATGGCGACCCTGATGATGTAGTCGCCGTCGGGTTCGGAGGGGACGGCGGCGTAGATCATCTCCTCGCCCACAGTGCCGCTCGTTCGCTGGGCGAGGCCTGTCTCGCCTTGCCGTGCCGCGATGACCTCGGGACGGTCGGCATGGTTCTCGACCGCGTGCAGCTCCCGTGCGGGGACGTTGGAGTCGGCGACGACCACCCCATCGCGGCGAATGATCGACAGACGAACCTCGGCCGCCTTCCCGAGAGCTCGCACGGACCGGTCGAGGTGCTCGCTTTGCAGGGTGTGACGGGAGCGAAGCGCTTCACGCAGGGTCCGCGCTTGGGCGGCGATGTGGCTCTCGGTCCGGTTTCTGTGCCAGCGGCGCAGGCTGTCGTCGACGTAGGTGAAGGAGGCGACCCCGACGACTCCGGTCATCGCCACCGCGACCAGGAAGATCTTGAGACGCAGTCCCATGCCTCATTCGGCCTGGGGACGGAAGCGGTAGCCGACCCCCCGTAGCGTCTCGATGTAGTCTCCTGCATCGCCGAGCTTTTGGCGCAACCGCTTGACGTGGGTGTCCACGGTCCGGGTGCTGACGTCGGCCTGAATCCCCCACACGTCGTCGAGGAGCTGCTTTCGGCTTTGCACCCGGCCCTTTCGAGAGAGCAGGGTCGTGAGGAGCTTGAACTCGAGGGCGGTCAGCGTGACTTCGCCCCCGTCGAACCACACTTGATGTGCCTCGGGGTCCACGCGCAGGCGCCCGTACGCGATGTCGCCCGTGGACTGTGGCGGCTCCGGATGGGCGCGCCGGAGGACGGCTCGGAGGCGAAGGAGAAGCTCCCGGACGCTGAAGGGTTTGGTGACGTAGTCGTCGGCGCCGACCTCGAAGCCGACCACCCGGTCGATCTCTTCGCCCTTGGCGGTCAGCATCACCACCGGGACGTTCTTCAGCGCGAGCCGATTCTTGAGCTGCCGGCACACCTCGGTGCCCGGCATGTCGGGGAGCATGAGGTCGAGGAGCACGATGTCCGGCGTCGGCGTGTTCTCGGCGAGGTCGATGGCCTCCTTGCCCGACAGGGCGGCCCGGGTTTGGTACCCCTCCCGCTGGAGGTTGTACTCGAGGGTCGTGACGAGGTCTTGCTCGTCGTCCACTATCAGAACCAGACCCGACATCTTCTGCTCCTTTACACCCCTTCGGATGGCGTTCATGTGACAAGCACAGGAATGGGCAGAGTGTCGAGCGACCTGAGCTCAGACGTCCTTCGCTAGCCGGAAGCCCTGAAAGGCCCATCTTTGATGCGGATAGAAGAAGTTGCGGTAGGTGGCGCGAATGTGGCCCTGCGGCGTCGCAAAGCTTCCGCCGCGCAGGACCACCTGATTGGACATGAACTTGCCGTTGTATTCGCCTAGGGCTCCCGGCAGCGCTCGGAAGCCGGGATAGGGCGCATAGGCCGACTGCGTCAACTCCCAAAGTCCGCCGAACATGGCGGTGAGGCGGCCCGAATCCACCAGTCCCGGTCGCCGGCGCGGATCTTCCAAGAACACGCCCTGCAGGGACGCCACGCGGGCCGCGTGCTCCCACTCGTATTCGGTCGGCAGGCGAGCTCCCGACCAGCTCGCGTAGGCGTCCGCCTCGTAGAAGCTGAGGTGCATGACCGGTTCGGCCGGGTGAAGGGGACGCTCGCCGTCGACGTGGTGGACGCGCCATTTTCCGTCGACCTTGCGCCAGTACAGCGGAGCCTCCACCCCGGCCGACTTCACCCACGACCAGCCGTCACTGAGCCAATGCTCGGCCTGCTGATAGCCGCCGTCCTCGACGAAGGCCAAGTACTCGGAGGCCGAGACCGGCCGATCCGCCATCTCGAAGGGCACCAGGTGCTGGCGATGGGCCGGGCCCTCGTTGTCGAAGGCGAAGCTCGCGCCGGCGTGGCCGAAGTCGAAGAGCCCACCGTCGAAGTGGGTGTAGCTCAGGGCCGGAACCGTACCCTCTTCGGGGGGAGCGGGCGCGGCCTGAGGCGGGAAGGGGTGGGTCCCGAGGACGTGCTTGATGTCCATCAAGAGCAGCTCCTGGTGCTGCATCTCGTGGTGGAGCCCGAGCACGATCCGCTGCTGTACATCGGGCCACACATCTTCGGACACCGACTCGATGAGACGCGAGAGGCGGGTGTCCACACCTTCGCGATAGGCCCATACCTGCTCCAGCGGCGGCCGGCAGAGCGCCCCCCGCTGGCTCCGCGGCTGCCGGTCCCCGACCGCCTCGTAGTAGGAGTTGAAGAGAAACGGGAAGGTGGGGTCATGGACCTGGTCGGCACCGAAGTGTCGAAGGACGAAGGTCTCGAAGAACCACGTGGTGTGGCCGAGGTGCCACTTGGTCGGACTGACGTCGGAGATGGTCTGCGTCGTCATGTCCTCGGCGCTGAGCCCTTCCGTGAGGCGAGCGGTCGCCGACCGCACCGAATGATAGCGACTCATCACCCGAGAGCGCTGGAGCTCGTTTGCCGAGGTCATCCCGCCTTCTCGACCTCGGGCGCCAGGCGGAGGACGCAGAAGAGTTGGTCGGGGTCCGTCCAGCGTCGCTCCAAGCGCCAGCCGGCCGATCGCGCGAAGTCGTCCAGCCCGCTTGGCCGATACTTGTGACTGTTCTCGGTGTGGATACGCTCGCCTTCCTCCAGGGAAACATCCACGTCGAGGGCGTCGATGCGTACTCTCTGCCGCCGCGTGCTCTCCAGGTGCATTTCGATGCGCTCGAGCTCGGCGTTCCAGAGGGCCACGTGCCGAAAGGCCTGCAGATCGAAGTCGGCGTCGAGAACCCGGTTGATGTGGCGAAGCGCGTTCAAGTTGAAGGCGGCGGTCACGCCCTGCGGGTCGTCGTAGGCCCGGACCAGAACATCGGTGTCCTTCACGAGGTCCAGGCCGATCATCAGCCGGTCATCGGGATGGGCGCGGCGAGCGATCGACGCCAAGAAGTCCCTTGCCTGACCTCTGGGAAAGTTGCCGATATTTCCCCCCACGAAGAGCCCGAAGCGGGGAACCTCGGGCTTTTCGTGCACGATCCTGACCGCGGCCTCGTAGGAGGCGACCAGGAGGTCCATGTTCAGGCCCGGCATCCTCTCCGTGAGCCGCTCGGCGGCCCCCACCAGGGCACTCTCGCTGATGTCGCTGGCCAGGTAGCGCACGGCGGGATCCCTCTCCCACGCGATCCGGACCAGATGCTCGGTCTTGAGGCTGCTGCCGCTACCCAACTCGTAGACCACGGCGGGGTGGCGGGGCGCGTCGAGGATGTCGGCGCCGTGGGTGCGCAGGATCAGGTCCTCGGTGCGGGTCACATAGTAGCTCGGGAGCCGGCAGATCTCCTCGAACAGCTCCGAGCCCCGGGCGTCGTAGAACAGAATGGGGCGCAGCTCTTTCGGAGACTGGGAGAGTCCCGCTCGCACCACTTCCGACACATCCTGTTCGCGGATGGTGCCGGGCACCCGTTCGACGCGGTAGCCCTCGCGCTCTTCGAGCGCCTGATCGGATTCCCTCACCGGCCCGGACGCTAGCAATCGCCCCCGACCTCGGCAAGGCAACCCCGCAGCATCTCCAAATTTTGGCGCTGCCTCGAGACTCGCAACACAGATTGCGGTTCCCGAATCGCTTCGGGGCTCCGGCGCCTCGTGTTACGGTCCGATAGTGGCCAATCCCACCATCCTTTTCGCGCTGTGGCTTCCCGCCGCGACCGCCGGGCCCACTCAAGAGGCGCCTCCGCCCGCGCCCGAGCCGGCCGAGCCCACTCAGTCGGCGGTCGATGCCGAAGATCCCGAGTGCGATCGCCTCTTCGGCGACGCAGAGCGGCGGGCCGAGAACGAACAAAGCCGCGAGCAGCGCCTGGTGATGGTTCGGGAAGGTCCGTCCTACATCGACATCGTCCAGACCGGCGGCTGGAACGTGCCGGAAGAGATGGCGATCCGCGGCCTGGAGGTCCTGCAGACCTCGGCCGACGAGGGCACGGCGGTGTTCCGCGTCGACGAGAATCTGGGCTTTTGCGAGCCCGGCGAGTACGAGGTGGAGGTCGACGACGCCGTCGGCGCCCGCGGACAGATCCTCGGCGTCTTCGACGACGTGGTCCTTTTGGAGCACGGCGAGCGCCTGCGCTACTTGCGGGGCCGTGACATGGGCAAACGTCCCGTCTTCAAGGTGTCGTGGCAGTCTCGCTTCGCGGTCATCGCACCGGCCAAGAGCACCGGCGGTTCCTCCGCCCGCCGAAAGGCGAAGTCGCGGCGCCGTCGCCGGCGCTGAAGCACCACGTCCATCGACCTACGAGCGCCGGTCGAAGACGCGGCCTTCTCGGTAGTCTCAATGGGTCCGTAGCGGTGGCGCCGGCGCTGGCCCTGACGCTGGGTCGTCGGGCGTAGTCACGATGCGCACGC
>CAYZFR010000115.1:0-12724 GCA_964477875.1 uncultured Myxococcales bacterium
CCCGATCCCCGTCGAACCGCGGCCCGGCCGGGCCGCGGTTCGACGGGGATCGGGGCTGACTCGGGGCCCTGGGCGGAGGAGCGGCCGGCGACGCTGCCTCGACCGCCATCGTGGTCGCCAATCCGTCGTCGTCGGCCGCGGCAGCTGGGGGCTCGGCCCCGAAGGGCGAAGAGATGGCCAGAGTTCGGGAGTCGCTGTCCGCTACCTGCTCGGCGCTGGTGGTGGTCGCCATGAGCTCTTCGGCCTCGACGGGACTCATCCGCATCACGGTGGGGGCGTCGATGTCGTCGTCCTCGCCGGCATCGGCGGGCGCCACCGGCTCGGCGGCGGGGGTTCCGGCGGTGGTCGCGTCGGGTGTGATCACGCCGGGCAGCTCGAGCGAGGCGGGATCCTCGGCCTCGAGGGGGCGCTGGGCCTTCTCCGGGAACAGCTCCAGCAGAACGTGGGCCAGGGCCGAGTCGCCGCTCGCCATCTCTTTGCGAGCGAAGGTCATGTCCATCGCGAACTCGGTCAGGGCGTCGGAGAAGGCCTGGGCGCTATCGAATCGCTGGTTCGGATCCTTGGCCAGCGCCTTGGCCACGATGGCATCGAGGTGCGGGTTGACCGGGGCGCCGCGAGCCGAAGGAGCGGGGACCTCTTTTCCCAGCACCGCCTCGATGGTCTCCACGGCCGAGCTCCCCGCGAAGGGATTCTCGCCGACCAGGAGCTCATAGAGAAGCACCCCGGCCGCGAACACGTCGACCCGGCCATCGACGGGCTTCTCTTCGAGCCGCTCGGGGGCCATGTACGCGTACTTGCCCTTCACGATCCCGGCCGCGGTGTGATGCAGCCGCTCGGCCGCGGTGGCGATGCCGAAGTCGGTGATCTTCACCTCGCCTTCGAAGCTGAGGAGGACGTTCTGAGGCGAGACGTCTCGGTGCACGATGCCGAGGGGCCGGCCGTCAGCCCCGGTCCGTGTGTGGGCGAAGTGCAGGCCCTTGCAGGCCTCGGCCACGATGTAGAGCGCGAGGGGCACTTCGACCCAGGAGTCTCGGACCGAGTGCCGTTCGTAGAGGTCGTAGACGTTGACCCCGTTTACGTACTCCATGGCGATGAAGTAGGTCTCGCCGACCTGGTCGAGGTCGATGACCTGCACGATGTTTCGATGGTGCAGATGCATCGCGATCCTCGCCTCGTCGATGAACATCTTCACGAACTCCTGGTCCCGGGTGAAGTTCGCGTGGATGAGCTTGAGGGCCACAAGGCGCTGAAAGCCCATGGCGCCGGTCGCCCGAGCCAGGAAGACCTCCGCCATGCCCCCGGATGCGATGCGGTTGATGACCTGGTAGCGACCCAGGCGCGGGAAGGGGTCCGAAGGGCTGCTCATCGGCTTTGGCGGCAGCCTAGCAGTTCACCCGCCCGGGCTAAACGGGCCATGGCCGAGAGCCTTCAGTCGCCGTCGGGGCACGGGAAGCGGTCGAGGCGGGTCATGCGAAGCAGGCGACGCCCCCGCTCATGACAGGGCCAGCGGCCCGAGGCATAGCCGCATCACGTTGTCGGCCCCGGTTCGCTCGTACCGGACTTCGTCGAGAAGATGCTCCATCATCCACAGTCCCCGGCCGTGCTCTGCGTCCGCATCCGGGAGCGCCGCCGATCCGGGCATCTGAAAGCCGGGTCCCGAGTCATGGACCGCGGCCTCGAGGCGCTGCGGGCCGGCCACGACCTCGACCGCCAGGGGCCGGCCATCTTCGCCGTGGCCGTGGACGATGGCGTTGCTCGCCGCTTCCATCAGCGCGAGGCGGAAGTCGAGGAGAGTCTTCTCCTGGAGCTGGACCTCTCGCTGCAGCTCGGACGCGACGGCGGTCCAGAGATCATCGAGGGCTTCGAGCTCGCTCGGTATTTCGAACCAGAGGACGATCTCCCGGGCCACGTCTGCTCCATCGACCCGGTAGCTGGCTTCATGAGTCGAGCGCCTCGACTTGACAGGTTCCGACCCGCCGCGAAGAAGAGGTCGGTCGTGGCCGGAGCGCCCATCCCTGCCCTCCGGGCCGATCTCGAGTTCCTGGTGCTCGCCGACGGATCGGTCGACGTTCGGGATCCCCTCCACGGCCAGATCCTGCAGGTGGACGCCGAGGAGCTCCGGATCGCCCGGGGCTTCGACGGGCGGCGGAGCGCGTTGGAGCTGGCCCGGGCCCTCGGCGACGGCCGACGGCATCGACGGGTGGCGACCGTCGCCCGGACTTTTCGGGAGCTGGCCCTCCTCGAGGGCAGCGAGCGGGCCCCCGAGGAGGCCGAAAAGAGCCCTTGGGGTCAGCTCGGGCCGACCCGACGCCGCCTTCGGGTCCTGCCGGAACCTAATCCCGCTCGATGGCGATGCGGGGCCTGCGGGGCCTGCTGCCGGGGCTTGGTGGTGGAGCTGCGGCCGGACGAAGAGGCCCGGATCGACCCCGAGCTCTATCCGGATCTCCTCCAGGACGGCGCCTTCGCCGAGTGGGCCTTCATCGATCCGGAGCAGCCGGCTCGACGGGTTCTGCGTCACGGCGACGGGGAGGGCTGCATCTTCTTGGGGTCCGACGACCTGTGCATGATCCACGCGCGCCAGGGCATGGCGGCCAAGCCCGACGCCTGCCAGATCTTTCCGATGGTGCTGTTGCATCCGCCCAAGGGGCCGCCTCGGGTGACGCTCCGAAGCAACTGCGCGAGCATGCACGAGAGCTTCGAGGACGGGCCGCGCCTCGACGCCCACCTGGAGGACCTCCTCCGGGCCGGCCCCAGCAGCGCCATCGCGGCGCCCCGAAACGTGGAAGTCTTCGGCGAGCAGTGGTCCTTCGAAGAGTGGGACGCCTTCAGCCGCGAGCTCGCGGAGCGGTTCGAGGCCGAGGGCTTCCGCCCCGAGGTCTTTGCGGGGGTGGATCGACGAGCCCTCGGGGGCCGGCTCCGGCGCAGCCGGAAGCGCTACGGGCGCCGCCTCCTCGCCCACTTGGCGGCCGAGGGCGAGGGCGCGACCCCCGCGGGGGGGGGGGCCCCCGCGCCCCGGGGGGAGGGGCGGGGGGGGGGCGGGGCCGCTTGGGGGGCCATGGCTGGGGGGCGCGCCCCGCCGATCCCAGGGCCCAAGACGAGTCGCTTCCTGAGCCGGCAGCTCGGCCAGGTCATCTACGCCCAGGGTCCGCTTCAGCTGCCCGATGCGGGCTATGGCTTGACCGGCCTCTTGCTCGGCGTGGAAGCCTGCCTGCACGTCGTCGGGGCCCGAGGCCGCACCGCCACCGCGAACGCGGCCTTCGCCGTTTTCAGTGGACCCGTCGTCGAGACGACGCACCACGCCTGGCCGATCCTAGAGGCCATCGACCCGGCGTGGACCCGTCGACAAAGACAGGAAGGCTGATGTCCACCCGACTATCCCGCCGCGGCACCGAGCTGCCCGCCTCCCCCATTCGGCGCCTGGTGCCCCTCGCCGACGCGGCTCGCGCCCGGGGCGTCCACGTCCACGCGCTCAACATCGGGCAGCCCGACGTGCCGACGCCCCCAAAGATGCTCGAAGCCTACCGAAGCTTCGATGAAAAGGTGCTGGCGTACGGACCTTCGCAAGGCCTGCCTGCCCTCCGTGAGAAGGTCGCCGCCGCGTACCGGGACCAGGGCCTCGCTCTGGAATCGGCTCATGTCCAGGTCACTTTCGGCGGGAGCGAAGCGGTGCAGTTCGCCCTCGCTGCGCTCTGCGACCCCGGCGACCAGGTCTTGGTCAGCGAACCCTTCTACGCCAACTATGCGGGCTTCGCCGTGGCCTCGGGGGTCGAGGTCGTCCCGGTGCCCGCGGTCGGCGAGGATGGCTTCGCGCTGCCGCCTGACGAGGCCTTCGAGGCCCGCATGGGGCCGCGCACCAAGGCGATCATCATCTGCTCCCCCGGCAACCCCACCGGCACCGTCTACGACCTGCCCTCGATGCAGCGCTTGGCGAAGCTGGTCGAAAGGCACGACCTCTCCCTAATCTCGGACGAGGTCTATCGGGACTTCGTCTACGACGGGGGGCGCGCCCACTCGGCCTTGGAGCTGTCCATCGCCGATGATCGAGTGGTGGTCATCGACAGCGTTTCCAAGCGCTTCTCCGCGTGCGGGGCTCGGGTCGGCTTCGTGATCACCCGGGTTCCGGAGCTGGTTCAGGCTTTCACGCGCCTCTGCTTCGCCCGCCTGTGCCCGGCCACCGTGGACCAACACGCCGCCATCGCCGCCTACGATACTCCAGCGAGCTACTTCGACGAGGTCCGGGCCGAGTACCAGAGAAGGCGGGACGTGCTGGTCGAAGGCCTGAACCGGATCGAGGGGGTGCACACCCACCGGCCCCAGGGCGCTTTTTATACGATGGCCCGCTTTCCGGTGGAGGACATCGACCACTTCTGCCGTTGGCTGCTGGAGAGCTACACGGTTGAAAACGAGACGGTGATGATGGCGCCCGGGACCGGGTTCTACGGAACGCCGGGGCTGGGCAAGGACGAGGCACGGATCGCCTACGTCCTCGAGGTCCCGGCGCTCCGGCGAAGCATTCGGATCCTCGAAGAGGGGCTCCAACGCTATCGGACCCGCTGACGTTGCACGCGTTTTCCAGTAGCCCCCTCCGTGACACTGGGGACACTCGGGACACTCGGATGCTAGGTTCTGGGGGGTGGTCGATGGCTGGCCGTCACTGCGGGTCCTCCTCGTCGAGGATGACGAGGTGGACGTCGAGAACGTACAGCGCAGCGCCGCCAAGATGGACGGAGCCCCCGTCGACCTCCGACATTGCACCAGCCTCGCCGAGGCCTGCGCGGCCGCTGGGGCCGAGGGCTTCGACGTCGTCCTCCTCGACCTGAACCTGCCCGATTCGAGCGGTCTGTCGACGGTCGAGGCGATGGTCGACGCCTGCCCCGACGTCCCGATCATCGTCCTCACGGCGCAAGAAGACCTGCCGACTCAGATGGGCGCCGCTGCCGCTCGGGCCCACGACTTCTTGAGCAAGAATGCGCTCGACCGAGACCAGCTGCAGCGCAGCCTCACCTATGCCAGTGAGCGCAAGCGGGCCGTCTTTCGAGCCATGGAGCAGGAGCGCATGGCGACCCTGGGACGGCTTGCGGCCGGGATCGGGCACGAGCTCAAGAATCCGGTCTCCTATATTCTCTCCAATCTCCAGGTGCTGCAAGAAGACCTGCGCCGCTTCGTCGGGCCTCCTCCGATGGAGGTCCCGGCCGCGACCCTGGTCGAGTGGAAGGAGGCCGTCGAAGACTGCGTCGTGGGGGCCGAACAGCTGAGGCTCTTGGGCGCCTCCCTCAACGCCTTGCGGGACGGTCAGCGGGCCGAGGTGGCCTGCGAGCTCACCGAATCGGTCCGCAGGGCGGTGGCGATCATGGAGCACGCCCTCCGGCCGGTGGCGGAGCTGACGATGTCCTTCGGCGCGAGCGGACGCATCCAGGGGGACGAAGGCGGGGTGGTCACCGTGCTGGTTCATCTGCTCCGGCGGGCGCTGGAGGCGATACAGGGCGACCCGTCCGCCGCGGGCCGGGTCTGTGTGCGGACGCTGGACCACCCCGACGGCATCGCCCTCGAGATCGAGGACGACGGCCTTCGGATCCCGGAGGAGCAGCGGCGGCTGCTGTTCGATCTGTTCCGTGGCGACACCGGGAAGCCGGCGGCCTCGAACCTGGGTCTGACGGTGGCCGATCAGGTCTGCCGAGAATGGGGGTGGAGCCTGGGCTACCTGGAGTCGGCGGGGGGGAGATCGGTATTTCGCGTGATCTTTCCGCGGGCGGCCGATCACACACGCGCCCCGAGTTGAGCCGCCCAAAAGGCCAGCCGCCCTTGTGGCGACCGGCCGGTCCTGAGAGTTTCACTCTATGGAGCGGGTCATCCTGCTCGTCGAGGACGACGAAATCGACGCCGAGAGCATCCTCCGGGGCCTCTCCAAGGCGGGCGACCCACACAAGGTGGTGTGGAAGACCAGCGCCGAAGAGGCGTGGGCTTGGCTTCAGTCCCGCGGCCAGGTCCAGGTCGTCGGCCTCGTCGACATCAACTTGCCCGGCATGAACGGCTTCGAGTTTGCGGAGCGCTGGAAGAACCAGGAGCCGGCCGTGGTGTGGTTCCTCAGCTCCTCGGTCGACCAGGACGAGATCGATCAGGCCTATGCCAGCTGCGCGGCGGGCTACTTCGTGAAGCAGTCGTCGGCCGAGGCGGTCCGGCGCATTGCCGAGACCCTCAGCGGATTCCTGCGCTCCGCTCGGCTGCCTTCCCCCGCCGCGTCTTGAGTAGGCGCCCAGCGGACTCCCGTCCGAGCCGGCTCGCTGCTAGCCTGGACGCGTGCCCGCCGTACTCGTCGTCGAGCCCGACCCCAGCCACCGGGCCGGTTGGGTCCAGACGGTACGGGCGATGGGCTTCGAGCCGGTGGTGGCCGAGGGCGAGTGGGCCTCGGCCTGCATCGACGTCGAACCCTTGGCGGGGGCCCTCGTTGCGGCGCGGCAGTGGGACCAGCCCAGCGGTCTACTCCTCGAGCGCTGCGCGCGGCGCCACATCCCCGCCGCTCGCGTCAGCCGCGACCCCGATCCCGACCCGGGGGTTCTCCGTCCCGAAGAGGTAGCGACCTGGCTCGCGGCCTCCACCAGAGAACCCGAGCCCGAGGTGTGGGAAGAGGAGGGATCGATGCCGGCCCGGGGCCGGTTGGAACAGCGGAGCTTCGCCCAGCTCTTCGGGGCCCTGGTTCACCACGCCTTCGAGGGCGTGCTCCTGCTCGAGGACGGCGACCGCAAGAAGATCGTCGGCTTCCGCGGGGGTCGGGTCGCCTCGGTTGGATCCAACCTCGCCGAAGAGAGCCTCGGCCGAGTCCTGGTGCGGGGCGGCCGCATGAGCGAAGCCGAGCTCAACGCCTCCCTCTCCGAGCTCCGGCGCTCCGAGGGGCCCCTCGGCACCATTCTACTGCGGCGAGCGGTGCTCGACGAGCCCTCGCTGCAGGAGGCCCTCGAAGAGCAACGCCGCTTGCGCTTCTTCGAGCTCTTCTCTTGGACCCGGGGCTGGTTTCGGATTCGGCCCGGCCCCATCGAGGGAGAGGCGTGGGCGGTCGAGCCCGTCCTCCTCTTGGTCGAGGGTCTGCGAGGCCACATGGCTCCGTCTCGGATCCAGACCCTCCTCGCGGGCTCTCCGCGCCACGTGGTGCCGCCGGACCGTGCCCAGCAGCTGCGCCGAAAGCTCGACATCGGGCCGTGGCTGGAGCAGGTCGACGGGAGCGAGCCGCTCGAGGTGTTGTTCGACCGGGCGCCCCGTGCTGAGGTGCTGTCGGTCCTCGGCGCGCTCCAAGTGCTGGGCCAGCTGACCTCGGCGCCAGCCCGGCTCCCGGGCCTGTCCGACGACGTACGGGCTGCGTTCGCGACCCGCTTGGACGGTGAGCTGCGGCGGATCGAGCAGGATCGGGCCCGGGGCCGGCGGGGCGACCGCGCCCTCCCGCCCTTGCCCGCCGAGCGCTACCCGGGGCTGCGCCAGGAGCTGGAGGCGCTGCAGACCGAGCTGGAGGGGCAGACGGCCTACGAAGTCTTGGGGGCCGACCCGAACGCAAGCGGCGAAGAGATCCGTCAGGCCTTCGCGCGGGCCCGTCGCAAGCTGGATCCCGAGAGATGGCTGTCCGGCCACTCGGCGCCCGACCTGCTGCGGGAAGCAGAGCGCAACCACCTCCACGCGGTGCGGGCGCTCCAGATCCTGACCGAGCCACGAACGCGCGCGGCCTACGATCGATGGATAGAAGATCCGGAGCAGGACCGACTGCCGGTGTGGGAGGAGGTTCGGCTCAAGGAGCAGCTTCGCCGAGGAGACGCCAGCGTGCCGATCCCCGCCTCCGGCGATCCGGAGCTGCGGGCCGAGGCCTGGTACCGTTCGGGGCTTCAGGATCCAGAGGCGCGGCCCAGCGCCCTGGAGGCCCTTCGAAGCCTTCGTGAGGACGAGCCGTCGAGCCTTTGGGTGGCGCTCCGCTTCGCTCAGCTTCTCGAAGCGACCGAAGACGAGGAGGCGGCAGCCGCCTACCAGGAGGTGCTGGCGATCGATCCCTTGTCGAGCGAAGCCCACGAGGGAGTGGCTCGCACCACCCAGGCCGAGCGGCCAGGCTTCGTCCAGCGGATCTCGAGGGTGTTTCGTCCCGGTCGACCCGAAGAGTGAGGCTCAGCCGGTGGCCTCGGGCTTGGGTGCGAACTCGAGCAGCCACTGGCGAATGCGGCGTTCGTCGCCGGGCGCGAACTGCACGAAGGCGGCCCCCACGCGCCAGCGATCCTCGCTCCGCTCCTGCCAGACCTGGCGCGCACTCACCTTGAGGATCTCTACTTCCTTGCCTCGAGGAATGTAGAGCAGGACGCGGAATCGCTCGTCGTCTTCGAGCGGCGTGCTCAGCTCGAAGCAGATCCCGCTAGGGCTCATGTTGACGCTCTGGCTCTCGAGGCCCTCCTGAAAGCGCTCCACCTCGACCCGGATGTGAACCGGCTTTCGCAAGAAGCGTTTGTGAAAGGGGAAGGCCTGCTTCCGTTCTTCGATCTCTTTGTCGCTCATGAACCGAGGAGCCGGGAACAATACGGGAGGCGGGTCCCTGGGAGCAAGGCCTGGGCGGCGCTCACTCCAGTCGGGCCTGCCAGACGCCGAGCAGGCGCTGGGCAAGAGCCTTGTAGCCCCGGTGCGCACGAACGCGCACAGCCCCCTCCTTGATGCCGAGCACCTCGGCGATCTCGGCCATCGAGCGCCCCTCCAGCTTGTGCATGCGGACCACCTCTCGGCTCGAGGCCGGCAACCCGTCCACCGCCTCGCGGACCGCCTCGATCACGGCCTGGGTGTCGGCCTCGGCCCATGGCGCTGGGGCGTCCTCGGCTGGGATCTTCTGGAGCTCCTCCGAGTCCAGACCCCGACCTCGCCGGTGGGGGCGCCGAAGCTCGTCCAGGGCCACGTGCCGGGCGATGGTCATGATCCACGGGAGGACCGGTCGGCCGCGCTGGTAGCGGTGGCGGTTTCGATGAACCTTCAGCAGGGCCGTCTGGAGCGCGTCTTCCACGTCGGCCTGACTGCGCAGCCATCTCCGAAGCGAGGCCCGAACCCGAGGCTCGATGAAAGGGAGCAGGCGGTCGAAAGCGGTCTTGTCGCCGTCGACATAGCGCTCCATGAGCTCCTCCAGATCCATCTGTGCCCCCATCGGCCGCAGCTTTCGCTCCTCCCGGAAGATCGGTGCGGTCAAGGTCCAGTCAGGAAGCCCACCAAGACTGCTTGGAATTTCCGGTCGGCGCCTCGTCGCCGAAAAGCGAAGTGGCCGGCGTCGCCGATCTCCACGTAGCGGCGGGCGCGGGCTCTTTCGAGGGCATCGAACAGCGCCAGACCTTGGGAGCGCAGCGCCGCCCGGTCTCGGCTGCCCCGAAAGATCAGGGTCTTTGCCCGGACCGCAGCTGCGTTCCAGACCGGCGCGTCGGGACCGTAGATGTCACGGTAGGGCCCATTGGGGAGCCGGAGTGTTCCTCCCTCGCTGAAGCGAAAGAGCGCGTCGACGAACTCGGCATGAACCTGTGGATCGTCGGCCTCGCTGCGCAGCCGCTCGTGGAGGTCTCGGCTCTCTTCGCGCCACACCTGGTCCACGATGTGGCGGCTCGGGTTTCCGCGGGCCCAGACCGGCGCGAACAGCGCCAGACGACGCACCCGATCCGGGTGCTCGCTGGCGTAGAGGCCGGCCACCACGCAGCCCCAGGACCAGCCCACAAGGTCGAAGCGGGCCGGCTCCCCTGCCCACTGGAGGACCCGGCCCAGATCGACCTGGACGTCCTGGGCCCGAACCGCCGGTGGGCCGGCCCGCGAGCCATCCAGGGCCGCCGGTCGACTGGACCCGCCGAAGCCGCGGGCGTCGAAGGCGTAGGCTTCGAAGCCGGCCTGGGCCAGGGCGAGCATCACCGAATGGTCGCCGGCCCTGAGGTCCCAGGTGGCCGAGCCTGGAGAGCCGGCGCCATGGGTGAGCACCACCACGCCCCGCCGGGGGGCCGGTGGCCGAACCCTGAGGGCGAAGACCCACTGCCCGTTCGGGAGCTCGAGCTTCGCCTCCTCTCGGGCCGGGCCGGCTTCGTGGGCCTGGGCGGGGCTAGCGAGGCTCGCCGCGGCGGCGAGGGCGAGGACCCTCGCGGAATGGATCCTGCCCCGCTTTCGCGGCTCCGCCTCGGGTCTTCCCCCGGTCCTCATCTCAATCGTCATCGTGGTGGGCGGGCGGCTGCCCAGGTGGACCTGGGCGCTTCTACCCTTCACACACGAGATGGGGGCACGGCCAGGACACTAGGCTAGGGGGGTGCTGAAGAACGGCTTCATCCGTCTCTGGTCCCTCCGCGGCCGCCCGGTGTAGAGGGTTTCTTGGTGGCGGCGTCGAAGCTCGGCTCCTACGAGCTGCTGGTCCGGCTCGCAACCGGCGGGGCGGCCAACGTCTTTTTGGCCCTCGATGGCCGGACGGGGGGCTTGGTCGCGCTCAAGGTGCTTCTTCCGAGCCTCGCCAAGAACGAAGACTTTCTTCGCATGTTCTTCACCGAGGCCCGGGTCGCGGCTGCCCTCCGTCATCCCAACATCGTGACCCTCTCTGGATTCGGCGAGGTCGACGGCGTGCACGCTCTGGCCATGGAGTACGTGTTCGGAGCCAGCCTGGCTCAGGTGCTCCGGACCTCGGCCCGAGCCCGGCAGCCCCTCTCGGTGGGCGTCATCCTCGCCGTGGTGGCCAAGGTCTGCGACGCCCTCCACTACGCCCACGAGGGCGCCGAAGACGACGGCCGCCCCCTGAACCTGGTCCACCGCGACGTCACGCCCCAAAACATCCTCCTCGGCTTCAACGGTGTCCCCAAGCTCACCGACTTCGGCATCGCGAAGGCCACCGACCGGGGCTGGGAGACCAAAGCCGGCATCGTGAAGGGCAAGTTCTCTTACATGTCTCCCGAGCAGGCGCAGGGGGCGCCGCTGGATCGACGAAGCGACGTGTTCAGCCTCGGCATCGTCTTGTGGGAAGCGCTCACCGGCCAGGATCTCTTCAAGGGAAGCTCGCCCACCGAGGTCTTGAGCTCGATCCGCAAGCAGCCGATCCCGGTCCCGAGCCAGGTCGTTCCCGGGCTCACCCGGGTCGTCGACCCGATCCTCAGCAAGGCGTTGGAGCGAAGCGTTCGGCTTCGCTATCCGAGCGCCGCCGCCATGGGCGACGAGATCCGGGAGCTGATCGAAAGGGCCGGCATGCGCCTCGATGAGGCCGCGATATCGAAGGAGCTGGCCAACGTATACGGGGAGACGATCCTGGCCCGCGGCCGGGCGCTCCGGCGTGCGATGAAGAAGCGCATCGAAGCGCCGGAGCTCGCCAAGGCCCTCGACGCCCACGTCATCGAAGCGAGCAGCGTCCCGGGGCGGAACAGCGACCGGGCGCGGGTCGGCGCCCCGAACATGCGCAGCACCCAGTGGGAGCCGGCCCCCGAGGACGAGCTCCTGGCCCAGGTCGGGACCGACGACGTGCGCAGCGACGCCCTCATGCGTCTGCTCGGCATCGACGAGAGCGCAGGCCCAGCGGACGAGCCCGATGGATGGACGGCCGGCGCGGCCGACGTGCCCGAGGACAGCATCGTACCCGAGCTCCGTACCCTGTCGTCGGAGGCTCCCGAGCCCATCGACGAGCCTCCCTTCGCGACGGACCCGGACACGGCCCCCCTCGGCGGGGCCCAGGTCTCCCAGGACCTACGAAGCGAGCTCCCCGCCGAGGCCGTCCTGCAGCCGCCGGCCGAGTCCTCGGAGCCCCTCACCGGTCTGAGCTCGGCCCCGATCGTGTTGAGCCAGGGTCAGGCCTTCCTCGCCGCCGCCCTCTGCGCGATGCTGGGCGGCATCGCCGGCGCCCTGTTCTTTTAAGCGGAAGCGGCGGCGAAGGCTTCGACGGAGCCGAACAGGACGTAGCCCAGGCCGCCGATGACGACGAAGGCCATGGCTCCGTGCAGGCCGGCCGTGACCGCCGCTCGGGCGAGGCTGGTCTGGTAGATCATCTTGATGCTCCAGGTGTGGGCCATGAGGAGTAGAGGAGGGACCGTCAGCGCCGCCACCATCGCGCCGTGGTCGCCGAGCCACTGGACGGGCCACCAGAGCGCGCCCATGCAGAGGGTCTGGGCGAGGGCGTCGTCCCAGCCTGGGTCCCGTCCCGGACGGGTGAGCTGGGTCGCCATCCTTAGCAGGATCGCCCAAAGACCTGCCGCGAGTCCGAGTGTCAGCCACACCTGCATGACGCCGCGCACAGTGCGATGTGGGTCACGACGATCGCAAGACCGTGCACCGCGCTTTTGCGCTTTGTCACAAAAGGCTTTTCAGGGATGCGGCGATCTCGATCACCAGCCGCAGGTCCGGCCTTCGTTGGCGGTCTCTAGCCAGCTCAGAAGGGGCTCGAAGTAGGCGATGAGGGCCCGGCCGTCCATCTCCCGCTGGCCGGTGATCGCCTCCAGCGCTTCGGGCCAAGGCTTGCTCATGCCCAGGGCCAGCATGGCCTTCATGCGCTCGCCGGCCTCTTCGCTGCCGTAGATCGAGCAGGTGTACAGCGGGCCCTCGTGACCCGAGGCTTCGCACAGCGCTTCGTGAAACTGAAATTGCAGCACCCGAGCCAAGAAGTAGCGGGTGTAGGGCACGTTCGAGGGGATGTGGTACTTCGCGCCGGGGTCGAAGGCATCGCTGGGGCGAGCCACCGGTGGCTCGATGCCCTGGTACTTCAAGCGCAGCTTCCACCAGTCTT
>CAYZFR010000116.1:0-7416 GCA_964477875.1 uncultured Myxococcales bacterium
CCGTCTGGCTGGCGGTCTTTCCGTGGAACGCTCCGGACGGCTCCGCCTTGCGGCTTCTGATGCCCAATCAGCGCCCTCTTCGCCGAAGCGTTCCACGAAAAGCCTGCCTACCCAGACGAATAAATCCGTTCTCCAGCACCCCCCTAGTCCTCCGCCCGAGTCGATGACGCCGGCTTCCTCGGGGACGGAAGCGCCGCCTCTGGCGCCGCCGCCGCCGCCCGAGCCGAGGCCTTCGGCCCCGGCCCCCGCGCGCCCGCCGGTCACTTTCACTCCGGTGCCACCCCAGCCTGAGGCTCCCTCGCCGGCGGGGCCCGAGGCGGCGGCTCGTTCGGCGGTCCGGCGGGCCCTGGCTGCCCCAGAGGTGCCGGAGCGCTTCGAGGCGGCGCTAAAGGCGCAGCGGATCTGGGCGGCCTCGCTACCCCCGGACGAGGCTCGGGCGGTCGAGGCCGCCATCCGGCGGGCCGAGTTCTCCTGGTCGCTCGAAGACCTGCGCCGCGTGCTTCAGTCGAAGCCGGCCACGAGGCCGTAGGCGCCGGCGCCGAGGGCGGCGCCGAGCAGCCAGCTCGGCCAGGGGACGCTCCGCCGCCGGTCCAGGGTCAGTGCCCCCACACTCCATCCCAGTCCCGTCCCCGCCAGGCCGGCGCCTACGGCGGCCAGAGGGGGCGAGCCCACCAGACGCTCGCCGGACCGGCAGCCCGGCCCCTCGAAGCACACGAGCTCGGCGCCCCCGGCCCGGCTCGCCGCCCACGCGAAAACAGCTCCGCTGGCGCCGAGGGCGGCCACGCCGGTCCAAAAGGTGCTCTGGCGAAGCGCTTTCGACAGCCTAGTCTCGGCCCGGACGAGTCGGGCCTCGACGAGGGCGGTCTCGCCGGGGCGGACCTCGACCTCGGTGCTCCAAGGCCGATGCCGGTGGGCCTGAATCGCTAAGCGGCGCCGGCCCGAGCGGACGTCGACGATCCGGGTCTGGCGTTCGACGGGGCCGAGGAGTCGATCGTCGAGGCGCACGCTCGCCCCTTCCACCGAGGACCGAAGCGCGATGGCCCCGAAGGGGCGATGGTGCCCGTGGCGCTTCAGCGCACGCCTGAGCGGGCCCGCCAGCGCCTCGTCCAGGAAGCTCGCCAGCTCGGCCTTCGAGGCCAAAGGCGCCGAACGGGCGGTGGCCACGATGGCGCGCTCGAAGAGCTTGGTCTCGACCTGCTCCTTCCAGTCCGGACCCCGCTCGGTCTCGTGAAAGGTCTGGAGGGCGAGGTCGGTGCTGACCAGCTGCAGCAGGATCCGGTCGCCGCGGCCCGGGCTCGTCACCACGCCCACGACGAGCAGCAGTCGCGGAACCTCCCGCTCCTGGTCTCGAAGCTGGATGGTGTGGGCCCGATAGGGCGCGTAGCTGCCGTCGGGGCGGCGGAGGCGCTCGCGCATGAAGTCGGGCCGAGCTTTGCGGGCTACGCAGGTCAGCTTGCGATTGCACTGATCGACGACCGCCCCGTCCATCGGTTCGACGCGAAGGTTGGTGGCCTCTTCGAAGGCGGCGTCCAGACCGCGGATCACCTCCGACAAGCCGAGGCGCCCAGAGGCGCCGGTGGGGCTAGTGAAGGCGACGGGCAGGGGTCGACGGTCGCCGGCCTCCAGGATGAGGGCGGCGGGGAGGAGGAGCCACAGGGGGCTCACGGCTTCTTCGCCTCCGCATTCGCGCTCGCGCTCCAGCGGAGGAGCTCCATGAGTTCTTCGAGCGGACTGCTCAGCTCGTCGATGAACGCTGCCACGTAAGCTCCTCCGAACAGGCCGGGTCGCGGTAGAGTGAGCCGGCGACGAAGGATTACCTGGCACGGAGCTCCCCGGACGGCAAATGAGGTACGTAGGTGGGCCGAACTTGTGAGCCGAGGACGGACTGTGTACCCGTGAAATATGCCGGGGCCGCCCGAGTCCAACGACGGGGGGACCGCCGATCCGGAGGCTCTCCCCCAGACGGTCCGCAGGCGGCAGCGCGACCTGTCTCGCGTGGATTTGTCGAGCGTCGGCGAACGCCAGGACGAGCTCGAACGACTCCCCGAGGTTTCCAGCGAGCTCTACGAGCTCGGCCGGGAGTTCGCCCGGGGGGGCTTGGGGCGGATCCTGAGGGCCAAAGATCGGCGCCTTCGTCGCGACGTGGCGGTGAAGGAGCTCCTCTCCAAGCATCCAAAGGCCGAGCAGCGCTTCATTCGCGAGGCCTTCATCACGGCGCGGCTCCAGCATCCCAACATCGTGCCGATCCACGAGGCGGGTCACTGGCCCGACGGCAGGCGTTTCTATGCCATGAAGCTGGTCGAGGGCCGGACCTTGGCCGAGGCCCTCGACTCGGCCCTGAGCCGGAAGGAACGGGAGGGCCTGCTGCGGAACATCATCGCCGTCGCCGACGCGGTCGCCTACGCCCACCAGAACGGGATCCTCCACCGTGACCTGAAGCCCGGGAACGTGATGGTGGGGGCCTTCGGCGAGACCGTCGTCATCGACTGGGGTCTGGCCAAGGACATGTGGAGCGACGGGCCCGAGGGCACGAACAGCGAGGACGGGCCCTGGACCGGTCATGAGGACACTTCGGATGGGATGGTGGTCGGGACGCCGCCCTACATGCCGCCCGAACAGGCGAGCGCGAAGCCGGTCGACGAGCGAGCCGACGTCTACGCCCTGGGCGCGATGCTCTACCACGTCCTGGCTGGTCGTCGGCCGTACCAGGACGTCGCGAGCAAGGACGTGCTGCTGGCGGTGGTGAGCGGTCCGCCGAAGCGGCTCTACGAGCTGGCGCCCGACTGCCCCCGAGAGCTGATCGCCATCGTCGAAAAGGCGATGGCTCGGGATCCGAAGGACCGCTATCCCTCGGCCCAGGAAATGGCGGCCGAGCTCCGGGACTACGTCGACGGTCGGCTCGTCTCTTCCTACAACTACAGCTTCAACGACTATGTCCGGAGAGCCTTGCGCCGGCACCGCCTCGCGGTCGGCGTAGGTATCGTCTCGATGGCGCTCCTGCTCTGCACCGGCGTGCTCGGCTACCTGCGCATCCGGCAGGAGAAGGAGGCGGTGGCCCGGAAGAACAAGGCCCTGACGGCCGAGATCGAAGAGAACAAGCTCGGCAAGGCGCGCTACCTTCTCGATCGGGATCCGACCGCGACCCTCGCCCAGCTCAAGACCCTCTCCGCGCCTCGGGCCGGCGCCCCCTCCCTCGCGTTCCGCGCCGCCCAGCTCGGCGTGGCGCGCCACGTCGTTACGGGCCGTCGTCGCGTGGACGCGGTCGCTGTCTCGCCCGACGGCGCCCTCGCCGCGGCCGGAGACCGGAGCGGACGGGTGCGGATCGTCGAGATCGACAGTGGCGAGGTGCGAAGCTTCGAGGCCCACGACGACCGGGTGACGAGCCTTCGTTTCTCGGAGGACGGCGCCAAGCTCGTCAGCTCGGGGTACGACGAGACGATACGAATTCGAGAGCTGGGGACGGACCGGGTGGTGGTGCTTCGGGGCCACACCGGCGACGCCACCGACGTCGTCGAAGCGCCCGGGGGCGGCTTCGTCTCGGTGGGCGTGGACGGCGTCCGCCGCTGGTCGGCCGATGGCGAGCTGGTGGATCATCACGCCTTGGAGCAGGTCAACCGGAACCTGCAGGTGGAGGCGGCGGGGGGCGCCATCGTGACCGGCGGTCACGGGCGGGAGGTCTGGCTGTGGTCCGGGCTGGGCGAAGCGCCCCGCCGGCTGCTCTGCGACGGCCGGGAGGTGTCCAGCCTCGCGGTGTCGAACAGCGGGCGCAGCCTGGCTTGCGGCGGCACCGACGGCTGGCTTCGGGTCTTCGACCTGGAGCGTCAGCAGCTGCGTCTGGAAGAGCGCTTCGACAGCGAGGTCTCGGCGCTGTCCTTCCTCGGCTCGGCCCAGGTGGTGGTCGGACACTTCGACGGCGAGGTGTCGGTCGTGGACTTGAAGAGCGGCGCTTCGCGCGTCCTCACCACCCACGACGAACGGGTGACGGTGGCGGCGGTGGGCGCGGGCCGCATCGCGACCGCGGGCTGGGACGGTACGATCTGGGTGCATCCGGGCGAGGGAGCCCGGGAAGGTCATCGACTGCGGGGCCACGCCGACGTGGTCACGAGCCTCGCTTTCGACCCGGCGGGGCGCTGGCTGGTGAGCGGCTCCTGGGACGGCTCGCTTCGTGTGTGGCCGATGAAGCCCGAACGCGGTCGGGTCTTGGCCGGGCATTCGGTGGGGGTGCACGCGGTCGATGTCTCCCCCGGCGGTCGACTGATCGCGTCCGGGGGCCACGACGATCAGGTGCGGTTGTGGCGCCGGACCACGGGCGATCTCGTACGAACCTTTCGGGGCCACGAAGACCACGTTTACCGGGTCCTCTTTTCGCCCGACGGGCGCTGGGTGGCCTCTTCGAGTGACGACCGAACGGTGCGCTTGTGGCCGGTCGACGGGGATGGGGCCCGGGTCCTTCGGGGGCACGAGGCCGACGTCGAAGAGCTGGCCTTTTCCCCCGACGGGCGCTGGCTGGCTTCGGCGGGCGAAGACAACCGGGTGTGGTTGTGGAATCTGGATCGTCTCGAAGGCCGTCCGCTGGTCGGTCACTCGGACTTCGTGAGCGACGTGGTCTTCGCTCCCGGCGGCCGGCGACTGTACTCGACGGGGCGGGACGGGCGCCTGCTGGAGTGGGCGGTGGACGGCGGCGGAGCCCGGGAGCTCTTGGATATCGACCAGGCGCTCTGGGCCCTCGCGATCCGAGGAGAGGACCTGCTCGCGGTGGGGGGCGACGCACTCCACGTGATCCCGATGGGGGACGGAGAGCGGGTCACGCTTTCGAACCTGCCAGGGGTGCGGCGGGTGGCGGTGTCGTCGGATTTGAACATGGTCGCCTTGGCCTCGGTGCGGGCCGATGTCTGGATCTGTGATGCCGGGGGGCGGAGCCGAAGCAACTGTCACCAGCCGACGGAGCGGCACGACGGCGAGATCCACGACATCGTGTTCAGCCCCAATGGCGATCTGCTGGCGACGGCGGGGTCGGACCGGGAGATCCGCTTGTGGGACACGCGCAGCCTGGAGTATGCGGTGCTGCTCGGGCACTCGCTGCCGGTCTTCGACCTCGCCTTTTCGCCCGACGGTCAGGTCCTGGTGTCGGGGAGCGCCGACGCCGACGTCCGGGTGTGGCCACGGGTCACGCCCCCGCGGCGGGGTAGGCTCTTCGCGTGGCTCGAAGAGCGGACGAGCTTCGAGGCTGACGGAGCGCCATGAGGCTGGTGACGCAGAAGGAGGCCCGCTCGCTGTTCGGCGGCGGAGGCAGCATGCTGGAGCGCCTCGTCCAGCGGGTCGCCGAGCCTCGGGCCGTCGCTACGCCTCTCGACGTCCACCGGAGCTTGGCCCCTGGTCCCGAGCTGCGTCGATGGCTCGACCTCCACCGTCGCTACGAGCTCGAGGTCGCAGACCCCGCCGAGGCCGAGCTCCGGGCCCCTAGCGCTCGCAACCTCGCGGAGCTGCTCGATCCGTCGGATCCCGGCTGGGTGGCCGAGGTCGTGGGCTTGTTTACTGCCAGCACCGTGGTGATGCAGCAGGAGGCCATGTCCTTTCTCGCCTCCTGGGTCGGGGCCAAGGACGGCAGCTCTCGGGTGTTCTATTTTCATCCCGGCGACTGGGGCGTCTGGCCGACCGACGGCGCGATCGTAGGGCGTCTGTTTCGGATTCTCCAGGAGGAGGACCGCAGCGAGCTCGCCCACCTTCGCTTCGAGGGGCCGGAAGAGGCGCGCTTGACCTCGGGCCTCAAGCTCTACGAAGCGATCACCGACGCCCAGAAGCTCCCCGACAAGTCCGACCCCGGGAGGTTGTTCGCTCGAGTGGAGTGGTTGGTGCAGGCGCTCACCGGCCTTGGTCAGGCCCCCGCCGAGGCCCTAGCCCGTGCGGCGCCGGTGAGTCGCTTCGTCGAAGAGTCGGATCTGATTCCGCGGCTCCCCCACATGGCGCTCTACTGGTTGTGGAGTCATTTCCTGCTCGGCAACGAGCACGAGTTGCAGGTTACCTTGTCACTGACGGAGGGGGTCGAGGACGGCTTCGTGGCCGAGAGCAGAGCTTGGATGCGGACCTGGATCTCGGGCCGGCCCCAAGCCCTGGGCCCCTTGGACTCGGAGCACTTCGAGCGGATCCGGCGGGCCATTGCCGAGGAGGCGCCGGTGGAGCTGTTCGGCGCCGACCGCCGGCGGACCGTCCTCGCGGCCCGGGAGCGCGCGCTGACCCGGCGGGAGGAAGAGGCGGTGGTGCGGGCGCCCCTGGAGGAGGCGGCGCAGCTGGAGCCCGAGGTCGGCCGGGCGTTGCGCTTGATGGACCACCTGAGCCGAGGAGGGGCGGTGCCGCCGCGGCCGATCGACGGCATGAGCGCCCAGGAAGCGATGGAGGACTTCGCGGCGGCGGTGGACGCACGCTTCACCGAGCTGTTGGAGCTGCGCCTGGCCCGGGCGTGCCTTCATGGGGACGGTCACGAGGAGGCGGGCTGGGGACTGCTGTTGGGTTTGGCCAGCGTGAGCACGAGCCTCTCCGCCTTCGAGGCGGCGCTGCGCCGCTGCGGGACCGAGCGCTTCGGGCCCCGGCGCCGGGCGGAGCTGTATCGAGCCTACGCCCGCTTTCCCGACGCCCGGGCGACCGAGATCCTGACCGAGGCCGCGGAGCGGTGGCTCCAGCAGGTCGACGACTGGATCCGGAGCGAGCCCTCGGAGGCGGTGCAGATGCTGCTTCAGCGAGACGCGCTGCAGACCCACCGCTTCATCGCCCGACTGCTGGAGCGGGCCTCGTTCACCTTCGCCAACGTCGACGTGTGCGTAGCGGCGGCGCGGACGGCAGGACGCCTCCGGAGCCAGCGGGCGGTGCCGGGGCTGGAGCGCGCGGTGCGGGGCCGACTGGGCCGGACCGCCGATGGCGGCCGGACCGACGTCGCGGTGGCCCTGGCCCAGGTCCAAGGGGAGGCGGCGGCGCCTTTCTTTCGGGAGGTGGTGGCCGAGCTTCGGGCGCGCTGGGAGGCGGCCGAGGACGAAGACGAAGCCTGGGAGGGCCAGGTCGAACTCGCCTGCGCCCTCGCCGGGGCCCTACCTTGCGCCCCCGGCGAGCCCGAGCTCATCCATTTGGTCCGAAGCCTCGCCGACACCGTGGAGCGGCGCCTCGTCCGCCACCGCCCTCCGCCTCCCGAGACCCTGGAGATGGCCACCGCCCTCGTGCTCGCCGTCGAGGGCGCCCAAGACCCCACCCTGGCTCGCCGCATGACCCTCTGGTCCGAGTCTTTCAAGCGCACCCGAAGCAACGCCAAAGCCGCCAGCCGCCTCGACGCCGCCCGCATCAAGCTCGCCGAAAACGTCCTCTAACCCGGTGCCACCCCCCGTTTTCGGTGGCCGGGAGCTCCGCCGAAAACGGGGGCTGGCACCTCGC
>CAYZFR010000116.1:7516-12608 GCA_964477875.1 uncultured Myxococcales bacterium
ACCCCCCGTTTTCGGTGGCCGGGAGCTCCGCCGAAAACGGGGGCTGGCACCTCGCAGGCGGCCGGGAGCTCCGCCGGAAACGGGGGGTGGCACCTTCACAGGTGGAGGTCGAGGCGGAGGCCCAGGGCGGGGCTGCTCTCTCCCTGGAGGGGCTGGTCGATCCACATCAGGAAGGGTTGAAAGGCGAGGCCCCGGAAGACCGGGACCTTGTAGGTGAGCTCGTAGGCCGTCTCCCACAGAGGGACTTCGCTGCCCCGGGCGGCGAAGGCGGCGAAGCCGACCGCGTCTGCTTTCACGAGGGCGCCCTCGAAAACCAGGCCGCCGCCGAGCTCGGCCCGAAAGAAGCTGGCGTCCGGGGTGCCGAGGCCGCCCCGAAAAAAGAGCGTCGCGCCGCCGAAGCCGCCCCGAGGCGGGAGCACCGGAAGGCTGAACGAGGCCCAGCCCCCGGCGCCGCCTCGGCCGCGGTCCATTCCGTACTCGGTGCTGCTCGCCCAGCCGCCGATGGCCCACTTGCCCCAGCCGGTCCACGCCAGCTCGGCCAGGGCGAGCAGGCCGTCGCCGGCGCCCAAACTCAGTCCGATGCCCGGAAAGAAGATGGGCTTGCTGGCGACGGCGCCGGGTCGGCCCGGCACGCCGTCGGCGGCGAGCAGTGACAGCACCCAGTGCTTCACCTCCAGGACAGCGGCCAGGGTGAGAGACGTGACCGGAAAGGAGAGGCCGCCGTTCGGCCGCAAATTGCCGAGCACGGCGCCATAGCCCGCGGTGCTGTGGACGAAGAGCTTGCTCTTCGGCAGCACGTCGATGATCCGGTTCAAGTCGATGAGGCCGAGCTGCAGCGTGAGGGGCGCGAGGCGGGCGCGCACGAAGGCCTCGAAGAGGTCGACGCCGCCTGCAGCCGCGATGTTGTCCAGGGCCTGAAAGTCACCCAGCGTTCCGCTCGGCGCGCCGCCGAAGATGAACAAGGGCGCCAGCTCCAGCGAAAGGCCCTTCCATCCGAAAAGCCTCTGGAAGTCGAAGCTGACCCGGGCCTCCACTATCCCGAGCCCCACCAGCTCCGCTTGCTCGGGCAAATGGACGGCATCGCTCACCAGCCATGGCGACAGCCGAATGCCCTCCTCTTCCAGGAGCCGGCGCGGCTCGACGTCGACCAGCACCGGTTGGGTCCAAAGCAATCCGCTGATCAGAAAGGCTTGGATCAAAACCGAAACTCGAACGGACCCACGTTCCGATCGGGCTGGGGCGTCTGTCCGTCGGCCAACGCGAAGCCGATCGCGGTGCCGGCGCCAGCCACCGCGGCGGCGCCCAGGGTCCACCACACCCAGCTCGGAGCCCGGAGCTTTTTCCGCTCGGGGCGGGTGATCGGTACGCTTAGGGGACGGTCCGTGCCCTGTTCAGCGAGGATGTTGCCCCGGGCGTCCAGGAGCCGCACGCGGACCAAGGCCCGCTTCAGCTCCTCGTCGAGGTCCACCCGCAGGCGACCGCGGCCCCCTTCCCCTTCGTGCGCAGCCCGAGCCGAACGCTCGACCTGCAGGTCTTCGAAGCAGATGGAGACCGTGTCCACCAGTCGGGCCGGATCCGGTCCGAAGGCGACCTCGGCCCTCACCGCGCCCTCGGCCCGCACGAGATCGATCGCGCCGATCGCCAAGGGGCGTGAGGGCTGAACGGTCGCCCGCATCTGGTCGAAGCGGGTCTGTACGAAGGGGAGGGGATGCTGGGTATCCAAGTCTGGGAACAGGGTCAGAGCTTGCTCCAGGCGCCGGCGGGCGAGGGTGTCCCTAGCGTGGAGCAAGGCGAGGCCCGCTTCCAGCTCCAGCGCCCGGGCCAGCTCACCCGGCGCCAGCTCGGAAGATCCGCGCAGCGCGTCGGCGTGGGCCTCGGCGACGCCGAACTCGCCGGCGGCCAGAGCCCGAACCAGGGCGGCCAGCTGCTGACGCGGCGGAAGAGACGCGAGCTGGGGCGGCGCCTCCTTCGGAAGCGCGGCGAGGGCGTCGGGCACCAAGGCCGTGGTCGAGGTGAGCACGAAGTGCCGAAGCGCCCGCTCTCGGATGGCAGCAGCGATGTCCTCCGGAAGCAGAGAGCCCTTCAACAGCGGTCCGGGGTCGGGGCCGGGACCGTCCTTCAGCCGGAGCCGATGGAGGATCTTCAGGCGGCGCCGGACCCGCCCGCCGTAGGACAAGTCCACCTGCATCCGGAAGCGCTGGGTCCCCGGACGTATCTTGGACGGGGCCCCGGGCGCCTGGAGATAGTAGACGAGCCCCTCACGCGTCAGCTCGTGGGCGGGCAAGCGCCGGAAACCGGGTGCGTCCTCCAAGACCCGGAACTTCACCTCGAAGCCCTCTGGCGCGGCGCGAAGCGGCCGGCGAAAGCGGAGGTGAACCTCGAGGGTTTGGGCCGGCTCGAAGGCCAGCTCCGGGGCATAGTCCACCGGCGCGACAGGCAGGGCGGCTGCGGCAAGGAGCCAAAGCATCGGCTATGGTATAACGCGAGAGTGCGCGGCCTCGCCTGTTGCAGCGCCCTCTTATTGCTCCACTGCGGAGGAGTGGACGCGGTTTTCCGTCCTGTCGAGGTCGACGTGCAGGGCCTCGCGCCCGAGGCCGATGCCCTCGTCGTCGGCTGGCTGCTCGATCCGGATCTGATCTGCGGCGAAGTCGAGGTCGACACCGTTCGTTCTCTTACGCTGACCCGGTCGGCGCGCTGGACGGCCGGAGACGAGGAACGGCGCCTCCAGCTGTCCGAGGCCGAGGGCGGACGCGGCCTCGTCATCGCCTACAGTGAAGCGATGGGTGAAGTTCTCCAAACAGGCTGTGCACCGGTCGAATACGAGGACGTGGAGCGACCCGAGATCACCCTCGTCCTCTCGTCGCCCTGAGCCTCATTTGGTTCCCTTCCGCCCTTGCGTCCGTGCCAGCATCTTGCGGTGGCCGAGCGCTTCGGACCTTTCTGGCTGGACCGCATGCTGGGTCGCGGCGGCATGGCCGAGGCCTTCCTCGCTCGGCGGGGGGGAGACGAAGAGCCGATCATCCTCAAGCGGATCCGGCCCGAGCTCGCGAGCTCTACCGAGTACGAGCGGCGCTTCGTGCTCGAAGCCCAGGTCGCCTCTCGGGCCCGTCACCCCAATCTGGCCGCGATGCGAGAGTTCGGTCGGGTCGGCGACTGCCTCTACTTGTCGATGACCCAGGTCCGGGGGATTGGTCTCCATCGTATCCTGGAAAAGATGCGGGACGAGCGCATCAAGCTTCCCGAGCCGGTCGCGATACACATCGGGCTCGGCCTGTTGCGCGGTCTGTCGGCGCTGCACACCCTGAAGGATGAGCAAGGAAGGTTGCGACCCATTCTTCACCGGGACGTCAACCCCAAGAATGTCATCGTCTCTACCGAAGGCGAAGGCGTCCTCATCGACTACGGCATCAGCAAGGACGTCTACGGTCCCTCGATCACGATCCCCGGCCGCTTCATCGGCACCACCCGCTACATGGCGCCCGAGCACCGAAAGGCCGAGTTTCTCGACCCGCGGGCCGACGTGTTCAGCCTGTCGGTCATCCTCTTCGAGCTCTTCGTGGCTCGCTCGCCGTGGCCGCCGCTGCCGGGGATGCGGGAGCTGCTGCGGACGACCTTCGATCCGCCGGAGATGACGAAGGCGGAGCGGGACCGGGTCCCGGAGGACGTGTTGACGACCGTCCTCAAGGGCCTGGAGTGCGCGCCCGAGCATCGCTTCGAAGACGCGGCTCGGATGGAGAGGGCGCTCGTCCACACCTCGGCCTCGGCCCGGGACGGCGGAGCGGCGGCGGTTCGCGCCTGGTTGGAGAGGCTCCCGCTCCCCCTCGACGAGGCGCTGGGTGCGCCGGTCCTCGACGTGCCCTCCCAGGACGGGGACCAGCCGGCCGAGGTCTTCTGGACGGCGGACGGGCTCCTGTCCTCCGAAGCGCCGCGGCCAGCCACATCCGTGGTCCTGGACGTGCCTCCGCTCCCGCCGCGTCGAGATGAGGCTCTGGAGGGGGGCGAAACCGTCGAGCTGACCGCCTTCGTCCGGCGAACCCGGCTTTCATCCTTGATTCGAACCCTCGCCGTGGTCCTCGGTGTGGGGGCGCTCGCGGTCCTGCTCTTCCTCGGCCTCCGCTGACCCTAGGGGTAACCGTAGTTTCCCCTGCTTCGTTCGGCGTAGCGCTTCGGCTAGCCTGAGGAGGTGTCGCGGCCGTTCAGCGTCGACATCCCGGGTCTGTTGACGGCGCTGACCCAACAGTTCCCCGAGCCGCTGTTGTGCGTGCGAGAGCTGGTTCAAAACGCCGCCGACGCTGGCGCGCGCCACATCGACGTCCAGCTCGCGTTCGACCCTCGCCGCGCCATGCTACGACTCTCGGTCCGAGATGACGGCCGCGGGATGGGGGCGGAAGAGGTAGAGACCTACCTGACCATCGGCTCATCCAAGAAGGCGCCGGGGCGGGACCGGGGGCGCTTCGGTATCGGAAAGCTGTCGCCCTACGCCCTCGGGATCGCGCGCATGGTCGTCCGTACCTGCACCGAGGACGCGTCCCATCAGATCACCTTCGGCCCCGACGGCGCGGGTACGGTCGAGCGGGCCGAGGGCGGCACTCCCGGGACCGAAGTCCGGATCTACAAGTCCATGCCCCGGAGTGAAGCCGAGCTATGGGTGGGTCGAGTGCGAAGCCTGGTCGAGGAGCACTGCGGCCAGCTCCCGCTCATGCTTCGTTTCAATGGCGTCCCGATCCGAACCCAGCCCGAGCTGGAGGGCCGCTACGCCATCGACTTCGCGTCGGGCGGCGTGGAAGGCCGGCTCGGCCTGTCGGCTCGGCCGGTGTTTCGGCTGTCGACGGGGGGCCTCCTTCTCGAGTCCGGCACCACCTTGTTCGGAGCCGAGGTCTCCTACGCCCTGGAGTGCAAGGCCCTCGCCCCCACCTTGAGCCGGAACGCGGCCCGCCGGGATCAAGCCTTCGAGTCCGTGGTGCGGGAGGCGCGGGGGCAGCTGCCCCGCCTGGCCACCGAGACCGCCCATCAGCTTCGCGCTCGGGTCGAGGTCTCCTGAAATCGCCGGGGTCGATGAGGTTTATGTGGTCGGTGGGATTCAAGCGGTCGC
>CAYZFR010000117.1:0-12345 GCA_964477875.1 uncultured Myxococcales bacterium
GCGGCGGAGTACCTCCGTCTCGACCCGGGCCTCACCAACGACACCCTCGCCGCGGCCGGGGACCCGACCTTGATCAACGGCGACAACAGCAACGCCCTGTCTTTGGCAACGCTTCGCACCGCGGCGGTGGTCTCCGGCGAGGAGCCTGGCGACGCGCTCCGGGGGGTGCTCCAGGACTTCGGTGACCGCGCCTTCTCCTCCGCCGCTTCGGCGGAAGCGGAGGGCTTCGCGGCCCAGCAGCTCACCGAGCTACGGCAGTCCATCTCCGGCGTCTCCATCGACGAGGAGCTCGCGAACTTGCTCCGCTTCCAGCAGAGCTTCGCTGCCTCTGCGACCATCATTCGGACGGCCGACGAGCTGACCCAGGACATCATCGCCCTCAAGCGGTGAGGAGGAACGAAACGTGCGCGTATCGACTCAGATGCAGTTCAGTCTCTCGGCTCGGACCGTAGGACAGCGACAGTCCGAGCTCCTTCGGACCCAGGAGCAGATCGCGACCGGGCGTCGAATCAACTCCTTCGCCGAAGATCCCGTGGCTTCGCGGAAGGTCCTCCGCGAGCAGGCCAACCTGCGCCAGGTGGAATCGGGTCGTCGAACCTCGAGCGATGCCCAGCTGATGCTGGAGAACGCCGAGTCCGCCCTCATCGGGGTGGGCGACGCCCTGCAGCGGGTGTTCGAGCTCAACATTCAGCTCGCCAACGACAGCTACGATGCTCCTCAGCGCCGGGCGGGCGCCGACGAGGTCCGGCAGCTCCGCGAACAGCTGGTGAGCCTGGCCAACACCGAGCGCAACGGGCGCTATTTGTTCTCCGGCCTGGGGAACACGCCCGATCCGTTTCAGATCGACGGCACCTTCAACGGGGACAGCGGTCGGCTCACAGTTCCGGTCGGCCGGAACACGACCGTCGACGCCACCGTGGCTGGCGGAGAGCCCTTCCTCGACCCGGCCGGAGGACGCAATACCTTCGAGTCGCTGGCCGAGCTCGAGGATGCGCTCCGCTCCAACGATGGGGCGCGGATCAACGCGATGATCGACGAGATCGCGACCACGCTGGAGCGCAGCACCGGTGCCCGCCAGCAGGTCGGCCAGCGGCTTCAGCGTCTCGAGTTCGTGGACGAAGTCTTGTCTCGGACGGAGCTGGCGGCCAACGCCACCCTCGCCGTGGAGAGGGACACCGACATCAGCGAAGCCGTCATTCGGCTGCGCGAAGCGGAGAGCGGTCTTCAGGCCGCACTCTCCATCACCGGTCGACTCGACGACCTTAGCCTCCTGAACTTCATCTGAGGAACCCATCATGCCGACCTTCGATACCCACCACTTTGGAACCGTCACCATCGACGAAGCCCAGCTCCTGACCTTCGAACAGGGCATCCCGGGCTTCGAGGATCTTCGGCGCTGGGCGCTCTTCCATCTGGAAGACTGCACCGAGCTCGACTGGCTGCAGGCCGTGGACGAGCCCACGGTGGCGCTGCTCCTGGCCGACCCCGATCGCTTGTTCGCCAACTACGACGTGAAGGTCGAGCCCGACGAGTTGGAGCCCCTGGCTCTCTCCGAGGCGGCCCGCTTCGGAGACACGCCGCCGGTGGTGATGCGGGTCGTTCTGCGCCGGGACGCCGACAGCGACGGCTTCGTCGCCAACCTGCGAGCACCGATCCTCTTCAACCTCGAGAATCGAAAGGGCATGCAGCTGGTCCTCAACGAGCCCTTCTACTCGGCCCACCAGCGCCTCCAGGTCCGCTCCAAGCTCGACCAGGTCCTGGCCGGGTTCGCCGGATGAACAGGGCGGCCGCCGCCAGCGCTGCTTGGTGTCGGGCCTGGGACGAGGCCTCGGACGCGCTGTTGCGCCGGCTCGGCCAAGAGCTCGACGTCGAGGCCGTGCACGAGCTGCTGCGCACGCGGCAGCGCTTGATGACCGCCCATCCGAACCCCACTCGCGGTCGCGGCCCCGACGAGCAGCGGTCCTGGCTGGAGGCTGCGCAGGCCAGGGAGACCCGAATCCGGGAGGCTTTCGATGCATATCGGGCCCGGGTGAAGGCGGCGCGAGACTCGATGGCGGGGGTTCAGGCCACCCGCCGGCGCTTCCACGTCGGCGACGACATCGTCCCTGCGGCCAGGCTCGACCGCCGCATTTGACCCAGAGCGCTTCGTCCTCGATGCGAGGGGGGTGTCGCCTGCCGCCGAGCGAAACAAACAGCCCATCCTAGAGGCTTTGGGGCCGTGGCTTCCCGAGGACGGTCTGGTCCTGGAGGTCGCGTCGGGCTCCGGCGTCCACGTCGCCCACTTCGCGAGGGCCCTCTCCCACTCGAGCTTTCAGCCCTCCGACCAAAGCTCGGAGTACTTCGCGCTCATCGAGGAGGCGACCCGGGGCCTCGCCAACGTCGCTCCGCCGGTGGTGCTGGACGCGACCGCCGAGGAGTGGCCGATCCAACGGGCCGACTTCGTCTTCAACGCCAACATGATCCACATCAGTCCCCTCGCCGCTACGAGAGGACTCTTTGCGGGCGCGGCTCGCGTTCTTGCTCCCGGTGCGAGGCTTGCCACCTACGGTCCCTACTTCGAAGACGAAGTCGATACCGCGCCCAGCAACTTGGCCTTCGATCAGAGTCTGCGCGATCGAAATCCCGAGTGGGGAATCCGCCGCCGCCAAGACCTCGAGCGCCTCGCGGCCAGCGCCGGCCTTCGGCTAGAGGCCCGCACCGCCATGCCCGCCAACAACCTCCTCCTCGTTTGGCGCCGCACCTGAACCACCAGACGATGGGCTTGTGGTCTTTCCATCGATCCGCCGACCTGCCAGTCTGAGCATGCATTGCATTGGGGGGCAGAGCGCGCGGCCATACTCTTGGGGCCATGCCTGGTCCTCTTCTCGGGGACGGCGGCCGCGCATCATGGTGGTGGAACCACGCGGGTGGGGCAGGCGACTCGTATGCAGACCGTTTCGACCTCCAGCGTCGGTTTGCCAAAGGTCGATGTGTCCTTGTCGGCCGACTTCATCTTCTTCGGTCGGGTTCTCGCCGGCTCGGAGAACTTTCTCCAGAGAGAGCTGGGTGAGGTCGCCGTCACGACGCTCTCGCCGATGCTCTCCTGGACGGCGAGATCGTCCACCAGTCTCGGGCTTCGCCTTCCTCTTGGGGCGGCGGTGACGTCGCCCCCCGACCGGGCCCCGTCGACCCAGTTCGGGCTCGGCGACCTGAAGCTCTTCGTACAGCAGGATTGGAGCCGTCTTTGGAGACCAAAAGGTCCAAGCTGGCTCATTGTCCGCAGTCGGTTCTCGGTCTCGGCTCCCAGCGGCATGTACGGAGCAGCCTCGACCTTGTCGGTCACCCGCGTAGCGGGAGAGCGGGACGGCTCGATTCAGGTCTCCACCTTCGACACCCGCGCAAGTCTCGGCGCGGGTGTTTGGGCCTTCTTATTTTGGACGGAGCTCGAAGCTCACCTGAGCCAGCGACTTCAACTGAGTGTACAGGGCCTGTTTGCACAACCGAGCGGACGAACGCCTGATGAGATCGCCTGGGGCCGGGACTACGAGGCCGTGGCAACGGGTTCGTTCGACGTCTTCCCCGAGCGCCTCACCGTCGAAGCGGGCTTCGACCTGCGTCACCATGAAGCCGACGAGGTCCCAGACTCCGACGGGGGGCCAGCACGATTCTCCGTCGGCGGACGAGACGAGGTCGGTCTCGGGTTGGGGGCGAGCGTGCGCGGGAGCGAGCGCTTCGGTTGCGCTCTTGGCGCTCACATTCCACTTTTTCAGAGCGTAGGGGGGGTTCAGCTGGTCGAGAGCTTCTCTGGACACTTCGGATGTTCCATGGCCTGGGCGCTCACACCCGAGTACCGCGGACGCTCTCGTCGGACTACGGACCGAAGTGAGCGTCGGCGCGAAAGGGCTTGGAGAGCTCTGGTGCGCTGACGAATCCTCGTCCGTCAGCCCCCCTCGGAAGGCGGCGAGGGCGGCCTTGTCCTCGGGATCGAGGTCCAGGGGCCGGAGCGCCGCGTCCTTCGTCGGATTTTCACGCCCTAAGTCCGAGGTCGCATCAATCCTTCTTGGGCGACGGAGGCGACGAGGGTGCCGTCCTGGCGGTAGATGTGGCCGAAGTTGAGGCCCCGGCCGCCGCCGGCGCTCGGGCTGTGGAGCGAGTAGAGAAGCCAGTCGTCGGCCCGGAATGGCCGGTGAAACCAAAGGGCATGATCGAGGCTGGCCACCTTCACGTTGGGATCGAACCAGTTCATGCCGTGGTGCCGAAGCGCCGACTCCAGAAGGTAGAAGTCGGAGGCGTAGGCGAGGACGCACTGGTGCAGGAGCGGATCCTCTGGGAGTCGTCCCCGGGTTCTGAACCACACGTCGTGGCGCCCGGGCTTGGGCTCGGGGGCGAGGGGATCCATCGGATCGAGGTCTCGGTGCTCGATCGGGTTGTCGAGCTTTTGGATGAACTCGAGCACTGGGTCCGAGCTCTCGCTCAGCACGGCCTTCAAGCGCTCGGCGTTGGAAGGGACGCCGTCGGGGGGGGCGACCTCGGGCATGGGGAGCTGGTGCTCAGGTCCTTCCTGCTCGGCCTGAAAGGAGGCCGCCATGTTGAAGATGGCTTGACCTCGCTGTTTGGCCACGACCCGCCGGGTGGTGAAGGAGCGGCCGTCTCGGATCCGGTCGACGTGATAGATGATCGGGATCTTCGGATCGCCGGGCCGGAGGAAATAGGCGTGAAGTGAATGAACGGGGCGGCTGGCTTCGCCCTCGGTGGTTCGGACGGCCGCGACCAGCGACTGGGCCGCCACCTGGCCCCCGAAGACCATCGGCCGCCCGTCGTCGGGGCTGAAGCCGCGGAACAGGTCCCGATCCAGTTGTTCGAGGTCCAAACGGTCGGTGAGCGAAGCGAGGCCCATGCCCCGACCCACCGCGAATTGGACATCCAGTCACGCCAATTGCGCACCGCCCGATTCCGGGGACACACAACCCATCTGCGCACCGCGTATATGGGTTGTGTGCCCCCCGAATTGGGGAAGCCCCCGACCGCGCGGGGCGGGCGGGGGCTTCCGGGGAGACGCCGCTTCCGTCAGCCCAGCAGCGACAAGGCGACCTGGGTCGAGACGTTGGCCTGAGCCAAGATCGAGACGCTGGCCTGCTGCAGGATCTGGTTTCGCGAGAACTGCGCCGTCTCGGCGGCGAAGTCCGCGTCCTGGATCCGGCTCCGGGCGGCGGAGAGGTTCTCCGACACCGCGGTCAGCGAGCCGACCACCGACTCGAAGCGGCTGAGCTGCGCACCCAGGTTGGCCTGCTGACCGTTCACCTGCCGGAGAGCGTCATCGAGGGTCTCGATGGCGGCCACCGCGCCCTGGCGCGTGCCCAGGTCGAGGGTGGTCAGGTTGGTGGCGGTGTTGACCGCCACGTTGCCGGCCGAGAAGCCCGCGTTGCCGGGGGTGCTACCGCCGATGACGAAGGCGTCGTCGCTGCGAAGCTCGATGTCACCCACCGCGGTAGCGGTGCCCGCCGCGGCGTAGCCGGTAGCGGCGGCGCCTTCCGCCGACAGCGTGACGGTGATGTTCCGGCCGTCCTCGGCCGACAGCACCAGGGCGCCGCTGGACGAGTCGATGGAGGCCATCACCCCCGTCTGCGAGGAGACCGCGTTCACGGCGTTCCGGAGCGCGCTGTCGCTGTCGGAGGCCGACAGGTCGAGGGCGCCGATGTCCACGCCGTTGATGACCACCGAGCCCGCGGACGCGGTGTTCGCCGTGACGGCGCCACCGCCGGTGTTGGACGTCCCCTCCACCTCGGCCACGACGTTGGTCTCGGCCGCGACCGCGTTGATCGCCGCCGCCTTGGCGATGGCGGACGCGCTGTTGCTCGCGAAAGAGGCGGTGTCGTCCGAAGCCTGGGCCGCGCCGACGGCCACCCCGCCGATGGTCAGTTCGCCGGAGGCGAGGGCGTTGGTGGTCGCCCCGCTGGCGCCAGTGCTCTGCTCGGCGACGGCGCCGAGGTTGGCGGACCGAGCGCCAGCGATGTCGAAGCTCAGGGTGTCACCCTGGTTCGCACCGATCTGGAAGCTCTGGCCGCTGAAGCTGCCGTCGAGCAGCGTCTTGCCGTTGAAGGTGGTCTGGGTCGCGATCCGGTCGATCTCGGCCACCAGCTGGTCGGCCTCGGCCTGGAGGGCCTGACGGTCCGACACGCTGTTGGTGTCGTTGGCGGACTGCACGGCCAGCTCACGGAGCCGCTGGATCGAGGAGCCGACCTCGTTCAGGGCGGCCTCGGTCGTCTGGGCGAGGGAGATGCCGTCGTTGGCGTTCCGGACGGCCTGGTTCAGGCCCCGGACCTGGGCGGTGAAGCGAGAGCTGATGGCCAAACCAGCGGCGTCGTCCTTGGCGCTGTTGATGCGCAGACCGGTCGACAGGCGCTGGAAGCTGGTGGCCAGGCTCCGCTGGCTCTTGAGAAGAGAACGCTGCGCATTCAGCGAAGCGACGTTGGTGTTGATGACGAGAGACATGAGTTCCTCCTTGGAACGTTCAGGCCGCTCCTTGCGGCCCGTCTGGGGATTCGAGTTCAGCGCCGGCTTCGCCGTGGAAGACCCCATGCCTTCCGTGAATGAAGACTCGGCCGACGCCGGAGGAACTCGGCCTCGGGGTGCCGTCATGGACGAAGGCGTGTGATCTTTCTCGAGCCGAGATGGCTCTCTCAGGCCGAGACCTCAAGGCGAAACAGCCGTCGATCCAGGACGATCCGAAGTGGGTTCGGTCACCTCCCGGCCTCTTTCCGCATGCGAAAGGCGTCAACTTTAGAGGGGCTCGGCCGATGAAGAGGGCGACCCTGTCGAGTCGCTTCATGGTGCACGCAGCCTCCACCAAGCCCGATCCCAAGGATCTCGCCAGACTCATCGAGAAGAACCTCGAGATCCCGTCCATTCCGGACGTCGCGGCCAAGGCGCTGCGGGCGCTCAACGACGAGCAGACCACGGCGGCCAAGGTCGCCGGCCTCATCTCCGAAGATCAGGGCATGACGGCGCGGGTCCTCAAGGTGGCCAACTCAGCCCTCTACGGCCTCACGCGGGAGGTCACCAACCTTCAGCAAGCGGCGATGGTGATGGGCTTCGACACCCTGCGGGGCATCATCATCACGGTCTCCAATCGGGCGATCTACAAGCGTTTTGGAGCGGTCGAGAAGGAGCTGTGGCAGCACTCGGTGGCTACGGCGATCGCGTCCCAGCACATCGCAGTCGAGCGCGACGTCGCGCTGAAGGACGAGGCCTTCGTCTGCGGGCTCATGCACGACGTGGGCAAGGTGGTCATGAACAACAGCATGCGGGACCAATTCATGGCCTCCCGCCAGATGGCCGACGACCAGCACATCTCGGACGTCGAAGCCGAGCAGGCCGTATTCGGCTTCAGTCACTGCGATGTGGGCTCGCTCCTCGTCCAGCGCTGGGGGCTGTCCGAGCATCTCGAGCACGCGGTCTTCCTGCACCACGAGCCCGACCTCGCCCCCATGCTGGCCGGCGACTCCGAGCCCCTGGTCTACGTGACGCACGTCGCCGATCAGATCTGCTACCGCCTCGGCTACGGCAAGGGTAGCGGCCGAGACGACGGCGAGACCGTCGACCTCGAGGCCTTCTGTAGTCTCGGCTTCGAAGCCGACGAGCTCGGTCCACTGTGCCGGAAGGTCGACGCGACCTACCAAGATACCCACGGGTCGTTCTGACTCCATTCATCTTTGCCCGGCCGAGCCGGGCTCACCCGTCTTCGCTCTCTTCGTCGGACCGCGGCGGGCGTGCCGGTCAACGGAGTCGACTGGCCTTCCGCCGTGGGGAGCGACGTCGTGAGCCGCCGAGCCAGAGGCCGGCACCGACGAGCCCGAGGCCGACCATCCACCATCCGAGACCGCCTCCGTGGCGGCGCTGCATCCGGGCCTGGGCGGGAGCGCTGGGGACCACCATGCTCCGGAGGGGGCGTGGCCGCGGGCGCGGTCGGTGCGGCTCGGGTACCACGCCCTTCCGGAGCTCGCCTGCGATCGGACCGAGCTGGGCGTGGGCAGAGCGGTAGCCGAGGTCCTCGACGTCCGAGACGTGGCGAGGGTTCAGAGGGTCGTACTCGTGCATATTCTCGGGAGAGATGACCACGTCGGCCAGGGCCAGGCTTCGCTCCGTACTCCGCCGCGCCGAGATCTCCATTCCCCGGTTGAAGACCCGCCAGCTGTTCCGCATACAGCCGTCGCCGGCGGTGTAGGCAGGGTTCACGTCGACCGCGATGACGGTTCGGCAAAGACCCCGAATCGGCTCTACGGGGAGGTTCAGGCTGTAGCCGCCGTCGAAGAGCAGCCGCTCACCCACCTGCACCGGAGGCCAGAAGGGCGCCAGGGCGCAGGAAGCTTGAAGCGCGGGCATCCGGGGCCCGCTGAACATGAGCACCGGTTCGCCGGAGCGAAGATCGGTGGCTACGACCCACACCGGCGGGGAGCCGTCCCCCAGACCTCCCTCCAGGATGCCCTCCCAATGGCTGGTGAAGGAGCTGGGGTCCAAGAGGGATGGTCCCGAAAAATTCGTATACCACAGGCTGAGCGGCGCGAAGTCGAGCATGGCCTTCCGCATCTGCTCGTCGGTGAGACCCATGCTCCACATGACGCCGACCAGGGCGCCGGAGCTGGTTCCGCAGATGACATCGGGCCGCAGGTCGAGCTCCCGAAGGGCCCGGAGGACCCCGATGTGGGCGGCCCCCCGAACCGCTCCCCCGCTGAGGGCGAGGCCCAGGGTGTACTCCATGGTCGTCTTATGGGCCGACACCCCTCATAGTAACTTGCCGAGCACGCCCGGGTCCAAGAAGTGGCAGGCGGCTGCGGGCATTTTCCGGACCCGTTTTCCGGACCCGGTCCCGGCGCGCCGGTCGTTTCAGTTCGAGGCGATCGGCTTTCCACCTCTGGCCCAGCGACCGATGGGACACTCGCATGGTCAGCGTAGGTGGACTGGCGTCCGGGCTCGATACCCAGGGGATCGTCTCCCAGCTCCTGGAGCTGGAGCGCCGACCGATTCAGCAGCTCGAGCGCAAGGTCGCGGAGCTCACCGCCCAGCAGGGGCGCTACACCGCCCTACAGCCCAACCTCAATGGGCTTCGCTCCGCCGCCACTGCCCTCACGAACCGCGGCAATCTGCTCCGCCCCACCGTCAACAACAGCGGATCGGCGGTCCGAGCCACCGTGGAGAGCTCCGCTGCCTCGGCCCGCTACGACCTCCAGGTGAGTCAGCTGGCGACGGCAGGGCGGCGAGCTTCCCAGGGTGTGGCGAGCACCACCAGCTCCATCGCCGCCGGTCCAGGGAGCTTCGAAGTCCGGGCCGGCTCGGGCGGCGCCCTGATCTCGGTCAGCGTCGATGCGAGCACCACACTTTCGGACCTCGCCTCCGCCATCAACGCCCAAAACGGCGACATCAGCGCCAGCGTCATCAACGACGGCACCGCCGCCAACGCCCAGCGGCTGGTTCTCTCCAGCGCCAAGACCGGCCGTGACTTCGACGTCGAGATCGTCACCAACGACACGACCCTCCAGTTCGACAGCAAGGTGATCGAAGACGCCGTCGCCGACGGCGACAACGCCTCCACCTACACCGGTGCCGTGAGCTCGAGCGGGACCTATACCGGCAGCGACAGCAAGACCTACATCGTCGAGATCATGAGCGGCGGCGCGGTGGGCGCAGCGACCTACCGGGTCTCTTCGGACGGCGGCATCACCTTCGACGACAACGGAGGTGCAGGATTCACGACTTCGGAGACCGCGGCCGCTCTCGGGGCGACGGGGGAGGGGGTGCAGCTCGCCTTCTCCAACTCCGGTACCCTGACCGCAGGCGACCGCTTCTCGATCGACGTCACCACTCCCGTTCTCGACGAGGGCAAAGATGCCGTCTTTCGGCTCAACGGGATCCAGCAAACCCGGTCCTCCAACGAGATCACCGACGCGGTGGAGGGCGTCAGCTTCTTCCTGGAGTCCACGACCGAGGGCAGCGAGACATCCACCATCACGGTCTCGAGGAACAACGGCGCCATCATCAGCGTCCTCGAGGACTTCGTCAGCGCCTACAACGACGTCGTCTCCGGCATTCGGCAGCAGCAGACCTTCGATCCGGAGACGAACACGGCGGGGCCCCTGCTCGGTGACCCGACCGCGAATCGGATCGTGCGCTCGTTGCGGAACGCCATCACCCGACCCGCGCAGGGCGTCGTCACGGGGCCCCGACGTCTCATCGATCTCGGCATCTCTTCGGGGCGCGATGGCAAGATCAGCCTCGACGCCTCTCGCATCAACGAAATCCTGGACGAGGACCGGGAGGGGGTGCTCAACCTCCTCGCCTCGGTGGCGACTTCTTCCGTCCCCGAGCTCGAGGTGGGCTCCAAGAGCGGGGTTGCGGCCGGCACTTACGGCGTCTCCATCACCACGCCACCGGAGCGAGCTTCGGTGGTGGCGTCGGGGGCGCTCACGACCCTGACCGCCGACGAGACGTTGAGCTTCAGCATCAGCGCCAACCAGACCGAAGATGCGCCGAGCACCACCGACTTCACGGTCTCCCTCTCCAGTGGCTCGACCTCGGCTCAGACCATCGACGAGATCAACTCGGCCTTCGCCACCCAAGGAGTGGCCTTCGAGGCGGGGCTCGACGACTCCGGGCAGCTTCGGTTCCGGGCCACCGAGTACGGCGCCGACCATCAGATCAGCGTCCGCTCCGACCTGGCAGCCGGGGCAGGCAGCACCCAGATCGGCACCACGGATCTGGTCGACGCAGGACTGGACGTGGCGGGCTCCATCTCGGGCCAGCCGACCAATGGCCTGGGCGACACCTTGACCGGCACCGGCGATCTGGCCGGCTTTGTCCTCCGCTATACAGGCAGCGACACGGGCAACGTCGGCGTCGTGAGCGTGAGCCAGGGGCTCGGCGCTCTGTTGCAGGACGCCGTGTCCAGCATCGTGACCGGCGCGGAGAGCCTCCTCTCGACGCGGAACCAAGGACTGCAGAGCCGCATCGATCGGCTCAACGGACAGATCCAGTCCAAGAACGAGCAGATCACCAGGACCCAGGCTCGTCTGGAGCGCGAATTCGCCAATCTCGAGGTGACGCTCGCTCAGCTGCAGTCCCAGGGGAATTTCGTCTCCAATCAGCTCGCGCAGCTCGCTGCGACCTGATCATTCGAGAGCGCGCTCATCATGTATCCACGAAAATCTGCCTACACGAGCAACCAGGTCGAGGGCTATTCACCCGAGCGTCTGGTGCTCGCCATGTTCGACGCCGCCCTCCGCAACTTGGGTTGGGCCGTCGATGCGCTCGGCCGAGGCGACCTCGCCCGGAAAGGAGAGGGGATCTCGAAGACCCTCGCCATCGTGAACGAACTCCAGGCCAGCTTGAACCAGGAGGCCGGAGGCGAGCTCGCGGAGCGTTTGAGCGGACTTTACGGCTACGTTGCGAACTGCCTCGTCACCGCCAATGTCGAAAACGACGCCGCGAAGATCGAGGAGGCGCGCGACTTGCTTCAGACCGTCCGCGACGGTTGGGCCGAGATGCTCGAGCAGGCGTCGCCATCCAGCGACGCCAGCACCCCGGCCTCACCGGGCAAGATCTACGTCTGAGCCTCCCTGGAGTCCGTCGCGGAGAAAATGGGGTCCGGCCGTATGGCCCGGGCTCAGAGCGAGCGTCGCGGGGGCAAGACCGCGCTCGCGAGCAGCAGTCCCGACACGATGCCAACCGTGATCGTCCCCATCTGGACGGCCCCGCCCAGGCCGGCCAGAGGGTCTTGGCCGAAGAAGGAGATGAAGCTGCGGTAGCCGACGCTCCCTGGCACCAAGAGCAAGATGCCGGGCAAGAGGACGATGCTCGCTGGGGCGTCTCGGAGTCGGGCGAAAGCGTTGCCGAGCACGCACACGACGAAGGCGGAAGCGAAGCTCGCCAGCTCCGGCCCCAGAGGACCCGCCGTGAGTCGAGCGCTCCAGAACGCGAGATGGACCGATGCGGCCACCCAGCCCACGAAGCTCAGCGGGGCGCGGAACAGGATCGCCAGGCCCGCCGAGGCGGCGAGGAGGCAGGGGTGAACCACCCATTCGGGCACAGAGAGACTGAGGCTGGCCTCGACGCCCGGACCCAAAAGCCCGATCAGCCGGGACCCGAGGGCGGTGCCGAAGGTCAGCTGCACCAGCGCGACCAAGGCCGACGTGAGCCGAGCCGAGCCGGAGGCGAGATTCCGGGTGGCGAGCTCGGACATCGCCACCGTGAGCGTCATTCCGGGCAGCAAGACGATCAGCCCGGCGATGATCGGCACCGAGGCCCGATCGACCCAGCCCTGGAGCGCTCGTTCACTTCAGAATGCGGAGCGCGTTGCGCCTCAGGGCCGGCGCT
>CAYZFR010000118.1:0-12270 GCA_964477875.1 uncultured Myxococcales bacterium
CATCACCTCGACTAGGGAAAATCCAGCCCGTCGATTCCGCATGATTGCAATCATGACACTATTACGATCAGGATTGAAGTCCCCCGGCCACGCCCCTCTCGGGTTTGAGTCGGCCGGAAAAACGTCGAAAACAGGAGTCAGGGTGCCAGGGTCCAAAAAAACAGAGGAAGAGCTGCTGCCGGTCAGCCCGCTGTCCCCTCGCGAAGCGTTCGAGGTGTTTCAAAGCGAGATCCAGCAGACCGAGTCCCTGGAGCGCTCCAGCGACCTCTCGCCTCGGCCCGGCCAGCAGCACACCGAGCTCGGGGGGCGAGGCATCAGGGTCGATGTGAAGAACGCCCAGGGACGCGCCGAGGAGGGCCTACTTCTCCGGGCTTCGAAGAGCGGTCTAGTCGTCCGCGTCCCCGAGCCGCTGGCCTTTCGAAGCGTCGTCTTGGCCGAGTGGATCGCCTTTGGGGGCTACACGATGGCCTTCGCCGGACACGTCATCCGCACCAGCGAGGACGAGATGGCGATCCGCTTCGAGCTACAGAGCGAGCATGATGCCACCTTCTTGAGCTCTTTCGTCCAAATGGCCGACTCGGAGGACAGCGACGCCCTCAGACTGAGCATCCGCCAGGTCAGAGACGACGACGCGAGCCTAAACGCTGCCGAACAGACCCGGCGTCTGGAGCAGGCCTGGGCCCACCTGGAGCCTCGGTTCGGACAGGATGGGGCCCACCAAGCCTTCATCCAGACCTGCCTCCGCATGCAGCGCATCGACTTTGCGCTGGACCGCTACCGCGACAGCCTCGAGCGGCCCCAGCTCCGACAGGCGGCCCAGACCTACATGGACCAGCTCGGCAAAATCCTGACCTTCTCCGGGTTCAGCAAGCGGGAGGAAGCCCCGAACAAGCCTCGCCAGAGGGCGATGTGGCTGCTGGTGGCAGGCGCCTTCCTGTTCCTCCTCCTCGTCGGGCTCCGCTTCGCGGCCAGTCGCGCGAATGCGCCCCCGGCCCCCCTCCCCTCGACGACTCCTCGTTGACCGGAGCCCGCGCCCGCCGTCTTTTTTCGGCGTGTCCGACATGAAGCGACTGAGGGCCGAGCTGCGGATCCTCTACGAGGCCATCGAGCAGGAGCTGAGCTCGGGCGAGCCGGAGCTGAATCGCCGGGAGCGGCGGGAGCGGACCCGGGCCGAGCTCTTGTCCCGGGTCGACGACGCGGTCCGAGAAGTGGCGGCGGAGTACTAAGCCGTGGGCAGCCGCGTCTCGACCCTGACCCTCAACCCCGCCGTCGACCGGAGCGTGTCCGTCGACAGGGTCGTTTCGGAGCACAAGCTCCGCTGTCAGGACCCCGCCACCGACCCCGGGGGCGGCGGCATCAACGTGACGCGGGTGCTTCAGCGCCTCGGCACCGGCAGCCGCGCCCTCTGGACCCAAGGCGGCGACATGGGCGCCCTCCTCGGCCGTCTCATGGACCGGGAAGGTATCCCCAACGACGCGATACCCATCGCCGGCGACACCCGCGAGAACTTTTCTGTCTTCGAGACTGGGACCTCTCTTCAGTACCGCTTCAACCTCCCCGGCCCGGTCTTCACCGCGGACTGCGCCCGAGAGATTCTGGACGCCGTCGCCAGCCTCGACCCAGAGCCCGACTATCTGGTGCTGAGCGGGAGCCTCGGCACCGGCTTGCCCGACGATTTCTACCGGCAGATCGTGGACGCCAGCCCCGAGACCACGCGGGTCGTCGTCGATAGCAGCGGTCCCGCTCTGGCAAAGGTGATCGAGGGCTCGGTCTTCGCCGCCAAGCCAAACCTCCGAGAGCTGGGTCTGCTGGTGGGCCGGGAGCTCGAGAGCGACGGAGAGATCGTCCGCGCTGCCGAGATGATGGTTCGAGGCGGGTGCGAGGTGCTGCTCGTTTCCTTAGGGGCAGGCGGAGCCCTCGTCGCCAGCGCCGAGGGTACGAGCTTCGTCCGCTCCCCGACCGTGCCCATCCGGAGCAAAGTCGGCGCCGGCGACTCCATGGTGGGCGGCTTCATCCACGGGCTCTGCTCCGGGCTTTCACTAGGAGATGCGGCCCGGATGGGGGTGGCAGCTGGCGCCGCCACGGTGATGACCGACGGCTCTCAGCTGTGTCGGGCCGAGGACGTTCAGCGGCTCTTCGGCGAGATCTCAGAAAAGGCTTGAGGGTGCGGGCCCCTTTCTCTACCACCCGCCGTCTGGAGTTCAGATGGCGGTTCCGCGGAAACGAAAGTCGGCCACGCGCCGAGGCAACCAGCGCTCTCACGACGCGCTGACCGGCCCCAACTACACGGCTTGCCCGAACTGCGGCGTGCCCAAGATGTCTCACCGCGCTTGCGGCGCCTGCGGTCACTATCGGGACCGTCAGGTGATGGACGTCGACGCCGAGTAAACAGCTCAGCTCCTCTCGTCGGGTAGACTCACCGAGAGCGAAAAGAGGTCGGGCCTGCGGTCGCGGCGCTGACGCACCGAACCCGAATTGATGGCCTCCTCCAGCGCCTCCAGGTCGAGATCGGTGGTAATCACCATCTCGGAGTTCACGCTCGCTTCGGCTACGATACCGTCGCGTGAAAACGAGAAGTCGGAGGGCGAAAGCACCGCCGACTGGGCGTACTGGATATCCATGTTGTCGACGTCGGGGAGGTTTCCGACCGTTCCAGCCATGACCACGTACACTTGGTTCTCGATCGCTCGGGCCTGGCAGCAATAGCGCACCCGAAGGTATGCCTGCCGGTCGTCGGTGCAAAAGGGGACGAAAATGACCTCTGCGCCTTCGTCCGAGAGATAGCGCGCCGCCTCGGGGAACTCGGAGTCGTAGCAGATCAAGATGCCGACCTTGGCCTTCGGCGTGTCGAAGACCCGGAGCGTCCGGCCACCCTCGATGCCCCAGGAGCGGCGCTCGTTCGGGGTTATGTGGAGCTTCGGCTGCTGGAAGACCTCCCCGCTGGGGAGGTAGAGGCTGCATATGTTTTCGATGTGATCGCCGACCTGGGTGGGGTGCGAACCACCGACGATGCAGATCTGGTACTCCTTCGCCAAATCCACGAACAGCTTGTCCAGCTCCTCGGTGAAGGTCGTCAGCCGGCGAATGGCTTCCTTGGCCGTCTTCACGTCGATGAAAGACATGAGCTGGGCCGTCAACAGCTCGGGGAAGACGACGTAGTCCGAGCCGTAGGCCTTGGCCACGTCTACGAAATAGCTGATCTGAGTGGCGAAGCCGTCGAAGTCGCTGATCCGCCGCATTTGGTATTGGACGGCGGTCACGCGGATCGAGCGGGCGGAGCGCCTGTAGCGGGGCTGAAAATCGGGGTTCAGCCATTCTAGGAAAGTTGCGTTGTCGAGGCTCCGCGGATCCTTCACGTAGTTGGGCATGACCTGATGGAGGCTGTAGCCCTCCTTCAGCTGGAAACTGAGCACGGGGTCGACGCACTCGCCGTCCTCCACCCGGCGGGCGTACTCTTCGGGGCTCATCTCGTCCGCCTTCTCGACGTAATCCATGAGCCGCCCGCCGAGGATGATCCGACGCAGGTTGAGGCGCCGGGCCAGGTCCTTCCTGGCTTCGTATAGGCGATGCCCGATCCCTCGGCGCCGGAAGTCGGGGTGCACGACGGTGTCGGCACCGTAGAGGGTGTCGCCGAAGGGATCGTGGTTGTAGAACATCCCGCTGTCCGTGAGCCCGGACCAGGTGTGGCTCCGGTAGGGGTCCCGGCCCAAAGACACGATCAGGGCGGAGCTCGAGCCCACGACCCGACCGTCGAGATCGGCCACGAACTGCCCCTCGGCGAACTGCCGCAGATGAGCCTCCAGATGCCGAGCGGTCCAGCGAACGTCTTCTTCCTCCGGGGCCGGATAGACGAGGTCGTTCAGGTCCACGATCGCGTCCACGTCGTTGAGCGTGGCCTGCCGGATGATGACGCGCTCCACGGCGGCAGCCCACCAAGCGGAGAGCGGGCGAGCAAGCCCAGAGAGCCTTCGCGTGCTAAGTAGGGATTGTGCGCAAGCTCGTGCTCATCGACGGCACCGCGATGGCCTACCGGGCCTTCTACGCCATCCCCGGCAACCTGAGCACCAAGGCCGGCGTGCCCACCAACGCGACCTTCGGCTTTGCGACCATGTTCCGAAAGCTCTTTGCCGGACGAGACCCGACCCACGGCGCCGTCATCTTCGACCCCCCCGGTCGAACCTTTCGGGACGACGCCTACCCCGAGTACAAGGCCGAGCGGAGCCCCATGCCCGAACTGCTGAGCGTCCAGCTCCCATGGATCCGCAGTCTCGTCGAAGCCTTCAACTTCCGGCACCACAGCGTGCCCGGCTACGAGGCCGACGACGTGATCGGAACCCTCGTCCGTCAGGCGGTGGCCGAAGACATCGAGGTGCTCATAGTGTCCGGCGACAAGGACTTCTCCCAGCTCATCGGTCCCCGGGTGCGGATGCTCGACGCCATGCGCGACATCACCTACGACGAAGCTCTCGTTCGCAAGAAGTGGGGGGTGCCGCCGGCCCAGTTCGTCGATCTGCTCGCGCTCGTGGGCGACAAGATCGACAACATCCCCGGCGTCGCCGGCATCGGCAAGAAGGGGGCCGTCGAGCTCCTGGAAGAATACGGCGATCTGGAAGGCATCCTGAGCCACCTCGACGAGCTGAGCGGGCGGCAACGCAAGGCCCTCGAAGCAGGGGACGAGAGCGCCCTGATCTCTTTGGATCTGGCCCGGATCCGGACCGACGTGGAGCTGGAGCTGGGCCTCGAGGACTTGCGCCTCGAGCCGCCCGAGCCCGGGCGCCTGAACGCTCTCTTCCGGGAACTGGAGTTCTTCTCCTTGCTCGGCGACGAGGCTCGCCGGGCGGACGAGGTCGACACCGGCGCGAGGGACTACCAGCTCCTGGATCCCGAGGCGGCGATGGCCCGCCTCGCCGAGGCGGCGACGGTGGCCGTCGAGCCCCTCGTCGGCGACGAGAATCATGCCCTGGCCGACTGGGTCGGCTGCGCCTTCTCCGCTCATACTGGCTCGAGCTTCTACGTCCCCTTTCCCGCCGGCGCCGTCCCCGCGCTCCTCGCCGAGTGGTTCGAAGACGAGACGCGTCCGAAGCTTTGCCACGACGTCAAGCAGCTCCACCTCCTCGCCCTCGGACGGGGGGTGAAGCTGTTGGGCGTAGAGGCGGACACCAAGCTCTCCTCTTTCCTCGTCGACCCGAACAGGCTCCTCCCCCATCGCCTGGACCAGCTCAGCAAGGAGTTCTTGCAGGAAAGCTTGCGACCCATCGAGCGACTGGTCGGCAGCGGCCAGGGCCGGGTCCATCCCCGGGAGGTCTCGCCCGACGACGCCAAAGACCATGCCTGCCATAGGGCGGATGCCATCCGGCGCTGCTGGGACGTGCTCGCACCCCGGCTGGAAGAGATGGGCCAGATGAAGCAGCTTCGGACCCACGACCTGCCCCTGAGCGAAGTTCTGGCCCGAATGGAGCGGCACGGGATCCTGGTGGACCAAGAGGACCTGGCTCGAATGGGCGACGAGTTCGGCCAGCGCCTGAAGACGCTCGAGACCCGGATCCACGCGGTCGCCGGTCGGCCCTTCAACATCGCCTCCACGAAACAGTTGAGCGCGGTTCTCTTCGAGGAGCTGGAGCTCCCCGTGGTGGCTCGGACCAAGACCGGTTACTCGACCAAATCCGAGGTGCTGGAGAAGCTGGCCCAAGACCACGAGATCGCCCGTCTCCTGCTCGAGCACCGAAAGCTCAGCAAGCTGGTCAGCACCTACACCAACGTTCTTCAAGCCGCCGTTCAGCTCCGAACCGGTCGCATTCACGCCAACTTCCAGCAGACCGCCAGCCAGACGGGCCGGCTCATCTCCACCGATCCCGACCTGCAGCGCACGCCGATCCGGACACCGGAGGGAAAGCGGATCCGGCAGGCCTTCGTGGTGCCGCCGAAGCATCGCTTGCTCTCGGCCGATTGGTCCCAAATCGAGCTCCGAATTCTGGCCCACGTCAGCCGGGACCGGCTCCTGCTGGAGTCCTACTCGGAGGGCGCCGACGTCCACCGCCGAACGGCAGCCGAGATCCTGGGTAAAGCCCCCGAAGAGATCAGCGCCGGGGAGCGAGGCCTGGGCAAGACCATCAACTTCTCGACCATCTACGGCCAGGGCGCGACCGCCCTTGCCCAGATCGTGGGCGTGAGCCGCAAGGAGGCCGAGGCCTACATCCGACGCTATTTCGAGACCTACGCCGGCGTTCGAGCGTGGCGAGAAAAGACGATCGAGGAAGCGAAGGCGAGAGGCTGGGTCGAGACCCTCTTCGGTCGCCGTCGCCTGATCCCGGAGCTCTCCAGCCACTCACCGATGGACTTCAGCTACGGCGAGCGGGTGGCCGGCAACACCCCCATTCAAGGTTCAGCGGCCGACATCTGCAAGCTGGCCATGCTCAACATCGATCGCCGGCTTCAGCGCGAGCACCCTCGGGCCGTCATGACCATGCAGATCCACGACGAGCTCGTGTTCGAGGTCCCAGAGGACGAGGTGGAAGCGGTCAAAGATATGGTGAAGGCCGAAATGGAGTCGGTGGTCGAGCTGTCCGTCCCCCTCGTCGCCGAGGTTGGCGTCGGCCACTCTTGGGCCGAAGCCCACTGAGTCAGTAGCTACGGTGAGGTGCTCAAGCTTCGGCGGTTTCGCCGGGCGCCGGGGCTTCGGCCGGGTCCGCCCGGACTCGGCCTGCGCTCAGCCAAAGCAGGCTGAGCAGGCCCAGGCCCGCCCCGATCCCCAGGCCGAGGGCGCTCGCCTCCAGGTGCCGGCCGAGGAGGACACCGAAGACAGGCAGGCTCATGAGCCGGAATTGCTCGAAGCGCGTGGCCCGGGCTCGACGCTCGGTTAGTCTCGCCAACGCGACCAGCGTCCACACCATGAGGAGGGCGAGGGGGAGCTTGAAGTCCAGGGGGCCAGCCCGGAAGAGCTTCAGCATCATGGTCAGGGGCACCAGGGGCGCGAACTGGGCGAGGACGTAGGCGCCTGTTGCCGGACCGACCGGAAAGTCGAAGGGCGGCGCTTCGAGGGGCTTGGCTGGCGTCCTCTGGACGCCAGCCGGCGTCCATCCCGGAGGCATGAACCAGACCTTTAGCTTGTCGAAGCCCCTCGCCTGCCGGGCACGGGCCCAGAGCTCCTGGAAGGGTCGGACGTGGGCTCGGATTGGGTCGTAGGAATCGAGAGCGTGGGTGATGCCGTAGGTCGGCTCTTCCTCTTCGGGCTGGAAGGTCCCGAACAGGCGGTCCCAAACGATGAGGGCGCCGGCGTGGTTGCGGTCGATGTACTTGGGGTCCCGGCCGTGATGCACGCGGTGGTGAGAGGGCGTGTTGAACACCCACTCCAGCGGCCCCAGCCGCCCCACCAGGCGGGTGTGGATCCAGAACTGGTAGAGCGTGTTGAGGGAACTCGAGATCGCGAACACCAGCGGCGGGATCCCGATGAGGGCGAGAGGTAGATAAAAGAGGGAGCTGAAGAAGGGCTGCACCGCGCCCTGCCGCAGTGCTACCGCCAGATTGTAGTCCTCGCTCTGGTGGTGCACCACGTGGGCCGCCCACATGATGGCGACCCGGTGGCTGGTTCGATGGAACCAGTAGTAGGCGAGGTCCACCCCGAGCAGGGCCACTACCCAGGTGCCCACGCTGCCCGCCGTCCACTCGCCGAGCCGAAACCGTCCGTATACGCCGAGGTAGCCTGCGAAGAGGAGGGTGCGAGCGAAGACGCCCATCATCTGCTGCAGCACGCCGCAGCCGAGATCGCCCAGGGCGTCGCCGGTCCGGTAGACCTCTCGCCCCATCAGCCGCGCGACCACTAGCTCCACCCCGACGAGGAGGAAGAAGACGGGGATCGCGATGGCGACCGGGGTCCAGCTCGCCTCCATGGCACCAATCTGCCGCCTGGACCCCTCGGCATCAACCCGAGAGCCGCGGACCTCAAGAATTGAAGCGGTAGCCGCTGCCGCGGACGGTCAGAATGTGGCGGGGCTGGTCCGGATCTTCGCCGAGCTTGGACCGTAGCTGGGCGACGAAGTTGTCGACGGTACGGCGGCTGCCCGCGTGACGAACCCCCCATACCTCCTCCAGGAGCTTTTCTCGGGAGACCACTACGCCGGGACGCTGGAGAAGGTAAAGCAACAGCTCGAACTCGAGGTGGGTGAGCTTCACCGGCTCGCCGTCGCGCTCGACGACCCGTCGCCGCGGAGAAACGCGGACGCCGGCGAACTCGATGTCGCGCTCGGCGCTTCGATGACCGTTCGATACCCGGCGCAGCACCGCCTCGATGCGGGCCATCAGCTCGGCGAGGGCGAAGGGCTTGGTAACATAGTCGTCGGCGCCGAGCCGTAGCGCCGCCACCTTGTCGTATTCGTTCTCCCGGGCCGAGAGCACGATCACAGGCGTCGCCTCTTCCTTCTCCCGCAAGCTCTTGAGCACCTCCAGGCCGTCGACGTTGGGCAGCCCGATGTCCAGGAGCATCATGCAGGGCCGGATCTCGAGGGCCTTGGCAAGGGCGAGGGCACCGTCGGTGACGATCACCGACTCGTAGCCCTGCAGTCTCAGGTTGAGGGCGAGGCCCTCGGCGATGGCGGCATCGTCTTCGACGATGAGGATCTGCTCGGTCATGAGGCCCGCCGCAGTCGGAGGTGAACCTCGGTGCCTTGTCCGACCTTGCTCTTCAAGTCGATCTTGCCTCGGTGGGCCTGAACGACCGCCTTCACGATGGCGAGGCCCAGACCGCTGCCCGGCTTGCGCTGGTTGATGGCGGCAGCGCCGCGCTCGAACTCCCGGAACACGCGCCGGCGCTCGTTCCGCGGAATGCCGGGCCCTCGGTCTTCGACCACGATCTCGATCCACTTCGGGCTCAGGGCTCTGGCCTGAAGTACGATCGGCCCGTCGTCGGGCCGGCTGTACTTCCAGGCGTTGGTGAGGAGGTTGCCAACCGCGAGGCCGAGGGCGGAGCGGTCCCCCTGGACGTGCAGGTCAAGGGGCTCGATCTCGACCTTCAGCTCGGCGGGATCCTGGAGCGAGGCGGTCTCGAAGGCCGCCGTCACGTCGTCGAACAGGTCTCGGACCGGCACCGTGGCCTGGTGCAAGGCTCTGCGCCCGCCCTCCAGGCGGGACAGGTCGGTGACGCGGCCCACCAAGCCCTCGAGCCGCTCGACCTCCTCGAAGATGAGGCGCAGGCAGCGCTGCTGCTCGTTGGGGTCCTGAACCCGTCCGTCCCGGAGGGTCTCGATGAACATCCGTATCGAGGTGAGGGGGGTCCGCAGCTCGTGGGAGACCGAGGTCATGAAGTCGTTTTGGACTCGAGCCAAAGACGCCCCCCGGCTCACGAAGATGGAGACCAGGATGTAGCCGGTGATCGAGGTCGTACAAAAGGCCAGGAGCAGCACTCCTGCCACCAGATTCAGGTTGAGGGATCTGCTCCCCACGGCCAGCAAGACGATGCCGAGGGCGCTCATCAAGATGGTCGGGATGAGCGTGGCCAGCATCAGGGTCAGCTGGGCCCGCCGGAGCTGAACCGTAGCTGGCGAACGGAACCACACGCTTCGAGGCTCCCTACAGGGCTGCTCGGGTCAACGCTTTGTCGCCGTCGAGCGGAATGGGCGCTTCATCGCCCGCCGAACGAGCGAGGTGGGTTTCGAGTAACGTGTGCTGGACATGGGTGTACAACGCGCGCGTGCGGGTCGTCATCATCGGAAACGGCGTGGCGGGAATGGAAGCCGCCCTCGTCGTCAAGAATCGCCACCCCGACTGGGCATTGACCATCGTCTCGGAGGAGTCGGACCACTTCTTCTCCCGGACGGCATTGATGTGGGTCTTCTCGGGCCAGCTCAGCCACCGGTGCATCGAGCCCTTGGAGCGGGACACATACGAGCGCTTGGGCATCGAGCGGGTTCGTGCCCGGGCGACCGGCATCGATGCCGAGAACCGGCAGGTCTTGCTGGCCGGCGGCCTGGACGCCCTGCCCTTCGACCAGCTGATCATCGCCTGCGGCTCGAGAGCGCGACCCTTCCCCGTCGAGGGCTCCAGCGCCGCCGGCATCGGGCACTTCGTCACCCACCAAGACTTGGCCTGGCTCGAAAAGGAGATCACCGGCGGCCCCAGCAAGGCCGGCCCGCCGCCCCGCCCCGACGCCCACGTTCCGTACTCGAGCCCCGACTCGCCGTACCTGGAGCGGCCCGTGGCAGCGACGAAGCGCGGCCGTCTGGCCGAGCGAGCAGCGGTGGTGGGCGGAGGTCTGATCGGGATCGAGGCCGTCGAGATCATGGTAAACCGAGGGCTGAAGCCGAAGTTCTTCATCCGCGAGGAGTACTTTTGGCCCATCGCGATCGAGCCCCGGGAGTCGGCCTGGATCAGCGAGCGCATGCGAGAGCACGGGGTCGACGTTCGGCTCGAAGACGAGATCGTTGAGATCCACGCCGACGAGGGCGTGCTGAGCGGCGTGACCACCAAAAAGGGCGAGCATATCGATCTCGACTGTCTGGTGATCGCGATCGGCGTCATGCCCAACACCGAATGGCTGAGGGACGGCCCGATCGAGCTCGACGGCCGCGGCGGCATCGTGGTCGGCGAGGCTCTGCAGACCAACGTGGAAGGCGTTTTTGCCTGCGGTGACTGTGCATCGGTTCCCTGGTTCGATGGCTCCCAGCGACCCGAGCAGCTGTGGTACACCGGACGCGACCAGGGGCGGGTAGCCGGTCGGCGAGTGTGCGGAGAGCGGGCCACGTACATGCGACCCATCTGGTACAACTCGGCCAAGCTGATGGACATCGAGTACACGACGGCCGGCATCGTGAACATGAAGGTCGAGCGTGAACAGAACTGGTACTTCGAAGAGAAGGGCAAAGTGCGGAGCACGACCCGTATCGTGGTCCAGGACGGCCGGGTGATCGGCTTCAACCTCTTGGGTCGCCGCTGGGACCACGATCTCTTGAACCAGTGGATCAAGCAGCGCCGCACCTTGGAGTGGGTGCTCGACAACTTGGAGCAAGCGCGCTTCGATACCGAGTTCGTAGCGCCGCTCCGTATCCCCGAGGCGGTGAAGAGGCAGCCACTCGGGGGCGCCGCCCCCTCCAGGATCGAAGGCCCCACCGTCTTCAACTACGCCTGAACGCCATGGATCAGCAGGGACAAAACGGACTCCTCCAGACCTTCCGGCAGGGTTGGCGCAACCGAAGCCCGGTCGGGGTGGCCATCGCGCTGTCGGTGATCGCCTTTTACTTGGTGCTGTACTTCACCTCGGTCTTCGACCCCGTGGCCAAGGCGATGGGGCTTCGGAACAAGTGGTTTCTGTACGGCTTCTTGTACTGCGTCGCCATGATTGGCGGCGGCGTGCGCTACCTCTATCACCACGGCAACGCGCGCTACAACCAGCTACGGATCGCGACCAACATCGGAGTGCAGATCGTCCTCGGCTTCTCGGTGCCTTTCATCATGCACCTGTCGGGATCGAAAGACTTCTACTTCTCGTACCTCTGGCCGCTCAAGTTCGAGTACTTGATGCCGGACACCTTGTCGCAGCTGCCCCTGTATCTATCGGCCTACTGCTTCTTCGGCTCGCTGGTCGCGGTGCCCGTGCTGGCGGTGATTCTCGGCAAGCGCTGGTACTGCTCCTGGGTGTGCGGCTGTGGAGGCTTGGCCAACACCTTCGGCGACCCGTGGCGGCACTTGACCGCGACCTCGACCGCGTCCTGGCGCTTCGAACAGGTCACGGTCCACACCGTGCTCCTCGTCGCCGTCGGCACGACCGCCATCGTCTTTGTGGACTTCCTGTTCGGCACCGGACAGAGCGCGCTGTCTTCTTTCGTCCAGCCGCTGCGCTACTGGTACGGCCTCGTCGTCTCGACGGTCCTGGCCGGGGTGGTGGGGACGGGCTTCTATCCGCTCTTCGGACCCCGCGTGTGGTGCCGGAACTTCTGTCCCATGGCTGCCTTGCTGGGTGTGACGCAGAAGTTCGGTCGCTTCCGCATCGCGGTGAAGAAGGACATGTGCATCTCTTGTGGTAACTGCTCCACCTACTGCGAGATGGGCATCGACGTCCGCTCCTACGCCCAGAGCAACCAGTCCTTCACCCGCGCCTCCTGCGTCGGCTGCGGCATGTGCGCCCACATGTGCCCCCGCGGCGTCCTCAAGCTGGAGTCCACCTCCCAAAAACAGTCGGACAAGGACCGCCAAGGCCTCCAGGTCATCGACTTCTGAGCTCCGGAAACACTAGTGCCCTGAGTCAGCAAAACCTTGAAGAATTCCGGCCGCCCTTCGCCCGAT
>CAYZFR010000119.1:0-12217 GCA_964477875.1 uncultured Myxococcales bacterium
GGGGGGCGGACTGGGGTCAGGTGGGGTTGCTGGGGTTGGGGTGGAGGGGGGTGAAGTCGGTGGCTTTGGGGGCTTCGGTGCCGAAGTCGACGTCGATCTGGGCGAGCTGGAGCTTGCCAGCCAGGTCTTCGTTCACCGAGTGCCATCGGGTGTAGGCGTCCAGGACCCAGATCCCCGACTCCCGGGTGCCGTTGCCGGACCAGCCGTTCCCGCCGAAAGGCAGATGCGCCTCGGCCCCTGAAGTCGTGTTGTTCACGCTCGTCATCCCGGCTGTGATGCCGGTCTTGAAGCGAAAGATGAGGCTCGGATCCTGGGTGTAGATCGACGAGCTGAGGCCGTAGGGGGTCCCGTTGGCCGCCCTAAGCGCCTCCTCGAAGCCATCCACCACGAGCACGTTGACCGTGGGCCCAAAGACCTCGGTTTGGCTGATGGCGTCGGACAGCGAGGCGCCGTGCCAGAGCACGGGATGGACGTAGTATCCCGTCGACGGGTCGCCCTCGAAGCGAGGCCAAGGATTGCCGGCGCTGATCCGCCCTTCGGTCTCGACCAGATTCTTGGCGCCCGTCGTCCGAGCTATATCGAAGTGCTTCATGAAGCGCTCATGGAAGCGCTGATGGATGAGCGGCCCGTAGAGCACGTCCTCGGACAGGGTCGGGTTTCCGATTCGAACCTCCTTCAGCCGCGCCAGCAGCCGGTCCAAGAAGTCGTCCGCGATCCGGCGGTCCAGGATCAGGTTTCCCAAGGACGTGCACCGCTGGCCGGCCGTGCCGTAGCCAGAAAAGAGCGCTCCCTCGATGGCCGCCTCGATGTTGGCGTCGGGCATGACGACCATGGGGTTCTTGCCGCCGAGTTCCAGGGACGGCACCTGGAGGTTTCGACCGCAGACCTCGCCTACCTTGCGCCCCACCTCGGTCGAACCCGTGAACGAGACCTTCTGGATAAGCCCGGTGTCCACGTTCTCCAACACCGCCGCCCCTGCCTCGGCTCCGGTCCCAAACACGAGGTTCAGCACTCCCGGCGGCAGACCCGCGTCGCCGAACAAGCGGGCGAACAGATAGGCGATGGCCGGCGCATCTTCGGAGGGCTTCCAGACGACGGTGTTGCCGCACACCAGGGCGGGCAAGATCTTCCACGACGGCACCGCGATCGGGAAGTTGCCGGCCGTGATCATGGCCGCCACCCCCAGCGGACGCCGATAGGTGAACAGCTCTTTGTTGGGCATCTCGGAATGGACAGTCTGGCCATACAGCCGACGGCCCTCGGCCTGGAAGAAGGCCGCGGTGTCGATGGCCTCTTGTACCTCGCCCCGAGCCTCTCGCATGGTCTTGCCGATCTCTCGACACACCACTCGACTGAGCAGCTCCTTGTTCTTCCGAAGGCCGACCCCGACGCGGCCGATGATCTCACCTCGCACAGGCGCGGGGACGGCCGACCAGGTCGAGTAGGCCTCCTGGGCGGCCCGACAGGCGTCCTTCACGTCATCGGCCGAGGACGCGGGCGCGACCGCCACCAGATCTTCATGGTGACAGGCAGAGCGGGCCTCGAGGGTACGGAGCCCGTCCCGCTCCTCGCTTCCGATTCGGTTGCGGATGACGAGGGTAGGAGGGAAGGACCCGTTGCTCCGAGTCTCGAGGGTGTTCATGAGGCCGCCCCTAGCAAAAGGCGGCCAGGGAGTCACGAACGCGCGGAGGTGCGGCGGCCAGAGCGCCGGCTGCGACTGATGGCTCGCTCCGAAACCGGAGGAACCTCGATGTCGTAGGCCCTCATCTTGCGGTACATCGTGGCTCGCCCAACGCCCAGCAGCTCTGCGGCCCGGGACACGCAACCACCGCTGTTTTGGAGGGCGAAACGAAAGATTTCGGCCTCGTAGACGTCGTAGGGCTGAACCATGCCTTCGTCGTCGAGGGTCGGACGCCAGCCAGCCGGCTGCTCGGGCACCTGACGCTCGGGCGGAGGGGCTACGGGGGCCGGCGCCGCCTGAACAGCGGGGTACACGACCTCCGGCCGCGCCGTCAGATCGAGGAACAGCTCTCCGTCATCGTTTATGCAAGCTGAATTGCGAACGGTGGAGACGAGCTCGTCGAGGTTGCCCGGCCAGTCCCGGCCCACCAAGGCATCGACGACCCGAGCGTCCACCCGCACCGTCCGGGGATGAGTCTTCGCTTCGATGGCTGAGACGACACGGTGTACCAGAACCGGGACGTCCTCCCGGCGCTCCCGAAGCGGCGGCATCGAGACCACGCATGCCTCCAGCTGCCGCGCCAGTTCTGGGCGCACGCGGCGCTCGGAGACCTGTGTGGCCAGCGGAGCGCTGCTGCCGATCACCATCGGCGGCCAGCGCACGCTGGCGGGACCCTGGGACGTGGCGAGGCCCTGAATGAGCTTCGTCAGTCTCTCTTGCGCTGCGTGATCGAGGGCGTCGATGGACTCGACGAAGACGATGCCTCCCTTGGCATCGGCGAAGGCGCTGGAGCGCCGGGCGCTCCCGAAGAGGCGCTCGTCGGCCTCTTCGCGCGGAATGCTCACCAGCGGCCCTTCGGCCCTGGGGCCGACACGGTGAAAGAAGCGCGCCACGGCGTCGACGCGACAGCCTCGCTCGGCGACCACCACCAACGACTGCTCGGAGGGCGCGCGCCGGACGAGCTCGGCCAGAAAGGCATTCATGCTCGGGCTCTCCGAGACCAACACATCGACTTCGAGCTTGCCCTCGAAAGACACGGGTCGGGGCCGAGCCCGGCCGCCGGCGGAGGCCTCTTGAACGGCCAGAGACTCTTGGATGATGCTGACCAAACGCTCACCGTCGACCGGACGCTCCAACACGTCGATGGCGCCTGCCTTTACCGCCGAGACCACGGCCGGCACCCGGGCCGAGCAGGTCACGCCGATGACCTTCGGCGCCCGAGGGCTCTGGGCGATGGTCTCGATGAGCTCGACCCCCGGGGCCACCTTCAGGTGTACGTCCACGACCACGAAGTCGGGCTGATGGCGGAGGACGGCGGCGAGCCCGGAGTCGGCGCCTTCGGCCTCTATGACCCCGTAGCCCCGCTCGGACAAGAAGCGAGCCGCGTTGCGGCGAAAGGCACCGTCCTCGTCGATGATGAGAATGTTTCGCCGCTCAGGCATCGCTGGTGGTTATCGGTCGCGCCCGTTTGAGGTTGAGACGTGCCGAGAAGGTGCGGCCGCTCCAAATGACCGGAACCACGCCTAATCCGGACCGTCGGGGCGAAAATCGAACCCGGATCGACATTTCTGTGCTGTTTCAGCCGGAAGCGCTCCGTCCCATTTTCGTTCTGGACCCGTCCCAGCTTGGACCTCGGACCCCATTTCCAGCTCAAGCGAGGACGACGGCGGCCGAAAACTGTCTGTTTCCGAAACGCGATTCACGTTCCTGGCTCGGTCACGAACTTCTCAGCACACCCCTTAACCTTTGGTACCGTTGACCTCGTGGGGTCTGGCCGCGACAAACCCTTCAACAACCCCTTCGCCGCCCTGCAGGGCCAGCTCGAGGACAAGGTGAAGGAGACCAAACGGGCCCGAAAGGCCGAACAGAAGGCGCGGCTAGAGGCCGCTCTTCAGCCCCGTCCCCCTCGGCGCGGCCCCCCTGCACCTACGCCGACTAGACCCAAGCCCGAAGACGAGGACGCCGCCCTCTTCCTGGAAGCGGTCGAAGGCGCGCGACCGCTCGACGGCCGCCCCAGGGTCCAAGCCGCGCCCCCCCCTCCCTCGGTGGACGAGCTCCCGGTCTTCGACGAAGAAGCCGAAGCTCTGGCCGAGCTGGCACGGCTCGTCGACGGCTCGCACCGATTCGACATTCGAGATGGCGATGAATTCGTCGAAGGCTGCGCCGAAGGCCTCGACCGTCGCGTGCTCCAGAAGCTCAAACGGGGCGAGTTCTCCTTTCGGTCCCACCTCGACCTCCACGGCATGACCAAGAGCGACGCCAAGGAGGCAGTCCAGCGATTCCTGCTCGACCGCTGGGAAGAGCGCCACCGCTGCGTCCTCATCGTCCATGGACGGGGCCTGAACTCGAAGGACCAGGTTCCTGTCCTCAAGGAGGCGCTGACCGCCTGGCTGCAGAGGGGCAAGGTCGGGCGGCGCGTCCTCGCCTTCTGTACCGCGCGCCCCCACGACGGCGGCGCCGGCGCCATGTATGTCTTGATGCGACGATGAAGCGGGAGGGAGGTTGGAGGACGGCGTTCGGGGTTGCCGTCGAGGGCGTGCGCCTCGCCCTTCGAGAACAGCGCCACATGCGGATCCACTGGCTCTGCGCGAGCGCTGTCCTTCTGGTCTGTAGTGGCGCCAAGCTGGACGCGCCGGGTCAGGCGCTCATCCTCGGCTGCGCGGCCCTCGTGCTGGGGGCCGAGCTCGTCAACACCGCCATCGAAGCGGTGGTCGATCTCGCCGCGCCCGCCCTTCATCCTCTAGCCAAGAAAGCCAAGGACGCGGCCGCCGGCGCGGTGCTCGTCCTAGCTCTCGGCGCTGCCTTGGTGCTCTTCGTCATCGTCCGAGACCATTGGAGCGGACTGGACGGCGCCTCGGTCCGCCGCACCCTGGGCTTCGGCCTCCCCTTCCTGGCCGCCCAGGCCGTCGTGCTGGTCCCCGCTCGAGGCTGGCTTCGCTGGCTCGCGCTCGCGGGCGGCACCACCGCCCTCGTCGCCGGCGTCCTCGTCGGGGGCGACCATCTGTATGTAGCCCTACTCGCGCTCACCTGGCTGCTCAGCGCTCGTTGGACGACCGTATCGGAGCGATCGTGACCTGACTTCCACACAAGCTCAGCGCCACGACCCCCACCACCACGGCTACCCAGGGATAGAGGAGTCCGGCATAGGCGAGGCTGAGCGACACGAGTCCGCTCACCACCACGGTGCTCAGACCGAGCCACCGCTGAAAGCGAAGCTGACGGCGGGCGCCGCCCAGGTGCTCGGCCCAAGTAGGGAGCACCCGCCGGCCCACGATCGGGGCCCGCCCGGGCGGCACCCTGAAAAGTCGTCCTTCGACGACCCGGATCCGCTGGCCCACGGCGGGCCGGGGGCCACTCTGCCTGAGGAGGGTGGCATCCTGAGCTCGAGCCTCCCTCTTCGACTTCGGAAGCTCGGTGGCACCGGACAAGGCCTCCATCGCCTCATCATCGAGGACCGGCATCAGGCTGGCGCCGAGGGTCCTCGACGCACGAACGACGTCGTCGACCGCGAGCGGCTTGATGCCCAACAGGAACTGAAGCCCCCGTCCTTCCGTCGCCACCGCCACGACCAACATTCGCCGGGCCCGAAGGAAGTCGAGCGCCTTCTGGTGGGCCGACGGAAGCTCGAGCCCGAGCTGAGCCAATGCACCGAGACGCCCGGCCAGGACCTGGTGCCCCTCCACCTTGCAGCGGCGAACCCCGTCCACTTCCTGGACCCCATCCACCGAGGGAACCTCGAGCTCGGCCTTCTCCAGCCAGCGTCGAAGGACCGGACCCTCGAGTCCGTCCACGCTTTCGTACAGCGCCGCTGCCCAGCGCGCGCCCTCGGAAGGCGGCAAGTTGCCGAGCGCGATGACCTCCAGCTCCCCCGCGCTGCTGACCAGCATGGGGTCCACCAGCCAACGCCGGGCTCGGACGAGAGCGAGGAGCGCAGCGCTGCTCCCACCGATGACGCCCAGGCGCAGGAAGCTCCGCAAGGTGGCCTCTCGGCCTCGATTCACGGCCAAAAAGGCCAGACCGGGCAGGACCGCCAGCCACGAAGCGCCGACGGCCAAAGCCACCTGGTCCCACGTCTTCGCGGTCAAGATGACGACCCCGATCCCCATCCCGAGGGCGAGGACCCAGAGCGCGAAGGCCAGAGCTCGATCCTCGGGCTCGAGGACCCCCAGCTCGGGAAGGAGCGACTCCAAGGTGCGGGCCCGGATGGTCTGAAACGAATGACCATGGTCCGCGAGGACCTCAGCCTCGAGCTCCCCGCCCTTGGGTACGCTGCCGGCCATCAGCTCGGAACCCGGCCCCACGCTCATCGGTGCGCCGTGGCCGTCGACCTCGCTGGTATCAGCAAAACCCTGCCCGGCGCGTAGCCGCACGTCGACCGGCAGCGGCGCATCGGCCCGCAGCAGGATGCGGTCTCCAGCCACCAGCTCCGCCGCTTTGCGGCTCCGTCCGTTGGCGCCTCGAACCGAGGTCTTCGGACCAGGTCGAGGCCGAAGGCGGGGCTTCAGCCCTCGGGCGCAGCCGGCCTCCAGCAACCCCGTGAGCAGGCACATCCCACCCGCCAGCTCCAGCACTGGCCCCATCAACTCGAATCGAGCGGTCGGCGCGCCTGCGTTGGCGGCCAAGAATACGCCAGCCGCGATCAACCAGGCGGCCGGCGCGAGCCCCCAGCGCAGCCACGACGCCTGGCGGGGCCGTACCGCCCACGCCAGCGCCCCGCAGCAGGTGATGGCCACCGCGACCGCCGCCGCGACCTCGACCTCCTCGTCCTGAACAAAGCGGGGCGCCCAGCGAAGCCAAGACCCGCACCCCGCGACCAGGGCGCCGATCACGATGCTCAGCCGCAGGAGGGTTGGCGAGGCCAAGTCACTCCGACCCTGGAATCTCGGCGTATACCCAGTATCGCCCTGGGCCGAAGGTGAGCTGAGCGTCGTGGACCTCGAGTACGCTCGGAGCCAGGGGCTCGACGTGGAAAGCGTTCAGCCACCGCTTGAGCGCGCTCCGGGCAGGCTCGTAGATCGAGCCCAAGTCCCCAAAGTCGACCACGACCACCTTTCCTCCGGGGGCGAGCTGACGGCGCGCATTCTCGATCGCGAGCACGGGATCGCTCACCATGGAGAGGCAGTAGGAGTAGAAGATGCGGTCTGGCGGTCCGCTCATGAGCTGTCCCAAGTCGACGTCCTCGGCAAAGCCCTCGACCAGCTTGGCCCAGGGGCAGCGATTGCGGGCTCGACGCATCATCGCGCGGCTCGGCTCCACACCACCCAACTCGGCAAAGGGCCGCTTCGCGTGGAGCTTGACCAGGTTCCGACCCGTCCCGGGGCCGATCTCCACCAGTCGACTCCAGGAGCTGGCGAGCAGAAGATCGAGTGCCCGGTCTCGGCCGAGCAGGTAGTACTTGCGGGTGGCGTCGTAGATGGGCGCCGCCCACCCGTAGAATCCGTCCAGAAAGGCGCGCTGCGCCTCCTTGTCCAGAGGCGTGTCGGTCAACTTGCCAACCGGTAGAAGTCGACCCGCCGGTACAGCTTCGACCGGTCGAGAAGCGTCGCTTCGTCTGATTCCTCGTCCATGCGGACGAAGCGCTCTTGGTAGCCCACCTTGTCGACCACCGACTGTTCCTCGACGGAGCGGATGAGGATCACCGCGCCCTCGCGCCCCGTGCGCCGGACTTCGTCCAGAAGCTTGATCTGGGTCTGCCGGTTCATCCAGTCCGGAGCGTCGCAGAAGGTGAAGTGGGACCAGGTGTTCGAGCCCGCCTCTTCGAGCAGAGAGAACAGGTTGCCGAGGTGGTAGCGGACCGAGGTGGGCGCACCGAAGGAGCGCTCGTGCCGGTCCGGCCGCAGATAGGGAGCGACGGCCTGCGGGTTGTCGTGATCGAAGCCGCCCGTGGTGACGTACCAGGCGATCCAGTTGGTCTCCAGGTCGGTGTCGGCGAGCTTGAGGATCGTCTCTCGAAAGGCCGCTGCCAGTCCGGTCACGCCTTCCTGGGCCACGTACTTCTCTTTTTGTTCGAAGTTGATGCCGAGGGCGAGGAGCTGAAGCGGGGACTCCAAAAAGGCCCGAACCATCGGACGCTCCAGAACCGGCGAGATCCACTCGTCTATCGCCCGCTTCCGCTCGGCGACCGGCTGCGCCATGATCCAGCGCAGCCAGTTGGCATCGATCCCGGTCTGTTCTCGGAAGAAGCGCAGCATGCGGGCGGTCAGGCCCTCTTGGTAGAGCGAGCGCTCGAAGAGCCGATGATTTCGCTTCCAGTGACGCTGCATCCAGGGCGGCAGGTATTGGGCCAGGCGCCGGACCGTCTTCTCCGGATCCTGATTCCAGCCTCGTCCGAAGAGGTCGTAGAACTCGGAGTAGGAGCGCAGCCGCTGGGCTGCCGTGACCTTGAGGGCCGACAGCGAGAGGTGGTGGCGGTTGATGTCGACGGCGTCGATCCGGGCCGGTCGTCGACTGACGAGCCCGGCGACGCCGCAGCCGGCGGCGCTGATGCTCAGAACGCTGGAACGCTCGTCGACGCCCAGGAAGCGCTCGTCGACCTCGGCGTCCTCCCAAAGGATGTTGTAGACGAACATCCGCGCGAAAGCCGTCTGGAAGAGCGCATCTCTCAACTTCATGGATTGACTCCGTCTGGACTGCTCAGCACCGAGGGCAGCCATGAGCGATCGCTTTCTCGCCCGGCCGGTCCGTAGCACCTCGAAACCCGAACGTCTCGGAGAAACAATGGGGGCACCCCCAACAAGGCCGCTCTGTGGCGCCGAAGAGGCAAAGGTAGCGCGCCAATAAGTGTAATCACTAGGGGGCCGGGATCAGAAGCGCTGTTCGATCTGGCGCAGCAGCTCGGGAACCTGGTCCCGGCACAGCTTGTAGGCCGCCGTGGCTACGCCGCGCTCGAAGCTCGGGCGGGTCGCCTTTTCGGTCCCCTGCACCGTCGCAAAACGATCCCGGGTGCCCAGGTCGGTCAGGGTCAGCTCGAGCAGGGTCCGTACGATGGACTGGCCGCCGACTTTGCCCTCCTCCGTCGCCTCGACTCGGCCCCGGACTTCGAGCACCGCTTCGTCGCCCTTTAGCTCGTAGCCTCGCTCGGTGAGCGCGTCCTCCAAACAGCCGCGAACCCGGCGCGAGCTGGGGCCCGTCACGACCACGCGGAAAGGAAGCCTAGCCGCCGTCTGCTGGAGGCGATTCAGAATCTGGCCCCGAGTCGCCCGGGCGGGCACGCCGGCCCCTGCGATGACGATCAGATCGCCCTCCAGGACCTCACGCTCGGCGAGGGCGTTCAGAGCCGTCCGCAGGGCGCGGTGGCGATGGAGATCGTCCTCGGCTTCTTCGGCCCGCTGGAGTGAACGCTCGATGGTCTCGTCCAGGGCCGAGATCTCGGCCCGCAGGGCACTTCCGGCCTGGTCCCGGTCGATGACCGCGAGCGCGGCCCGCCGGCCGTTCTCGAGCTCTCGCCGGGCCACGATCTTCGAAAAACGCACCAGCTTGTCGGAGGAGACCAAGGAGTGGGCCGAGACTCTCTGCACTTCGACCCAGTCTTCACCGAGGGTGGAATGGACACGCCGGTTGGCCTCCTCGTAAGAGGCCTGGGTCGCCTGAACTCGGGCCTCGAAAAGACGAGCCAACTCGGCCCGCGCGGCGGCGTCGGCCCCCGGTCGGTCGGGCCCCGTGCCCACCCCACACAGCAAGCCGGGAGGGCAGCTTCCATCGACCCAGTCACCCTTCGGTTCGATCGCTGTCGCCAAGGACGAGGAGGTGGGGCGGCGCATCTGCTTCATCTCCTGCTCCAGCTCCGCCCACACCCCGTCGGCCCGGGCGGCCCACCACCGGGCTACTTCGGGGTCTTTCACCTCGAAGCTTCCATGATCGAAGTCGAGACGAGCCAGAGCATGGACCCGGTCGCCTGCGACCCAATAGTCCACGATCTCCACGCCCCGCTGCACGGTGGCAGAAAAAGAGCGGATGACCTGCTCCACGCGCTGCGACTCACCGGCCCCGAAATCCGAGGCCTGGAAGTCCTTCATCAACGACTGGCTGTAGGTCTGGAGGATCCGACCGATCTCCGCCCTCGCCCGGGTGGCGGCGGCGCTCCGGGCGAGGGCTGGGTTGCCGACGCCTTCTGCGGAGCCGACGCCGTAGGCGACGTCCTGCCGGACGCCGCTCCCCTGGGCCACCCATTCGGGGGCATCCCCTATGGGCCCGTTCGAGGCCGCGCAGGCGACGAAGCACAAGGTCATCGCTCCTCTCACGGCCGAGCATGATGCCTCAGTCCACCCCGAGGTACCCAGCCGGACCGACACGTGATCGCGAGCGCAGCTCATTGAATGCTCCGAACGCTCACGACCCTGCGCTCCCGGGCTTCCAAGGTCAGCTCCATGCGCCGGCCGGGTGCGGCCGCCTCACCGCCTGGGCCCAAAAATTTAACCGCGACCTCATGGGTGCCGGGAGGGAGCCAGAGGCGCGCCACCCGAAATTCGCTGGGGAGGGTCGTCCAGGCCCGAAGGTCGGCCGACTCGTTGGCCGCGAAGGCGATGTTGGCCAACAGCCCTACCAAAGCTCCCGCCGTCCGACGCTCCGACGACGCTTTTCGTCCCCCGCCCACTGCGCGCTGTGCCGCCTTCGTCGCTGCATACTTGATGGCAGCCCGGGCGACGGCCCGGGCCACGATGGCTGGCTTTTGGGCCTCGAACTGCGCGGCTGCGATCCGACTGACGGGCTCTGCCTCCGCTCCCCAGGCAGCGCGGCCCGCCGCTTCGACGCGGACGCGCTTCACGTTCGGAGGCCGGATCACGAAGCGTGGCAGGGCCACCCGCACCAGGTAGCCGTCGAGCGTGGGGGCGTTGAGGGTCTCCTCGACCTTCTGGGGAGCCTCGCCGTTGCCGTGGATGACGATGAGCTCGGCCCACCCCTCACCCCACCACTCGGTCGTGTCTTTGTCCCCGGCGGGCGGCTTCCGCTCTCGACCGGCCAGCCAAGCCGCACGCCGGACGTCTTCAGCGAGGTAGCTCGGTGTCTGGGTGCCAAAGCGGTCGTAGACCTCACGGTAGGCCTCGGCGGCAGCCAAATAGGCCAGACGTGCGTCTTCGAAGCTGCCTTCGATCTCGTAGAAGAGCCCGACCAGCCACAGCATGAATGCGTCTTGGGTGTAGACGGTGCCGAGACCGTCTTCCCCCTGATAGGCGACCTTCATTCGCTTCAGCTCCTCGTCGGCCCGGCGAGCCTCGACGAGGGCGTCCTGGATCCGTCCTTGGGCGACGCGGTTGAGCGCCGTGTACAGGTAGACGAGGATCCGCTCGAAGTCTGCGCCAGCGTAAGCGACCGACGTCTCGTTTACCAAGAAGCGGCTCGCCTCCCCCGAAACCGACTTGGTCCAGAGGGCTCGCATCTCCTGCTCCGCCTCGATGAGACTCTGCATCGAGGCTTCGTACTCGCCGGCATAGTGCTGGAGGGTCCCGAGGTTGAGCAGATAGGGCACCCGGTCCCGAACCTTGTAAGCCGTACCCTTGGTGCCTTCGAGCTCCGTCGCCGCCGCCGCCCACTCGCCGCGAAGCAGCTCGGGGCGCATCTGCTGATACTGGCGGACGATGGCCATCTGGGAGGCGCAGCCCTCGAGAATCCCGACCCCGCCGACGCAAAGCGCGATGAGCCGAAGCCGGCTCATCAAAACCGCGTCTTGGCCCGCTTGATCGTCTTGCGGATCTTCCGCTCGCCGATCCAGACCTTCTCGTTGGTCTCGACGTCGAGAAGCTCCATGTTCACGAGGTAGGCGCGCACGGCTTTCCCGCCACCGTCGGTCTCGTTCTGGGAGTTGATGACGGTTTGGAGCGTGAAGTCGGCGCCCAGCTCGTTGAACTGGGTCTTGGCCGACTCGTCGGAGGCCTGCTGCGACTGGCGCGTCCGCTCGTCGACGTTGATCCCTTCCTGGCCCCCCGCCGCCACCACCCGGACCCTGCCGCTGTTGAGGAGAAATCTCTCGAGCTGCTTGCCGAAGAACTGGGTGTTGACGTTTCGATCATCGGTTCGCTTGATCACGCCGGCCAGCTTCACCACCGGCTTGCGGCCCGTCTCTTCCCTGAATTCTCCCACCCACGGGCTGTCCAAGAGTTGCCCCGTCATGGTCTTCGCGACCAGTTCGGCGTCGATGTCGTTCCAGTAGCCGGATAGGTCCCCGCCCTCGGTAGCCCCGGAGGCCGTCCTCGTCACCTTGGGACCCGAGGCGCAGGCGAGCGCCCCGGTACAAATGAGCATCGTGAGAATCGTTGTCCGCATGGTCGCCCCGCTAGCACGAGCCAAGTCGGCTCACCACAGACCCAGTCCCGGCGTTTCTTTGCGGCGATTCCTGCGTCGCGATTTCTGGTCGATAGCGTCCCTGGACTCCTCCATGAGCTCCTCCAATTCCCTGACCTCCTCCAACCTATCGGCCAGGAAGCCCTCCATGTCGTAGGGACGTTTCTTGGTGAGCTGCTTCGGAGGGAGCGGCTCCGCTTCGACCTTCCCTTGCTCCGCCGCCTCGGCCCGAGCCACGAAGGCAGGGTCCTCCTGGAC
>CAYZFR010000120.1:0-12110 GCA_964477875.1 uncultured Myxococcales bacterium
CGCCCGCCAACGACACGCCGACGCTCAGCGTGAGGAACAACGTGCGATCGATCGCCAGAAGGCTCGCGTGGACGGGTTGCTCGAGGCGTTCCGTCGGCTCGAATCCATGGTGCGGACCGGTCTCCCATTCCGCGTCGAGGAGCGGCTCGAGGCGCTGTCGGAGCTCCGCGCCGATGTCCGGAGCGGACGACTTCCTCCCGACCCGGGCACGGTGCGCCTGTGGCGTCTCGTCCGGGACGAGCTGCGGCTGTCCGAGACCGCGGGCCTCGGCCGAGAGGTGCTCGAGATCGATGGTGAACGGCGGCTCGTCGAGGTCGCGCGACTCGGGATGGTCGCCCTGCTGTTTCGCCTCCCCGAAGGCGGCACGGGGTACCTTCGGCGGGTGGAAGGCGAGGGCTATCGCCCGGTTCCGGCGGCCTCGTCGCGAGAGCAGGCCGCGATCGAGTCGGTCTTCGCTTCGCTATCCAGCGGTCGAGATCCGGGGCGGCTCGAAGTGCCCGCCCGAAGCCTGGTCGAGGCCAGCTCGCGATGAAGGCGACGCTGCTCATTCTTCTCGTGGCGGTGCCCGAGCTCGAAGCGGCGCTCCAGAACGAACGGCAGACCCTCGAGGCCGAGCGTCGAAGCCTCGAGACCCGGCTCGATGATCTTCGAATGGCCCGAGAGGAGGTCGAGCAGTCCGGAATGGACCGGATCGGCGAGCTGTCCCGGCGGCTCGAGGGGGCTCGAAGCGAGGCGTCCCGCCTGGAGGAAGCGCTCGCAGACCGGCGCGACGACGAAGGTGCCTCCGGCTCCCTGGCGGCCATCTTCGAGGAGGCGCGAGAACTCTTGGGCAACGAGGTGCCGACGGATCAAAGTGCGCCGGGGGCCGTCGATTCGCTCTTGTCGGTCGCGCTCGACCAGCTCGAACGCAGCCGGCGAGTCCGGCGAGCGTCGGGCGAGTTCTTCGCTCCTTCCGGTCAACCCGTGTCCGGCGAGATGCTCTTCGTCGGGTCCCTGGCTGCGTTCGGGATGAAGTCGTCCTCGTCGTCGGTGGCGGGGCCGCTCAGCCGGGTAGGCACCGAGTGGGCGCTCCTCGAGAACGCCGACGTTCGAGCGCTCTTCGGATCGTCAGGCGAGCCCGTCGTGCCCCTGAGGCTCGATGGTCAGCCCGAGGACGAGCGGGCCCAGACCGGGTGGCAAGCCCGCCTCGCGGCCGGAGGCGGGCTCGCCTTTCCGATCATCGGACTCGGCCTGCTCGTCCTTCTCGTGGCGTTGGAGCGGGTCATCGCCCTCTTTGTCACGTCACGCGGTGACGAGGACCTCGAGACGCGACTCGTCGAGGTGCTCGGCCGGGGCGAGGTCCGGGAGGCCGAGGCCGTGGTCGCAGGCGGGGCTACGGGCGTGGCGCGGATCGCTCGGGTGACTCTCCGTCACCAGGAGCGCGATGCTTCGGACCGCTCCGAGCTCGCGAAGAGCGCACTCGTCGAAGAGCTGGCTCGAGCCGAACGGCGACTCCCTCTGCTCAAGCTAATCGCGGCGGCTTCCCCGCTCCTCGGGCTGCTCGGCACCGTCATGGGGATGATCGAGACCTTCGACGTCATCAGCGTGTACGGCTCGGGCGATGCGACCCGTCTCTCCGGAGGCATCTCGAAGGCTCTGGTGACGACCGAGCTCGGTCTGCTGGTCGCCGTCCCGACCCTCTTCATCCACGGGGCGCTCTCGAGTTGGGTCGACCGCATCGCAGATCGCCTCGAGCGGTGCGCGCGTGACTTGCCTGCGCTCGTCTCATCGTCGGAGGCGCCGCGATGACCCGGTTCGTGCAGACTTGGGAGTACTTCCGAGCCGGGGGTCCGATCGTGGGCGTCCTCGTCGGTCTCGGCGTGGCGCTCGGGACCTGCCTCATCCTGCGCGGCTTCGTCCTCCTCCGAACGTACGACCGTGACCCCGTCCCGGACTCGGCCCCGGCTCGCATGCACCTCGACCGACGGCTGACCGGGCTTCGCCTGTTTCGCAGAACGACGCGTACGCTGACCGCCGTCGCCCCTCTCCTCGGGCTCCTGGGGACCGTCGGCGGCATGATCCAGACCTTCTCCGCGCTGGGCAGAGCCAACGCCTCCACCGAGATCGCCGCCGGGATCTCGGTGGCCATGATCACCACCGAGCTCGGCTTGGCGATCGCGCTGCTCGGGCTGGGCGTCGGCCTCTGGCTGGAGCGGCTCGAGGTGCGGGCCCGGCGGAGACTGACCGTCGCGCCGGGTGTGTCTGCAGGAGTCGAACCATGAGTCGACGTCTGTCCAGACGGGGCCTAGGCGGGGAGGAGGACAGCTCGGTCAACCTCTCCCCGCTCATCGACATGACCTTTTTGCTCCTCATCTTCTTCGTGGTCAGCTCCACGTTCGTGGACGATGTCGAGATTCCGATCGAGCGGCCCGGTGCGGCGAGCGGTGCCGAGGCGGGCGCTCATGCGCTGCGGGTCGCCGTGACGCGCGAGCAGCGGGTTGCCGTCGAAGGCGAGGTCGTTCCCCGCTGGATGGTCGAGGTGCGGATGCGGCACCTCCTCGACGGCCACCCCTCCGGCCGAGTGCTCCTAGTCGTCGATCGCCAAGTGAACGCCGAAGTACTCGTCGACGTCGTCGATCAGTGTCGCATGGCGGGCGCCCGACATGTGGGGGTCGCGGTGCGGGAGGCGTCGTGAGACTCGGCCCCCTTCACGTGGCGCTCGCGTTGGTCGTCTCGGTCTTCGTGAACGCCATCCTCCTCTTCGTCTTGGCGTCTCCGCCTCCCGCTGAAGCTCGGCGAGCGTCACGCGAACCGCCCGACGTCCCGTTTCCAACGGTCACTCTGCCTCCCGAGCGTCCACCGCCGCCCGAGCCGCGTCGCCCGATCGAGACTCCGGAATCGGCCCGTCCTGCGGCCGCGAGGGCTGAAGTGCGCGCGCCCAACTTGCCCTCTGCCTTCGAGGATCCCTCCGTGGGGCCCCTCGAAGCCGAGGTCGGCGCGCTTCGGCAGGCCGTCGGGTCGGGGACGGAAGACGCTCGGGGCAACGAGACCGCCCGGGAGGCTCACGCCGTCGAACAACCACCCCGAGTGCGCTCGCGGCGGCTACCCCGTTTTCCCGCGAAGGCGGAGGCCGAGGGCACGGAAGGGCATGTCGTGCTCCGGATCCTCATCGACCGTTCGGGCCAGGTCGAAGCCGTGCGCGTGGTCTCGGCTCAGCCGCCGGGGGTGTTCGAGGAGGCGGCGACGGCTGCGATTCGCGGTTGGCGCTTTGCGCCCGCCCGGGATGGAGGTCGCCCCGTGCCGGTTTGGGCCCGAAAGACCCTGAGGTTCGAGCTGCGATGATCGTGGTGTTGATCATGGCAACCCTGCTTGCCTCGCCGGTCGATGACATTCTGCGCCTCGCGCAGGAGGGGCGTCTTTCGGACGCCGCCGCCCGGACCCAGTCGGCGCGGCTCGACCCAGCCGACCGCGACCAGCTCTTGGGCTACCTCGCCCTTCGGGCTCGCGACTTCGATCGCGCGGTGCGCCTCTTGGAGCGTGTCGTATCGCTCGAGCCCGACCGGGGTTCTGCTTGGCTCTATCTGGGGCTGGCTTTGCACCATCAGGGTCGGCACCGAGAGAGTCTATCCGCTCTCGAGGAGGCTGCACCGTTCGCGGCGGGGCTTCCCGAGTTCCATACGCTTCGAGCGCGGGCGACGCGACTGACGGAGAACGCCACCTCGGCCTGGTCTCAGATCCAGGCTGGGCTCGACCGGTTCGAGTCCGACCCGGGTCTGCTCCGAGAGCAAGTCAGCCTTCTATTGGCGCTGGGCGCGGTGGCCACGGCCGGAACGCGAGCGAAGCAGCTCTTCGCGGTCACGCCACGCCCTCTCGACGACCGGCTCTGGCTGGCGCGAGTCCTGACGGATCTCGGTGCGGTCCAGGAGGCCGCTCCCGTGCTCGAGGAGGCGCTCGCCCTGCGGGCCTCCGGCCGGTCGGCCTCGGACGACGCACCTTCGACGACCGCGCTCCGCGCCCAACTCGCCTGGACCTACGCGCGTCTCGGGCGACCGCACGCTGCGGCTCGGCTCATCGATCCATTGCGCTCGGGCTCTCGCACTTACGCCCATGAGGCAGCGGATCAGTGGCGCGTCGCTGGAGAGACGGAGCGCGCCCTGGCCGCAAACCGTTTCGTCGAGGATACCGGCCGGAGACGAGCTCAACGGCTCCTGATCCTGGTCGAGGCCGGCGAGCTCGAACGGGCCGCCGCGCTCGGTGGCGTGCTCGACGTCAACGCGCTCGATGCGGCCACGACCTATGCGCTCGCGTTCGCGCTCGTCCACACCGGGCGAGCGTCCGAGGCTCGATCGCTCCTCGACCGAATCGACGAGGATGAGACCTCGCCCGGTCTCCGGGCGCTAAAGGCACAGGTCACCGCCGCCCTCGGAGACGACGAGACATGACCCTGAGTCAGATCGCCATTCTCGGCTTGCTCCTCGCCGCTCCCGAGCCGCCGCCCGCCGAGGGAGAAACGCAGACGTCGACGAAATCCTCGGACCTGCTTCCTCCGCTCGACCCGCTCGGCCTCGAGGATCCGAGCTTCCTCCGCGCCGCCCTCTCGGAGACGAGCACCCGGAGCTATGACCTCGGCGGGACCACCATCTCTGGCCGGCGGCGGAAGCGGGCGCTGCCGGCGTCCAAGTTCGTGGTCGATGCTCAGGACTTCGATGCCGTGCCGCGCCGAGACGCCTCCAGCCAGCTCATGCTCGCACCCGGCGTGCTCACGACCAACGTGGGCGGCGAGGGCCATGCGCATGATACTTTCCTGAGAGGTTTTCAAGCCGGTACGGGGCAAGATATCGAGTTCTTGGTGGATGGGGTGCCGTTGAACGAGGTGAGCAACGCCCACAACCACGGGTACGCGGACATCTTCTTCATCCCGCCCGAGGTCGTGAAGCAAGTGTCGGTGACGAACGGTGTATTCGACCCGGAGCAGGGGGACTTCGCCTTCGCGGGGACTGCCGAGTATCGACTGGGCGTACCCGAGCGAGGATCTCGGATTAGTTTTCTGCAAGGGTCCTTTTCGACGAGCCGACTTCTCGGCATCGTCGCTCCCAAGGACCTACCCGAGCAGACCTTCGCGGCCTTCGAGCTCTTCCGAACCGATGGGTTCGGGCCCAATCGCGCGGCGCAGCGAGGTCTGGCCCTCGGACGCTTCGCCCACGATGAGGGGACCGACGCGCTCCGTTGGTCGCTCTCGCTGTACGGCTATGGAGCGCGGTGGGATCAGGCGGGCGTCGTGCGTCAAGACGACTTCGAGCGAGGCGACATCGGCTTCTTTGATACCTATGACCCGAACCAAGGGGGCGAAAGCAAGCGTCTACTCGCGGCGTTCGACGCCGCCGTGGGTCCGACCGACGCCGAGTTCAGCGCCAACGTCTTCTTCCAACTCAGGGACATGCGAATGCGGGAGAACTTCACCGGATTCCTTCAGGACCCCCAGGGAGATGGCAACGAGCAGCGATACGACGTCATGACGATGGGCAGTCGCGGCAAATACGAGCTCGCGACGAGCGCGTTCGGACAAACTCAGGAGCTCGCCCTGGGCTGGGCCCTTCGCTACGACCGCGGAAAGACCCAGCAGTTCCGGCTGCGGGATGCGACCCCCATCCCATACGACGTGGTCTTCGACCGAGAGATCGACGTCGTCAACGTGGCGGGGTGGGCGCGCACGCAGCTTCGGCCGGTCGACTGGTTGGCCGTGAGGGGCGGCCTTCGGCTGGATACGTTCTCCTTCGGCGTGGTCGACTTCGACCAACCCACGGCGGATACCGAAGGCCCGCGCGTGGACAATCAATCGGCTCAGGCCTTTGGCTTCGCGTTGAGCCCGAGGGTGACGCTCGAACTCAGGCCGTTCTCGAAGGCGAGCTTCTTGGTCAGCTACGGCCAGGGCACCCGCTCGTCGGACGCCACGGCGCTCAGTGACAACGAGACGGCCCCCTTCGCCGTGGCCCAAGAGGTCGAGGTCGGGGCGACCTACCGACTCGGGAGCCGAGACGATGGTGCAGAGCTTCAGCTGCAGGCCGCCTACGTCTTTGCCGCGATCGACAAAGACTTGGTCTTCGAGCCGGCCGCCGGTCGAAACATTCTGGTGGGTCCCTCGACGCGGAACGCAGTCCTGTTCGCTGCCCGGGGCCATGTGGGGGGCTGGCTGGACGCGCTGCTCAACGTCGGCTGGACGGACGCCATCCTGGACGAAACCGGTGAACGGCTGCCCTACATCCCGGAGCTGGTGGGACGGGCCGACGTGATGGCGCATGGCGCCTTGTTCGACTGGACGGTCGGGGGGCGACCCGTCACCGGTCAGGTCGGCGTCGGTTTCACCTTCGTGCCCGGCCGACCCCTCCCCAACGACGTGCAGGGAGACCCGTTCTATCTCCTCGATGCCTCGGCCGAGGTCCGATTTTGGAACTTCTCCGTCGGGATCGTGGGACGAAACCTCTTCGACCTTCGCTATCGTCAGGCCGAATTCAACTACACGAGCAACTTCCGCGGTCCCAACCTGCCGGCACCGCGGACGCCGCAACGCCATTTCGTGGCCGGAGAGCCCTTGTTCCTCGGAGGTACGGTGACCGTCTTCCTGGAGGAGCTCTTTGGGGCGCTTTGACCTGCTCGCTCTGCCGCTGACCGAGAGAGCCGAGAGACGTTTCGTTCTCGCCCTCCTTACTCCGGAGGTCGGACCGCGGAGCTTATCTGAGGGAGCCGTCCGAGGCCCAGCCAAGCCGGCATCGCCACCCGTTGTGGGCCGGGCCCGAGCTCTCGTTCGAGTCGATCCCGAATGCGCTGCAGCAGCTCAGCGTAGCGAGGTCCGTCCAGCTGCGCTTCGGCGATGTCGAGGGCGACATGGCTCCGACGCAGACCCTCCCACAAGGCGTCCAGGCTGTCCGTCTCGATGGCGTGGGTCACCGAGTGAACCTCGACCTCGAAGCCGGCGGCCGTCATCTCCGACTTCACGGCGGCGGGGTGCGATAGGGGAGCGGGAGGTGGCTCGAAGTCGCTGGGCATGTGTCGACGCAGCTCTTCCAAGATCAGTCGAAGGGCGGGCACCTGGTCTTGCGCCTGCCAGCTGCCGACGACCACGCGACCTCCCGGGCGAATCACCCGGGCTAGCTCGGCCAAGGCGCGCGCCCGGTCCGGAAACAAAAAGAGCCCGAACATCGAGTAGCCCACGTCGAAGGCGTCGTCTGGGAAAGGGAGGTTCTGGCCGTCGCCGCAGTGGAGCGAGAGACGGCGGAGCTCCTCGGGTCGCGCGTGACGCTCGAGCGCGTCGAGCATGGCCTGAGAGAAGTCGAGGGCGTGCACCTGCGTGATCCGAGCCGCGAGCCTGGCCAGGGTTCCCGGGCCGGTGGCCACGTCGAGGACTCGCTCTCCGGGAACCAGCCCCGAGAGGTCCAGCGCGTCGGCCGCGTACCGCGACAGAGCGTCGGCCAAGAACGCGGTGTACCCATCGGCGATCCGGTCCCAGGGCCCCGGCGTCACGATGGGGCGCATGTCGAGCACGCGGTGGGGGTCTGCCGCTCGCGAAGACGAGGGGTCCGGCGCCGAATCTCTCTGAGAAGCCGTCATGAGCGGCGACGACGGTGAACCCGGAGGGACAAAGATACAAGCCAATTGCATTTGCCTACTGCGACTCTCGGCCGATGAGCGTCTTCGTCAAGATGATTGCGATCGAGAGCAGCGATCTCATCCAGCGCCCGACCCACCGACACATGAAGATGCTCGTGGGCATGGGTGCCGTGGAGCGCAGCCACGCGGTCGACGAGGCGCCCCGCTTCAGGTCTCGAGTTGTCGTCCGCAAGAAGTTCGACATCGACGCCAAATTCGCTCAGGTCGTGAACGATGATGGCGTCGTCCCGGAGGGCCTCATCATGGCGCCAACGCCGGAGCAACGTGGTCTTGCCCGATCCGAGAAAGCCGCAGAGGACCGTTACGGGTAGTCTGTCCGATGAGCTCATGGGTCGACGTGCCGCTTCATTGGTAACGCGAGCGGCGAGGAGGCCAAGCAGCGCGGCGCCCCCCGGGCTCATTGGTTGATCCGCCAGGCCGTCACGCCCCCTTGGCGGTCCAGCGCCGCGAGCGCGCGACCATCCGGACGCCAGTATACTTTGGCGACCAAATCGGCCACCAGCGCCACTCCCGCCGGGATGCCTTGTCCGTCCTTTCTGAGCGCCCAGACCACGACGCACCCATCTCGGGCTCCCGAGGCCAGGCGCATACCGCCACGGGCAAAGGCGAGGGTCGTGATCGGCTGAACGTGAACCTCCAGGATGCCGGGCTCCGTACCTTCGGGACCACCTCCCTGGAAACTCCACACCGTCACCATCTCGCCTCCACCGGTGGCCAAGAGCATGCCGGTGTCATCGAAGGCCAAGGATGCCGGCTTGGCCGGATATCCGGCCATCATGGAGTCCTGCTCCGTGGAGCGACGCCAAAAGTGCACCGAGTTGTCTTGGCTACCGCAGGCCACGATGTCCCCATCTGGACTGAGGGCCATCGACACCAAAGATCCCTTCCACTCCAGCTTCTGCTGAAGCTCTCCGGTCGGCCCGTCGAAGAACGAAACCCGACCGTAGCAGGCGGTGGCGAGCTGCCCGGTGCGGGACCACACGATCGCGCTGACCGTGCTGGGGTGATCCTCGGATCGCCAAACCTCTGCGCCATTCCGGTCGTATACATGGACTCGCCGAGAACACGTAGCGGCCAGCCAGCGCCCGTCTTGCGACCAAGCAACGTTCTCCGCCCAGTCGTCTCCGACTGCGATCTCTTGGCCGACCTGACCATCGCCGGCGGTCCAGACCAGGACTCGGCCGTCGTGGCCAGCCGTCGCGAAGGCGGGTTGGTCGGGGTGCATCGCCACCGCGAGCACACCGCCTTCATGAACTCCGCGCTGAGACCAGAGGGTCGCGCCCGACTTGGCTTCGAACGCATGCACACCACCCGTGGCGTCACCGACGACCAGAGCCTTACCGCGTGGTGTCCAGCCCCCATCGATGGCGTAGTCATCGACGGTCGCGAACCAGCCGGGGCGAATCACTCCCTTTGGTCGGTCGATGGTCAGGTCAGACATGCCTCGAATCCCTGGCGCATGCCCTGTTCATCGAGGTTGCGGCCGATGAATACGAGCTGATTACGTCGCGGCGAATCTCCCCAGGGGCGGTCGGGCCTCCCGTCAAAAAGCATATGAACACCCTGGAAGACGAAGCGGCGAGATTCGCCAGCGAGGCTGATGAAGCCTTTCATGCGAAAGATATCCACCCCCCGCTCACGGAGCAGCTCACCCAGCCAGGCGTTGAGCTTGTTGGGATCCACGTCACCGTCCACCTCGATCGCGATCGAACCCACCTCATCGTCATGCTCGTGCTGTGCAACCCAGGTACGCTGGACCTCGAGCCCGGCGGCGGCTCCGTCCGCCGTCTTCAGCTGGAGACCGAACTCCTCGGCGGTGTGTTGGGCATACAGCCCCAACCTCGCCGGACCATCGACCTCGACAAAGAAGGACTTACGCCCGTCTGCGTCGAGCTGAAGGCTCACGTGCTTCCCGGTGGGGACTTCGTCCCCCGGGCGAATGACCTCGGGAACTTCGGCGTACCGCCTTACACACAATTCCGCCCCGTCGCGAAGCGCAGAGTCATCCGAACCCTGGTGGGGTACGATGACCAGAGACATCGCGGGATCGGGACCCTCGTCGAGGCTGAGCTCGTAGCGTCCACCCTCGACGGCGTAGACTCCGGTCCATTCGAATGGGTACTCCGGCTCGAGGAAGGTGGGACGACGCGCGAGCACCTCGTCCAGGTCGAAGGCCCCGAGATTGAGCACCCTATCGACGGCGACGTCCGCACGCTCGCTGCGGACGACCTGCGCCATTCGGTTCATGTCTCGGAGCCGAGCTTCGAGCCTGTCGAGGGCCTCGCCATTGACGAGGTCTGTCTTGTTGAGAACGAGGACGTCCGCGAACGCGACCTGCTCCGTGCTTTCATCGCTTCGACCGAGCTGCTGCTCGATGTGGGCGGCATCGACGAGCGTGACGATCCCGTCCAGCGCGAACTCCGCGCGGATCTCATCGTCCACGAAGAAGGTCTGAGCAACCGGACCCGGATCGGCGAGCCCCGTAGTTTCGACCAGCACATATTCGAACTTATCCCGGCGCTTCATGAGGTTGCCGAGCACGCGAATCAGGTCTCCGCGCACCGTGCAGCAGATGCAGCCATTCGACATCTCGAAGATCTCTTCGTCAGCATTGATGACGAGCGCCTGATCGATACCGACCTCCCCGAACTCGTTCTCGATCACGGCGATGCGCTTGCCGTGTTCCTCGTTCAAGATCCGGTTCAGCAGGGTCGTCTTGCCCGATCCGAGGAAGCCGGTGAGTATGGTGACGGGCACTTTCTGCGGTGTATCCATTTGCTAGTTCTCCTGAAACATCCCGGTGAGCCTCAGCGCTTCGCGCAGGGCCTCGTTGATACGTCGAAGCCGCTCGGGGTTCGGGCGGCGCAATGATGTGGCGTTCAGCATGAGTCCTCTTGGCCGGACGAGACGGCGAGACCCGCCCGGATGAGCCATGACTGCGATAGCCCCTTGGCCGCAGACCCGTCGAAGATGATCCGTCGGTCTTTGAGCAAGACGACCCGCGTCGCCTCGGGCGGCGTCGAGTGCAGGTCGTGGGTGGCCCAGATGCAGGCCGCGCCGGTTCGGCGAATGGAATCCTCGACGAGCCGACGAAGCTCGTGGGCGGCGACGGGGTCGAGTCCGGCCGTGGGTTCGTCGAGCAGCAGCAACGCGGGTTCGAGGACCAGAAGACCCGCGAGTGCAACCCGGCGCTGCTCCCCGAAGCTGAGCTGATGACAGGGACGATCCAGCAGATGGTCAATGCGCAACGCCATCGCCACCTCGCGGGATCGGCGTTGCGTCTCGCCTGCTTCGATGCCGCGACGAAGCGGGCCCCAGGCAATATCCTCGACGACGGTGCTCGCGATGAAGTGGTGTTCTGGGTTCTGGCTCAAAAGCGCCACGCGTCCATCGAGCCGGGCGCGGAGCGTCGATTCGGGCGAGACCCGCTTTCCGAGGCGAGTCATGGACCCCTGCGCGGGACCGTCGAGCCCCGCAATCAGGCGCAACAAGCTCGATTTACCGGCTCCACTCGGTCCGCATACGAGTAGCAACTCCGATCTCCCGAGACGAGCCTCGAGCTGTTCGAGCACCCGGTGCCCACCGCGCTCGACGTCGATGGCATCGAGGTGGACCCCCTCTTCGATCTCGTCGTCTCGGGGCGAAGCGCTCCGGAGCAGAGCGTTCTCCTCGGCATGCTCGAGGCGTTCGAATGCATGCAGGGCGCCTTCGCCCAGCAGTCGTCCCCAGGAGGCCAGGGGCAGGACCGGCGACCCCAGGCGAAGTCGGGCCGCGTCCCGCCGCTGGACCCACTCGTTCTGAGTGAGAACACCGTGCATGAGTGCGTGGTCGAGGCTGGCCACGGCGACTTCGGGAATCCGAAGCCGAAGGAGCAGCTGTCGAAGCGATGCCCAGTCCACCTGGGTGCCGAGCCAGAGGACCCACATCACGCCACCCAAGACCCGGACGCTCGTTTCGAAGATGACGTTTCGGTCGAGGCTGAGCGCGGCTGCGCCGAACAGCGCGAAAACGACGACCGTCAGGATCCACGTGAGGGCCGGCTCGATCCTCCGTCGTCCCCAAGGGCGCGCGAACAGGAGTAGCGTCGCGCCGATGCCGGCGACGATGAGAGACAGGTTGGCATTGCGCGCGCCGGCGTTGAGGACGAGCACGCAGCACGTGAGCGCGATACTCGAGGCCGCAACGGACAGTGGTCGGCGGCGCTCGAAGAACAAAGAGTGCTCAGCGTGGAAGTGCACGGCGACCTTCTCCGAGCAGCCGCTCCAAGGAGCGCCCTGCGATGAATCCCATCCCGAAGAGAACGAAGATCGACATCGCGAGCCCGAACTCCCCCTGGCTCAAGTCCAGGATGCTATCTCGAGGCGGCCGCCCTGCCTCCTCTGCGGCGGCACCAAACACCGTGTCGTCGATGCCTCGGTAGCCGCACCCCGACAGGCCGACCGCCAGCAGCAGAACCGCGGTGAGCG